>NZ_JBYLHY010000001.1:289313-604222 GCF_057749925.1 Paenibacillus sp. sgz302191
GTAATCCACACACCAGAGCCGGCCGCACAATCCAGGCTGCTACGGTAATCCACACACCAGAGCCGGCCGCACAATCCAGGCTGCTACGGTAATCCACACACCAGAGCCGGCCGCACAATCCAGGCTGCTACGGTAATCCACACACCAGAGCCGGCCGCACAATCCAGGCTGACCCGGCAACCCACACGTCAGAACCGGTCGCACAATCCGCCTGCGCGAGGAAAACCTGCAAAAGTACATCTTTTTCTCGAGGGATACGCCGACTACGGAATATTCCTGCAATTGTGCAGGCTTTTCACCGCGAACGTGGGCTCAGGATCATTTTCGTCGAAAATTCCTGCACAATCGCAGGCTTTTCGCCAAAATGAACCATTTTTGTGGAAAAAACCTGCACTTTTGCAGGTTTTCTCCCTTCAAGCCGCGTTGTCCCCCCCCCCATTTCAGCTTCACAACCGAGCAAGAGATGCAACCCGTCCGTCGCTGATAAACAATCTAATTGTTCGCAAGTTTTCTACACGTTTAAGGAGGTACGTCCGTCCGTTTTCTCACTAAACAGCCTGCACAATCGTGCACAATCGGAGGTTTTTGGCTTGCCCCCGCAGCTGCCACAGGCTTTGCGTCTAGCCCACCGCGCATCTTGCCCGCCGCTTGCGAAGGTGCGCAGGCTTGCCACGCCGGCTCATGAGCGAGCGGCTGTGCAGTCCCGAAAAAAGGGGCCGCCCCAAACTAACCCCGCCCAACGTCCGCCACGGTTGGTGAAAGTTGGCCCAACGGGCAGCCATGGTGGGTGAAAGTTGGCCCAACGGGCAGCCATGGTGGGTGAAAGTTGGCCCAACGGGCAGCCATGGTGGGTGAAGGTTGGCTCAACGGGCCGCCACGATGAGTGAAAGTTGGCTCAACGGGCCGCCACGATGAGTGAAAGTTGGCTCAACGTCCGCCACAATGGGTGAAAGTTAGTTCGAGACAGCCCTTTTCGGCATGTCATCGGCTTATGTGCGCCTTTCGCACCGCGCGCATCTCCCAGCGCGCGGTGTTGCGCTGCATGACGGCGGTTGGTCGACTACTTGTGTTACCGTGCTTCGCGCCAGCCGATCAGGCGTTTAGTTCGCGCCGGCGGCCTGCTGCTCGCTTTTTTGCTGCATATGTGCTTTGGCGTCGATCACTTTGCCGCTGCTGCGCTCGGCGGATGCAGCGCTCATCAGGCTGCTGCCCTGAAAAATGCCGCCTTCCTGAATCACGACAGAACGCACGTCGATGTTGCCGATCAATATGCCGGAGCTCGTTATGATGAGCTTGCCTTTGGTAAAGATGTTGCCTTTGACTTTACCGGCTAAAATGACATCGCGGGCATGAATGTTCGACTGAACGACGGCATTTTCGCCGATTGTAATATCCCCGGCGCATTCGATATCGCCGTTGAACTGGCCTTCGATGCGCACGCTGGCCTCGGAAATCATTTTACCCTCGCAAATCGTGCTTTCGCCGATTAACGTATCGGTCGTTTTGGCATCGATGCTTCTTACTTTGCCGTTTTTGAACATTAGCGTTCATCCTTTCTATCGGAAATGAGATAAGGAGTGGGGTCGATCTGGACGCCGTTCTTATGTACCTCGTAATGAAGATGAGTTCCCGTGCTGCGGCCGGTTGTTCCGACAAGACCGATGTTTTGGCCTTTGGTTACGGTTTCTCCCCGCCTGACGAGCAGCTTGCTCATGTGCATGTATTCCGTCTCCAGCCCGCGCGAATGATCGACAATAATATGATTGCCGTGTTGATCGTCATAGCCGGATTCGATGATTTTGCCGGCCGCCGTCACATAGACCGGATCGCCCAGTTCCCCGTCAAAGTCGATGCCCGTATGCATGGTCGGTTTTTGCGTAAAAGGGTCCCGTCTGATGCCGAAGCCCGATGTGATCGTGTGCGAGACGATCGGCCACAGCGTAGGCGTAATGCTGCGGAGCCGCTCCGCTTCCGCAAGTTTGGCCTCGGATTCCGTCAGATTGCTCAGGAGCTGGTTAATGTCTCCGACAAGCGAGCTGAGCCCTTGCTTCGTATTGGCGACAAGCTGAAATACTTGCCCGGAACTGACGGGCACTTCTTCACCTCCGACATCGTTTCTTGTTCCGGATGGAGTCGGGCTTTTCGTGCTTGTCCCTCCGGTCTGGCTCATCAGTTGGACGACGTGATTCAGCTTTTTGATTTCTTCCAGCTTCGTTTTGAATTCCTCGGCTTTCTGCGACAGGTCGATCAAATTGTTTTGCAGCTGTTCAAGCTCGCCATTTTTAAGGGAAATTTGATCGATCCATTGACGCTCTTGTCCATCAAACGACTCCTGCATCGTGGTCGTCGCTTCATTGAAGTAGGTATTCATCAAGTAAATGGTTGCAAAAAAACCGATCAGCACAAGTGCAATGACGCTGGGCACCACATAAAGGCTGCTTTGTGGAAGCTTGATTCGTACGGTTCGACGGTTGGCGCCCGGAATAATCATTAAGGTCAGTTCCTTTTTACCCCAGATGAACTTCAACCGATATCCTTCCTTTCCGTAACAAAGTCTCCCTCCTTGTTTTCGATTGTATTCGTCAAATCTTCGAGTCATGCCTATTTTATTTGGACAGAAAATCAGTAAGCCCTTTACAGGATGTCCACATGGTACGAGCAGAATTTGGAAAAAAATACATGTTTCACGGAATTCGGTAACATACTAGTGCAGCTTTGCCTATAACTTTTTGATGGTTGGCATCGTCTATACGAGTATAAGGAGGGAATATGAAATGAAGCTGAAAATATTTATGTACACGGCCATCATGGCCATTCTTCTTGCAGGGTGCGAACAAACGGTCGGGACTGCCGGGGAAACGCAGCATCCGGATGCCCGCCCCGCCGCCGGTCAATCGGCATCTCCGCAGCCGACGGCCCTTTCGAGCGCGCCTCCAGTGAGCGCCGCCGAAAGCCCGGCTCCCAGGGTGCCCGCCCAGACTCAAATGGGCAAAGTAACGGCGGTTCGACTCGCCGATGCGAAGTCCGGCTGGGCCGGCGGCGAAGGCTGGATCGCCAGAACCGATGACGGCGGAGCGCATTGGCAAATGCAGTACCAAGGCGCAGGCGCGGTCAAGCAGCTGTTCGCCTTGAATGGCCAGGAGGCGTGGGCGACCGTTGGCGATAACACGGAGCTGCTGAGTACGACCGACGGCGGCAAGCATTGGAGCAAAGCCGGAAAAGCGCCCAACCAGGGCTTCCTGCACTTTGTTTCCAAACAGGAAGCCTACAGTGCGAATGCAAAGACCTTAGACGGCGGCAAAAGCTGGACCCAGCTTGCCGTGCCTGCGAATATCGTGGGGGATGCTTATTTTCACGATAAAGAGAACGGCTGGGCGGCCGTGCAGGCCCAAGGCGCCATCGAAGTGCAGCGTACGCAGGACGGCGGCCGTACGTGGCACAAGGTCATGTCGCGGCAATCGGCAGCGCCGCTCAATGGAGCCGTCATCCGGTCGGCGGGCGCGAATGACGCATGGATCGAGCTCATCGGCGGTTCCGGGATGACGCAAACGTCGTACTCCTTGTTTCACACAGCAGACGGCGGCAAAACATGGCAGACCGTCATCGCCAATTCGACGGCCGGAGGAGGGCCCGCGCCCGGGTTCCCGCTTGGCTACAACGACGGTCCGTCGAATACGGGGACGAAGCCCGGCCAGCTTTATGTCATGAACGGCCAGGTTGCCTTCATGGGCGGCCAATGCCCGTCTTGCGACAACGGACAAAATACGATCGGCTGGACGAAGGACGGCGGCAAAACGTGGACGAACGGGAAAGCGTCATTCAGCGGATACGGAGAGATGCTGCTGGCAATGGCCGATGCCGAACGGGGCTGGTGGATCACCACGGACAACAAGGAGCCGTCCGTCATGTATACAACCAAAGACGGCGGGGCGAGTTGGACCAAGGCGCATACTTTTGCCAAGCCGCAATAACTTTGTGGAAACTTTGATGAAACTTCTCGATTTGTGTCGCCGTAGTATAAGGTATAAAATAGAATAGATAAGTCTTAAGAACAAGGTGGAGACAAAAAGTGAAAACAAAAGTTATTGCAATTTTGACGGCTCTTTTATTAGTCGCTAATACATCGATGGTTGACGCGAAAAGCAGCGCGCCCAGCACGTCGTCACGCTCGGGTTCGTTCTCGACCGGCTCCGGCTCCAAGTCGAACTCCAATTTTAGCGGCGGTTCCAGCAGCAAAACGTCGCCAAGCACATCGACCGACAGCAGCAGCTCTAGCTCGAGTTCCAGCTCCAGCTCCGGTTCGTCCAGCAGCTCGACCTCCTCAGGTTTCAGCGGCGGATCGTCCAGTAAATCGACCGTACCGAGCATGTCCAGTTCCAATTCAAGCTCAAGCACTAGCAGCAGCACGTCGGGCAGCACAGGGTACCAGCGTCCTTCGTCCAGCGTAACAAGCGGAAGCTCGATTAATCCTAACAACGGCAGAACTTACAGCAGAGGCAGCACTTACTCGGAAACCGTTCCGTCCGGAACGCGGGTCAGCAGCTTCTGGCCGGTAGTAGGAGCTTTCGCGGCAGGGTCGATGCTCGGCTCGATGATGCATCCGTGGGGCGGCTATTACCCGGCTTCCGGCGGAGGTTACGTGCACCAATCGTTCTCCTTCTTGTCTTTGATTATGGATTTGATTGTGATCGGGGCGATTGTCGGTTTGATCATGTATGTGTACAGAAAGATGCGCAGAAGGAGCTACTAAACGATGAGAATATTATTGGACCAACAGGATGTTTTGGACTCCGTTCATGTGTATATCGCCGCTCAGGATAACCGCGGGAGAGTGGAGGGAAGCGCCCCGCACAACGTTCATGAGGTGGAGCTTTTCTATAACGAACGGCAGGGGTTTTCCGCCAAAGGTTTGTTGTACGGCAGGCAGTACCGTCTGAATGAACGGGAAGTCATCGATGCCGTGGCCGTGTATATGTCGTCCTATTATTCTTTCCGGGCGGACCGTCTGCTGGTCAAGCTTTCCTGGGACGAAGACGGACAGGGAGCATTCAGCGCCGACGTTCTTGTAGAACGGTAATTTCATAATCAGGCATGTCAACGAAAGGATCCGGGGAAACCCGGATTTTTTTATTTTAACCAAGAAATAGGATAGACATCGGTCTTAACGCTCACTTACAATAGTAAGGTCTTACATTTCCATGATTATCCAAACAAACGACGAGGATGGTGTACGATGGAGCAGCTTATTGCAACAGGAAACGGTTGGACGGACATAAGCCCGAAGGAAGCGGGATTTGACGCTTCGGCTCTGCAACGGCTTGATGAGCACTACCGGCATTTGATTGACATCGGGACTATTCAGGCTGCGGGCTACTTGCTCGCGCGCGGCGGCCGGGTGTTCGCGCACCGATCGATGGGCAGGCAGACGTGGCAGCCGGACAGCGGGCCTTTGCAGCCGGGAACGATCCGCAAGGTGTATTCGATTACAAAAGTATTCACGGCGGCTGCCATTCACCGGTTGATCGATCAGGGGAAGCTGCACTTGTCGCAAAAAGTAAGTTCAATCGTGCCCGAATTCGATACGGGGCTCCATCGGGATATTAGTATATTTCATTTGTTTACGCATACATCCGGTCTTTCCGCTGATCCGGGCTTTTATGCCGAGCCCTACGGGCTGCCGTGGTACGAATGGTGGTACAGGCAGGCCAAAGAATCGGGCCTGACCGATAATTGGATCAAACTTTTGCTTAGCGGGCCACTGCAAAATGAGATTGGCAAGGAGTGGATCTACTGCTCGGCCGGATACGTCATTTTGGCGGAAGTCGTTTCACGGGTGTCCGGAAAGCCGTATGAGCAGTACGTCATCGATGAAATCGCCGCCCCGCTGGGGATGAAGCACACCTTCTTTGAAGTTCCCGGGCATCTGCACGAACAAGTGTGCTATGTCGACGAATGGGAAAGGGGGGAGTTGTACAATCCCCAGCCGTTCGAGGGACGACCGCCGCGCGGCGGCAACGGTCTTTATTCCACCTTGGAAGATTTGTGGCGGTTCGGGCAAATGATGCTGAACGGGGGCGTATGGGGCGGTACGAGGATATTGTCCAAACGGGCGGTGGAAATCCAGACGACAAATCATCTGCAAGGAATCCCGCACAACGGATGGGGGGACAGGAAAAAAGATTACCCGTTCGGCCTCGGCTGGTCGCTGTACGGCAAAGACCTGTGCTCGCCGGGCACGTTCAACCACGAAGGCTTCGGACACTGCGGCTTGTACATCGACCCGGTCGAACAATTGGTATTCGTATTCTTCGTTCCCAGCATTAAAGGCTACACGGACGAATCCGTCGTCACTCCCCGTGCGATCGCATGGTCGGGACTACTATAAAGCGGTCAACCGCGGAAGAAAGGTGAACACCTCTCATGCTTACACAAATGTCATTCAGCCATATCAGTCCGGAAGAGGCGCGGTATGAACCTCAAGCCATCAACCGGCTGAACGATCATTTTCAACAGCTAATCGATAAAAAGAGCATCCAATGCGCCTCCTACATGTTGATGCGGGACGGAGAGATATTTGCCGGCGGAGCGTTCGGCCGATTGTCGCATAAAGACGACAACCATGCGCCGTTCAACATCGATTCGATCCGCAAGTCGGCGTCAGTCAGCAAGCTGTTTACCGCGACCGCCGTGTTTCAATTGATCGAGCAAGGCAAGCTGTTTCTGGATCAGCGGGTTTCCAACTGGATCGAAGAGTTCAAGCATCCTTTATTCGAGCGGATACAAATCTGGCATTTGCTATCCCACACGTCGGGACTTTCGGCGGATGGCGGCTATTATACGGAGCCGTACTCGCGAGGCTGGTGGTCGGTGCTGTTCGCATTCGATCCTGACCGCGATTCTGAAAAGAAAAGCGAGGACGAGCTTGCGAGATTGCGCCGAACGGCATGGATTCGCGCGATGTTGTCCGGGAAGCCGCTCCATGAGCCGGGCGAAGCTTACGCGTATTCCACTATCGGCTATGCCGCGCTTGCGGAGATTGTCGCCAGAGCGTCAGGGATGCCTTTTGAGAGCTATGTGATGACTCATATCGTGGAGCCTCTTGGCATGACGCGCTCTTTTTACGAGGTGCCCGAATCGCTTCGCTCTGAAGTGTGTACGGTCAACGACTGGGATGAAAAGCATTTGAAAGACGAAGAAGATGGGAACGATCCTTACGCCCACCTTGCAATGCCGCCCCGCGGCGGGTACGGATTGTATTCTACGCCGGAAGATTTGTGCAAATTCGGGAATATGCTGCTGGGCATGGGAACCTGGCGTGGGGTTAAAATTTTATCCCGCAAATCCGTGGAGCGCATGCTCCGGAAGCCCTCTGGCAAAATCGGCGGCGTGCATTGGGGAAACCGTCTTGAAGATGTTCCGTTCGGGCTCGGCCCCTGGATGCCGAGCGGCGACGAGTGGGTGTCGCCGGGCTCGTTCGGCCATGAAGGGGCCGGGCGCTGCAAGCTGATCGTCGACCCCAGGGAAAGAGCCGTTATCGTGTTCTTCACACCGTCCGCGTCGGAGTGGTCGGCCGAGTCCGTCATTTCGCCGCAGACGATCATTTGGTCGGGGTGGCAGTAGCATCCATGAGAACGCTTCCGCAGTCGATTGCCGCAGTAGGCCTCGCCACTTACAAGGAATGGGCGGCGTTTCGGTCGCATATGGCCGTTTCGCTGCTTGTCGGGCCTGTCTTTTATTTGGTTCAGTATTTTATCTGGCATGCGGTGTATGAAGGGCGCGAGCAGATCAATGGCCTGACGCTGCATCAAATGCTGGCCTACTACGGTATTTCCGCCGTCATTCATTATTTGATTTTCGATTTTGCGGACTGGAACTTGCAGATGCTCGTCCGAACGGGGAAGTTCGTGACGTTCGCGCTGCGCCCGATGCCGCACTGGCTGTTCGCCCTGGCCCAAAAGCTGGGGCATCGCACGCTGGGCTTCTGGATCGAGTTCGTGCCGATCGGGCTTTTGTTCCTGTTCGTTTTTCAAGTCGATCTGATTCCGGTTCATCCCGGTTGGGCGGTCTTGTCGATTGCGCTCAGTTTTCTGATGAACTTCATCATCAATTACATGGTGGGATTGACGGCTTTCTGGCTCGTCAGAGCGGAAGGCATCCGCCGTGTGATGCTGCTGCTGAAGGATATAACGGCGGGCGTGTTCGTGCCGCTTTCCTTTTTTCCGGAGGCGCTGCAAAAAGTGCTGTTTTTCCTGCCGTTTCAGTTCATCGCTTACTTGCCGACGCGGGTCATTATCGGCGATTACGAGCTGGCGGGCATCCGTCTGCCGCTCGCGCAAGCCGTCGCGCTCCAGGCGATTGCGGTGGCGTTGATGGGCGCGTTGATGCTGGTTCTTTATAATGCGGCGCTGCGGCGGTTCACGGGGGTGGGGGTATGAGAGGACTTGCCGCCTGCTTTGCGGCTGTGATCCGCACCAAATTCGGCGAGCAGATGGCGTACCGCAGCCATTTTTTTCTGAGCATCGCGCTGCTTGTGGCGGGCGACCTGATCGTGCCTTTGATTACAGTGCTTGTGTATAAGTCGGGGGCGTCATTTCCGGGCTGGACACTGCATGAAGCGATGCTTATTCAGGCTATTTTCGCTTTATCCAAAGGAATCGCCTTTCCGTTCTTCTTCGGAATGATCGGCACGACGCTCGGGCATGTCCGCGAGGGCACGTTCGATTTGCTGCTGCTGAAGCCGCGCCCGGTACTATTCATGTCGATGCTGTACGGACTTGATGTCGACGATTTTGGCCGTTTGTTCGGCGGGGCGATCTTGTTCGGCTATGCGCTTTCGGGGATTAAGGCGCCGACGGCGGCGGAATGGCTGCATTTTGCCCTTATGCTGTTTGTGTCGCTGACCGTGCTGGCTTCGTTCTCGTTTGTCATGTCCGCGCTGTTGTTCAAATGGGTGGGCAGCAGCCGGGTTTACGATATTTTCGATGCGGTCACTGCGTTTGGCATGTATCCGGGGACGATTTTCGCCAAGTCGTTTCAAAACCTGCTGACCTACGTGATGCCGATCGCATTGATTGCTTTTATTCCGGCTCAGGCTCTGCTCGGCCAGGCGGGTGCGGAAACATGGCTGATGACAGCTGCCGCTCTGCTGTTCCTCGCTCTGACGCTGGGCTTCTGGCATCGCATGCTGCGCCACTATACGAGCGCAGGCGGATAAGGAAAGGGAGATTGTATGATCGAGATGCGGGATTTGACGAAAACATATACGACCTATGAGCGCGGGCACACCTGGAAGGAAATGCTCGTGAATGTGTTTCATCGGCCGATGAAGGAAGTGTGCGCGGTGCGCGGCATTTCGCTTCAGGTCGGGCAGGGGGAGATGGTGGCGTTCCTCGGGCCGAACGGCGCAGGGAAATCGACGACGCTCAAAATGCTCAGCGGCGTTCTCCATCCGACGTCCGGCGAAGTCCGGGCGCTCGGGTATGTGCCGTGGAAGCAGCGGCGCGAATATGTGCGGCATATCGGCGCTGTTTTCGGGCAGAAATCGCAGCTGCTGTGGGATATACCGCCGATCGATGCGTTTTATATGAACAAATCGATTTACGGCGTACCCGACAAGCCTTACAAGGATACGCTGGAGGAATTATCGTCCCTGCTCGGCGTAACCGGACTTATCCGCAAGCCGACGCGGCAGCTCTCGCTGGGGGAGCGGATGAAATGCGAATTCATCATGGCGATGCTGCATCAGCCGAAGCTCGTTTTTTTGGATGAGCCGACCATCGGGCTGGATGTCATCGCCAAGGAGAACATCCGTGATTTTATCCGCAGCATGAATAAAAAAGGGACGACGTTTATTTTGACCACACACGATCTGGACGATGTGGAAGCTTTGGCGGAGCGCGTCATCGTCATCAATCACGGGGAGATTGTCTTCGACGATGGCTTGCAGTCGCTGAGAGGGCGGCTCGGCAGCAAAAAGATGGTGCGGATTACGACGGAGAAGCCGCTGCGCGACAGCGATCTGCAGGCAGGCATCCGCCTGCTGAGCAGAGGCGGCGATTGCGAGCTGGAGCTGGAAATCGACACGGAGACGCTGCCGCTCAAGCGTTTTATCGCGGAGATCAATGAAACGTACGGCGTGCACGATATGGCGATCGCGCCTTTGGCGATCGAAACGATCATGAAGGAGCTGTACCACGCGGATGCCCGCCGAGAGGCGGCTCCGGCGGGGCAAGCTTCCCGCTGACGGCCTCAGCGCGGCGGCTGGTCCCCATCGCCGCTTTTTCCGCTGCCGTTCGCGCCGCCGTCATTGCTGCCATTGCCGCCGTTTCCGCCACCCCCGCCGTTCCCGTTCCCGTTCCCGTTGAAGAACGTATCGGTGAGCGCGCGGATCTTTTCCATAAACTTCCCGTAGCCGTACCCGGTCAGGAAGGCGACACTGATGCGCGCTGCCATGGAATCGCCTACCTGCAGCAGCAGGATGCCGCTTTTGAACAGCACGATCGTGACGATGGCCGAACCGAAGCAGAGCATGGGGCGCATCACATACCAATAAATCCATTGTGTGGTCAGATTGTGATAATGCTCATGAAACATCCGCAGCCCGTAGAGCGCCCCGCCGAGCGCGCCGGCGAAGCCGAAAGAAGCGTAGTCGCGGTACAGCTTCACATCGATGCCCAGCAGCTTCCCTTGCAGCGTTCCGCTGCCGAGCACGGCCATCATCCAGAGGCTGCCGATGAACCAGACGAGCAAATAAGCGAAGATGAACTGTTTGCCGAACCGCTGAACGGGCTCCATAAAAAAACACCGCCTTACAAATGGTTAATACCATTGTATGAGCGGTGTTTTTGTTGATGACTGTATATAGGGGCGATTCTCGGACAGCTTCAAATGGTGAATGATCGCTTTGGAGCAATCCTGCGCCCGGAACTGCTGGCGGGAGCGGATGTCCGACCGGCGCTGCAGCAGAAGCGGGTACTGCTCCAGCAGCAGCCCGAACCAGTGATCGATCATTTCCAGCGATGTGATCATTTGCCCGTAGCCCTGCTCTTGGAAATATTGGCAGTTCTCTTCCTCCTGCCCCGGAATAGGGCTGTAGAACAGCATCGGGATGCCTTTGGCCATCGCCTCGGTGCAGGTCATGCCGCCGGGCTTGGTGATCAGCAGATCGGAGATGTCCATCAGCTTGTTGATTTCCTGCGTGAAGCCGATCAGATGGACGTTCGGATGCCGGAAAGCCGTTTCCCCGAGAAGCTGCTGGCGCGCTTTTTCGTTCGTGCCCAGGCAGATGAGCAGCTGAACGCGATCTTTCCAGGTGGCGATATAAGTCAGCAGGTCTTCTTTTTCATCCTTCTTGAAAATGCCCCAGCCGCCTCCCATGACCATGACCGTAGGCATATCCTTCAGGCCGAACTCGCTGCGGATTTGCTCTTTGCTGTGCTGGCGGCGAAAATTCGGATGCACGGGGATGCCGGTAACTTCCACTTGCACCGCCGGAACGCCGCGTTCGATCATCCGCTCTCTGACCGTATTCGTCGAGACGAGATATTTGTCTACGGCCGGGTCGATCCAGGTGCCGTGCGCGTCGTAATCGGTGATGACCGTAAAGAGCGGCACGGATAGGCCGGCTCGCTTTAACCGGGATACGATAATGCTCGGAAAAGGGTGCGTGCAGACGATGATATCGGGCTTCAACTGCTCGATCACGGCTTTCGTCTGCGAGTAGAAGAGCCGGTGCAGAGCAAGTCCTGCGACGCGATTCAGCGATTTTTTATGCTGATGGCGGTAGATCATACCATATAGTTTGGGCTGTGTAGTCACCGTACGGCGGTATGCCGAAAAAATCAAGGGAGCCAGCGTCGGATGCAAAAAGGCGCCGAGCTCGATCACGCGCGTAATAATTTCGGAGGAGCTTTGCCTAAGCTCCACGGACAGCGCGTGCGCGGCTTGAGTATGTCCTTTGCCGAAGCCCTCGGATAAAAGCAGGATCCGTTTTTTGCGCAAGGCACTCACCTTTCTCTGCGATCAAGCCGTAACCGGCTTTTCGCGATCAGACTGTACAAGATTAGACGTTCACTCCGGGGCCTGGCCCTTCACTAACGGGGTTGCCAGCTTTCGTTTTGCGGCATAGCATTTGCGGCATACCGGCACGTAGCTCTCATTGCCCCCGATCTGAATTTGCTCGCCGTGGAATATAGGCTCTCCGTCTTTGCACCGCATATTCATAATCGCTTTTTTGTCGCAGTACCAGCAGACCGTCTTAATCTCCTCAATCGTATCGGCGACTGCGAGCAGCGCGTTGCTTCCTTCAAACAGCTGCCCGAGGAAATCGGCGCGAAGCCCGTAAGCGATGACGGGAATGTCCAAATCGTCCACGATATCGATCAACTGTCCCACCTGCTCTTTATTCAGAAACTGGGCCTCGTCGACCAAAATGCAGTTCGGCCGCTCGTCGCGCGCCATTCGGATCATATCGAGCTGATCGTCGACGACGATGGCGCTTTTGTACATACCGATGCGGGAGGTGATCTTGCCGACGCCGAACCGGTCGTCCACTACCGGGGTGAACAGCAGCACCTTTTTGCCCTGCTCCTCATAATTGTGGGCAACCCGCAGCACTTCAATCGATTTGCCGCTGTTCATCGTTCCATATCGAAAATATAATTTTGCCAACCCGGCCAGTCCTCTCTACGTAAATAAAATGAAAGAAAATGCACTGTCAAATGGTAAAAAAGTAGGTCGCGGCCAGCCGGTCCAGTTCGTCCAGCTTTCGTCTGGCGTCGATGCTCGCTTCCGAAGCGGGCCTGCCTGCGATCAGCGGCTGCTTTTTATAAAGCTTGCGAATATTGACTTGAATGCTGCCGGGCACAGGCTCGTAGGCGATTCGAATCCGATGGGGCTCGTACATAAGCACATTCATGATTTCCCCGGCCTGACTGTCGCCGCTTTGCAAAAGCTCCTGAATCAATTCATGGTCGGTGAGCGCGGGAATCCGCTCTTTCGCGTCCGGCGAGGCCCCGCAGTGGAGCGTCGCGGCTTTGGCCAGCAGCGCATCCATCGCCAAAAATTCCGGCTGCAGGAAGATCCGGTGATCTTCCACGACGGCGTGGATGAGACCCATAGCGGTATCGGCATCCGCTTCCAAATAATGGCCGCGTATCCGCAGCTTTCTAATCAGCTCGGAAGGCGGCTGCAGATGGCGTCCGGCGGCATAAGTATCTCTTAAAAAGCTGTCTAGGTGATCCAGTCCCATAAGGGTCGTTTTGTTGGTTAACGGGCTGTCCTGATTCAATAAAGATACGATGGAAGCCGGAGACATGCCGTATTTCACTAAAATTTGCTCCACTTCGCCGCTTGTCAGCAGCTGCCCGGTGCGCTCATGATGATCGAATCCGATCGTGCGCTCGATCGCATGGGAAAAAGGCAGATGCCCGATGTCGTGAAGCAGAGCGGCAACCCGCAGCTGCAGATCGTCCGGGAAAAAATGAGCCATGAGCGACCAGACGCCGACGGTGTGCTCGAATCGGGAATGGGTCACGGGCGAAAACAGCGCAGAGGCGCCGAAATGATGCAAAAACTTCAAACGCCGAACCGGCTGCGACCGGAAGAGCGCGATCTCTACCGGGTGAGCTTGAATCTCCAAACGGTATAGAGGCTCCCAAATCGTACCGGA
Source organism: Paenibacillus sp. sgz302191 (assembly GCF_057749925.1). Taxonomy (NCBI): domain Bacteria; kingdom Bacillati; phylum Bacillota; class Bacilli; order Caryophanales; family Paenibacillaceae; genus Paenibacillus; species Paenibacillus sp. sgz302191. Next base: position 302,983 of record NZ_JBYLHY010000001.1, read on the forward strand.
AGTAAACGTGTGCTGAATACTCAAAACAGGGTCCTCCTAGGGTGTGATTCTGGATGGGCGTTTCATTGCAGCGGCTTAAGCTATCATAGCATGAAATAGAGAAGGTTCGCTATCATGAGCGTATGAAATACAATCGCAAAACATGCCTTTTAAGCAGCAGGGACGCGGATGAAGGGGCAAATGCCGGTTTCCGAAAATAGGACTGCCGCCCGGCCGCATAGCCGTTAAGTCCCGGTGTTTGAAAGTGTGGTAAGGGCCTCTTAACCGCACCTTGAAAAAGAATTATTTTTAATAGTCTGAAAATCCATTCTTTTCAATTTTTTCAATTGATCAATAGGAAACCAGATGATAATATAAAATGAAAATAGGATTTTACTGCGTTAAAGCACACCATAGAGTCTGTCCGATGAACCCGGTAGAAAAAATCAGGAAAAGAAAGGTTGCCCAACATGAAAAGAAACGGATTACCTCCCAAACAGGGAATGTATGATCCTCAGTTCGAGCATGACGCCTGCGGCATCGGCTTCGTGGCCAATATTAAAGGCGTCAAATCGCACGAAATCGTCAAGCAGGCGCTTAAGGTGCTTTGCAACTTGGATCATCGCGGGGGCCAGGGCTGCGAAACCAATACCGGCGACGGAGCGGGCATCCTGATGCAAATTCCGGACGCTTATCTCCGGGAGGCATGCAAGCAGGACAATATCAAGCTTCCGGCGGCAGGCAGCTACGGGGTCGGCATGGTTTATTTGCCGCAGGATTTGGAAGCCAGACAAGCGTGCGAAAATATGATCGAACGCATCGTGAACGAAGAAGGTCAGTTCTTCCTCGGCTGGAGAACGGTTCCGACGGATAACAGCTCGCTCGGCGAATCGGCCAAGTCGGCGGAGCCTTTCGTTCGCCAGGTTTTTATCGGCCAAGCAGGGGACACCGCAAGCAACCTCGATTTTGAACGCAAATTGTATGTCATCCGCAAGCTTTCTGAAAACGCTATCTTAACATCTTACAGCAATATTCCGTTCTATTATTCCAGCTTGTCCAGCCGTACTATAGTTTATAAAGGAATGCTGACCCCCGGGCAGGTGGATGCTTATTACTTGGAGCTGCAGGATGACAAAGTGGAGTCCGCGCTTGCACTCGTTCATTCCCGCTTCAGCACGAACACGTTTCCAAGTTGGGAGCGCGCGCATCCTTACCGCTATTTGATTCATAACGGAGAGATCAACACGCTGCGCGGCAACGTCAACTGGATGCATGCGCGCCAGGCGATGTGCGATTCCGAGTTGTTCGGCGAAGATTTCAAACGCATTCTTCCGATAATCGATACGGCCGGTTCGGATTCACAAATGTTTGACAATACGCTGGAATTTCTGATGCTCGCGGGACGTTCGCTGCCTCATGCGGCGATGATGATGATTCCCGAACCCTGGTCCAAGCACGAAACGATGGACGACGAAAAGAAAGCGTTTTACGAATATCACAGCACTTTGATGGAGCCATGGGACGGCCCGGCCGCCATAGCCTTCACGGACGGAAGCATCATCGGCGCGGTGCTGGACCGCAACGGCTTGCGTCCGTCGCGCTATTACGTGACGAGCGACGATTTGATCGTGCTCGCTTCCGAAGTAGGCGTGCTCGATATAGCCCCCGAGAGCATCGTGCACAAAGAGCGCCTGCGGCCCGGCCGCATGCTGCTTGTAGATACGGTCGAAGGGCGCATCGTGTCCGACGAAGAGATCAAAACCCGGATCGCCGGCGAACAGCCGTACCGGGACTGGCTCGACAAGCACCTGGTCAGCCTGGAGGAGCTGGAGGACGCGCAGGCGGTGCCCGGCTCCGATTTCGATACCGTGCTGCAGCGCCAGCAGGCTTTCGGCTATACGTTCGAGCAGCTGCGCAAAACGCTGGAGCCTATGGCCAAAACAGGCGTAGATCCCGTCGGCTCGATGGGGATCGACGCTCCGCTTGCCGTGCTGTCGGATCGGCCGCAATTGATGTACAACTACTTCAAGCAGTTGTTCGCGCAGGTCACGAATCCGCCGATCGACGCGAACTTCGAAGAGATCATTACCGCACAGGGCACGACCATCGGGCCTGAACGCAATCTGATCGCCCCCGAGCCGGAAAGCTGCCGCCAGATTCGTCTGAAGACGCCTTTCCTGACGAACGGGGAGCTTGCGAAGCTGCGGCATATTCAGCGCGAAGGGTTCAAAACCGTTACGCTTCCGATTTTGTTCGACGCCGCACAGGGAGCCTCCGGTCTGGAAAGCGCGATGCAGGCGCTGTTTGCCGCCGCCGATCGGGCGATTCAGGACGGAGCGACGCTGCTGATCTTGTCCGACCGCGGCGTTGACGGCGGGAACGCGCCGATTCCGGCGCTGCTGGCAACGTCGGGGCTGCATCACCATTTGATCCGCGAAGGCACGCGCACCAAAGTCGGTCTGCTCGTCGAATCCGGCGAACCACGGGAAGTGCATCATTTTGCGCTGCTGCTCGGCTATGGCGCAGGGGGGATCAATCCGTATCTGGCGCTCGAGACGCTGGACGACATGGTCCGCCGCCAACAGCTGGCCGGCGTGGATATGGAGAAGGCGACGGCCAATTATTTGAAAGCGGCGACGAAAGGCGTCGTCAAAGTTTTGGCGAAAATGGGCATTTCCACGATCCAAAGCTATCGCGGGGCGCAAATTTTTGAAGCGATCGGGCTTAGCCAGGAGTTCGTCGACCGGTATTTTACATGGACGTTTACCCCGGTCGGCGGCATCGGCATCGACGTGGTGGCGCAGGAAGCGCTGCTTCGCCATAACCGCGCTTTCTCCGGGCAGGAGGGACGCGACCGCGTGCTGGATACGGGCGGCGATCTGCAGTGGCGCAAGGACGGCGAGGAGCATTTGTATACGCCGGAGACGGTGCATGCACTGCAGACGGCGGTGCGGACGAACAACTATGCGATGTACAAACATTTTGTGAAGCTCATCCGGCGGGAGGATGAGAAATATATGGCTCTCCGCGGCCTGCTCAGCTTCAAGGACGGGCGCGAGCCGGTCCCGATCGAAGAGGTGGAGCCGATCGAGTCGATTTTGCGGCGCTTCAAGACCGGAGCCATGTCATACGGCTCCATCAGCAAGGAAGCGCACGAGACTTTGGCGATAGCGATGAACCGCATCGGCGGCAAGAGCAATACCGGCGAAGGCGGCGAGCATCCGGAGCGCTTCGCGCCGGACGCAAGCGGCGATCTTCGCCGCAGCGCGATCAAGCAGGTGGCGTCCGGCCGCTTCGGCGTCACGAGCCATTATCTCGTCAACGCCGACGAGATTCAGATCAAGATGGCGCAGGGCGCCAAGCCCGGCGAGGGCGGCCAGCTGCCGGGATCGAAGGTGTACCCCTGGGTCGCCGAGGTTCGCGGGGTTACTCCGGGCGTGGGGCTGATCTCGCCTCCGCCGCACCATGACATTTATTCGATCGAGGATTTGGCGGAGCTGATCCACGATCTCAAAAATGCCAACCCGCGCGCCCGGATCAGCGTGAAGCTGGTTTCCGAAGTCGGCGTCGGCACGATCGCTGCGGGCGTAGCGAAAGGCAAGGCGGACGTCGTTCTGATCTCCGGCTACGACGGAGGAACGGGCGCATCGCCGCAGACGAGCATCCGCCACGCCGGACTGCCGTGGGAGCTGGGGCTGGCCGAGACGCATCAGACGCTCGTGCTCAACAACTTGCGCAGCCGGATTGCCGTCGAGACCGACGGCAAGCTGATGAGCGGGCGCGACGTGGTCGTGGCGGCGCTGCTGGGCGCCGAGGAGTTCGGCTTCGCGACGACTCCGCTCATCACGATCGGCTGCGTCATGATGCGCGTATGCCATCTGGACACCTGCCCGGTCGGCGTCGCGACGCAAAACCCGGAGCTGCGCAAAAAGTTTGCCGGCGACCCGCAGCATGTCGTGAACTTCATGACTTTTATCGCGCAGGATGTGCGCGAGATTATGGCGGAGCTCGGCTTCCGCACCGTCGAAGAAATGGTCGGGCGCACCGACGCGCTGGAGTCCAGGCAGGCCGTCGAGCATTGGAAGGCGAGGGGCATCGACTTGTCGCCGCTGCTGCACCAGCCGGAAGCCGGCGAAGACGTGGGGCGCTTCTGCCAAATCGAGCAGGATCACGGCCTGGACCGTTCCCTCGACATGACGCGGCTGCTGGCCATCTGCGAGCCTGCGCTGGAACGGAAGGAGCATGTGCATGCGATCCTTCCGATCGCCAACACGAATCGTGTCGTCGGCACGATTCTCGGCAGCGAAGTCACCCGCCGCTATGGAGCGGAAGGGCTGCCGCACGATACGATCCGCCTGCATTTCAACGGCTCGGCGGGCCAAAGCTTCGGCGCTTTCGTGCCGAAGGGGATCACGCTTTCGCTGGAAGGCGATGCCAACGACTACGTCGGCAAAGGATTGTCCGGCGGCAAGCTGGCGATTTTCCCGCCCGCCAAGTCCGTATTCGTGCCGGAGGAGAACATCATCATCGGCAACACCGCTTTTTACGGCGCGACCGATGGGGATGCTTACATCCGCGGCATAGCCGGCGAACGCTTCTGCGTGAGAAACAGCGGCGCGCGTGCAGTCGTGGAAGGCGTCGGCGATCATGGCTGCGAGTACATGACCGGAGGGCGCGTCGTCGTGCTGGGGCGAACGGGCCGCAACTTTGCCGCAGGCATGTCGGGCGGCATTGCCTACGTGCTCGATGAGCAGGGCGATTTTGCCGGCAGGGTGAACAGGGAAATGGTTTTGCTCGAACAGTTGGAAGAAACTTACGAAATGAATGAGCTGAAGACGATGATTCAGCATCATGCCACGTTTACCGACAGTTCGGTTGCCCATCACGTGTTGAACAACTGGGAACAATTCGTCTGGAAGTTTGTGAAGGTTATTCCGAAGGACTACAAACGGATGTTCGAAGCGATCGAGAAGGTGAAACGTTCCGGACTCAGCCAGCAGGAAGCGGTTATGGTCGCTTTTGAGGCGAACATGAAGGACGTGTCGCGCGTCGGCGGCAATTAGGAGTTTGTCCGACGGAGTTACTTTTGTGCATACCGGATGAATCATGACCGCATATATTGCCGCTTACGCTGCATGATTACTATCATTTTGCAGATATATACCTTCTGCTGAGTTCTTCGGACAGTCCGCGAAATTCCGCAGGTTTTCGGCGTTAACGAACGCGGCCGGCGCCATTCTTTTACGCAGCCGGCCTTCCTGCGGAATGCTCAGCGAAAGCTTACGAAGAAAGCTTTCCTTACGGAAAAACTCAGCAGATGCTCACGAAGACAGTTTTCCTACGGAAAACTCAGCAGATGCTTACGAAGCCAGTTTTCCTGCGGAAAACTCAGCAGATGCTTACGAAGCCAGTTTTCCTGCGGAAAACTCAGCAGATGCTCACGAAGATAGTTTTCCTACGGAAAACTCAGCAGATGCTTACGAAGAGAGTTTTCCTGCGGGAAGTTCAGCAGATGCTTACGAAGCCAGCTTTCCTAACGGAAAGCTCTTAGGAGGAAACACAATGGGCAAACCAATTGGGTTTATGGAATATAGCCGTGAAGTAGCGTCCGAAGCTGCCCCGCTGGAGCGTATCGGCCACTGGAACGAGTTTGCGGTTCCTCTTACCGAGGAAAAGCTGCGGACGCAAGGCGCCAGATGCATGGACTGCGGCATTCCTTTTTGCCATACGGGCAAGCTGATCAGCGGAATGGCCGCCGGTTGTCCGGTCAACAACCTGATTCCCGAGTGGAACGATCTGGTCTACCGCGGGCAATGGAGGGAAGCGCTGGACCGCCTGCACAAGACGAACAATTTTCCTGAATTTACGGGGCGCGTTTGCCCCGCTCCATGCGAGGGCTCATGTACGGTTGGGCTGAAAGATACGCCCGTTACGATCAAAAGCATCGAAAAAGCGATCGTCGACAAAGGCTTCGCCGAGGGCTGGATCACAGCTGAACCGCCTGAAGTCCGCACAGGCAAAAAAGTGGCCGTCGTCGGGTCAGGTCCGTCCGGTCTGGCGGCTGCTGCGCAGCTCAATAAAGCCGGCCATTGGGTAACGGTGTTCGAACGGGCCGATCGCATAGGCGGGCTGCTCATGTACGGAATTCCGAACATGAAGCTGGATAAAAAATACGTGCAGCGCCGCGTCGATTTGCTGGAAGCGGAGGGCGTTACGTTTATTACCGGCGCTCATGTCGGCGTGAACTACCCGGTAGAAAAGCTGCAGGAGGAATTCGACGCGATTGTGCTGTGCGGCGGCGCGACCAAAGGACGCGATCTGCCGATCGAAGGCCGCGAGCTGGGCGGCATTCATTTGGCGATGGAATTTTTGGGAAAAAATACAAAAAGCTTGCTCGATTCCGAGCACGCCGACGGCGCATTCATCACGGCCGAGGGCAAAGATGTCATCGTGATCGGCGGCGGCGATACCGGAACGGACTGTGTGGGCACTTCATTGCGCCACAAGTGCAAAAGCGTCACGCAGTTTGAAATCATGCCCAAAGCGCCGGAGACGCGGGTGGCGAACAATCCTTGGCCGGAGTGGCCGAAAGTGTTGAAGGTGGACTACGGCCAACAGGAGGCCGCCGCCGTTCAGGGCGAGGACCCGCGCCGATATCTCATCAACACGAAGAAATTCGTCGGCGATGAGAATGGCAACCTGAAGGAGCTGCACACGGTGCTGATCGAGTGGCAAAAGAACGAGAAAGGCCAGTTCGTGCCGGTAGAAGTTCCGGGCAGCGAAAAAGTGTACCCGGCCCAACTGGCGCTTATCGCCATGGGCTTCACCGGTCCGGAAAATACGGTGCTGGAGCAGCTCGGCATCGATAGAGACGAGCGATCCAACGCGAAAGCCGAGTACGGCAAATTCGCCACGAACGCCCAAGGCATCTTCGCCGCAGGCGACATGCGCCGCGGGCAAAGCCTCGTCGTCTGGGCGATCAACGAAGGCCGCGCCGCCGCCCGCGAAGTGGACCGCTATCTGATGGGAGCGTCAAATCTGCCATAATTCTACAAGCAAAATGCAGAGCATCCTTTGTTGTAGGCGGCATCGCCGGCTTCCGTTCGGAAAAAGCCTGCAAAAGTGCAGTTTTTTGCTCGATGAGACGCTCGCAAAGAAAAATTCCTGCAATAGTGCAGGCTTTTAAGCGTGAACATGGGCTTAGGCCCATTTTCATCGAAAATTCCTGCACAATCGCAGGCTTTTCCTCCAAATGGACCGCATTTACGGAAAAAGCCTGCACTTTCGCAGGTTTTCCCGGCTGCCATGCCAATAGAGCCGCTATAATGAGGCACAGGAGGTTGATTACCGGTGCCTTTTCCTAACGCGCACGAATCCCGGCGCGCGTTTCGGCGCCTGCACATGGCGGCGTACCACTCGGCTTGCCTTGGGGCAAGTCCGGTTGCCCAGGCTTGCCGCTACGGGGCAAGTCCGGTTGCCCAGGCTTGCCGCTACGGGGCAAGTCCGGTTGCCCAGGCTTGCCGCTACGGGGCAAGTCCGGGTTGCCCAGGCTTGCCGCTACGGGGCAAGTCCGGTTGCCCAGGCTTGCCTTGGGGCAAGTCCGGTTGCCCAGGCTTGCCGCTTCCGGAGCAAGTCCCGGTGCCAAGGCTTGCCACCTCGGAACAGTCCGGGCGTATGTATTCGAACAGGCTGTCCTTACGGTTGTTTTGATCGTATGGGGCGGCCTTTTTAGCACGTCCATATCCCATTTGCCGCCCGCATCGGGCGTCGGGGTCGTAGTTAAATTATGGAATCCCCACATAATCGCTAGCTTTTATAGTATAATTAATAATATATTTAATAAATATACCAATTTTAACCATTGAAAGGACGTATTTATTGAATGAATCGCAATGCAATTCGGACTCTGTTTTCATTTTTGGCGGTTCCTGTGCTGACGGTTTCGTTGGCGGTGCCGGCTTTTGCTGCTGATAAAAATTACAGTATCACCGTCCATACTGCAAACGTGGCCGACGCCGGAACGGACGCCGACATTTATATAGGTCTCAACGGCAGTCTCGGGAACTCTCCGATGGTTAAAATGGATAAACCGTACTATGACGATTTTGAACGAAATTCGACGGACACGTACACATTTTCTTTCAGCGACGTAGGCATTGTCAAATCGGTTACGTTATGGAACAACATGACGGGAAATAAGGCCGAATGGCTTGTGGATTATGTCATGGTGAACGACGGTACGAATATTTGGTATTACTACAATACGAACGATAGCTGGACTAATCTTTATTCACAAAGCGTTACTTTAAACAAACAGTAGATAATAGTTAGTAGTAAGTAGCTAGTAGATAGCGAACAATCGCGAATTTGAGGCGTACTGCGGGCGCTGCGTGGCGGCGGCCGCTCCGGGTTAGGCCCGATGGCAGTCGGCGCTTGGCATTCCATTTTGTCGTCTCGCAGCAGCCGTGCAGAATTTTCTGCCCGGTTTTTTTCATGTGGGGCCGGCCCTCTGGGTTAAGGGGAAACAAAGCGTGAACATTTTCGGCTAATCATGTAAAATAGAAGGAACAGGCGGCCCCGGCTCAAGCACGAGCCGCCCGAATCGAGCGGAACCATGGGGTGAGCGCGTGAAGAAGGAAGATTTCGTTACGCAGGCGGAACTAAGCGCACTGCTTTCTAACAGCGGCAATTCCATGCAGGCTGACGAGCATCAGAACGGCCGCGGGCTCCATTCCTTGCATGAGGCGGTGCTGCTGCTTGCCAAGCAGATTGAACTGCTGCAAATCCAGATGCAGGGGCAATTCCAACTGCAGCAAAAGGAGCAGGAGCAGCTGCTGAGGCATTTCAAATACCAGCTTGAGCATTATTTACGGCAGCAGCAGGCGGTTGCAGGCATCGAGCAGCCGCAGCAGTCCCAACTATCGCAGCTTGCGGCGGAATATGCCGAAGCGGAAGTGTCCGCGGCGGACATTGAGGCTGCTGAAGCGGCCAATCCGGCGGCCGGCGAACAGCCGCCTGCATTTTCCCGCGTGCAAACGTACGGGAAAACCCGAAAAAGAAAAAAATCTTTGTTCGGAAGATTGTTTGAATAAAAGCAAAAAAGCCATTTTCATGACGGACGCCCTGCAAAGGTTCCTTCCATCGTTGAAATTGGCTTTTTGTTTGTGTTACAGCAGGCCTTCGTCGTGAGCTTTTTTGGACGCTTGTATGCGGTCGCGCACGTCCATTTTGGAGTAGATGCTGGAGATATAGTTTTTCACCGTACCTTCGGAAAGGTACAGTTTCTCGGCGATCTCCTTGTTGCTCAGGCCGTCGGCGATGCAGTGCAGCACCTGGACTTCGCGGTCGCTCAATCCGTACGCGTCGGTGCGGACGGTTTCCTCGACTTCCTTGGCGTCGAAATCGCGGTCTTCGAACGTTTGAGCTCCCCGCGCTTGCTTAACGAGCATTTTGGCGATGTCCTGCGGGATCAGCGTGCCGCCTTGGTGCACCCATTTGATGCCGGCGGCCAAATCTTTCGGATGTATCGCCTTGAGCAGATACCCTTCCGCGCCCGCGCCCAGCGCATCCATCACATAGTTGATTTCCTGAAACGTGGTCAGGATAATAACGCGGGTGCCGGGCCATTTTGTTTTAATTTGCCGCGTGGCTTCGACCCCGTCCATGACAGGCATGTGAATATCCATCAGCACGATATCCGGCTGCTGCTCTTCGCACAGCTTGATGGCGGCGCAGCCGTTCTCGGCAAGTCCGACTACGGTAATGTCCGGGTCCATATCCAGCACGATATGGAGGCTTTCTCTAATTAAATCCTGATCGTCGACCAAGAGCAGCTTTAATGGGCTTGAGTTCATCGCTTTACCCTCCTGAACATATTGTACCACTGGCATGCACAACTAAAAAGCAGGCTGCCGCCTGGCAGGGATCTTACAGGAAACTACCGTTCCCTGGTCGGGTACGGAGCGGACCTGAAGTGTGCCCTGAAGGGCGGCGATGCGCTCCTGCATCGCGCTGATCCCGAAGCCGGCTTTCAATTGTTCCGCGCCGACACCGTTATCTTCAATGGTGAGCGCCACCTGGTCGCGGCAGTAAACGAGCTTTACTTCAATGGCCGTAGCCCTGCCGTGCCGTTTGGCATTGGTTAACGATTCCTGCAGGCAGCGGATGAGCGAAAGCTGCGTCTGCTTGGCAAGTTCATATTCGTCTCCGTCCATCATGAACCGGATCTGGGTTCCGGTATGCAGCGAGAACTCGCCTGTCAAGTGGGTAAGCTGGTAAGAAAGCAGCATGTCGCCGCCGTCAGGCACCATCTGATGAATGCTGCGGCGGACTTCTTCCAGACCGCTTCTGGTAACGTTGCGCAGCACGTCCAGCTTTTCCTTGGCTTTTTCCGGCGATGCTTCAATCAAATAAGCGACGGCATCCATCCCCATGATGACGGACGTAAACGTATGGCCGACGGTGTCGTGCAGTTCCCGCGCCATGCGATTGCGTTCCTCCAGCAGCGTAAGGTGTTCAATTTGGTTAGCGTATTGCTCCAGCGCCTTGTTTTGCTCATGGATCAGCATGTATTGATGCTGGTTTTCGGCCAGCAGGCGCACTGTTTTTTCATTGGAAGTGACGACCCGCTGCAGAGAGATTCCGATGGCAAAAGCGAGCGCCGCATTCATCGTCTGGCCGAGCACATCCGCTAATAGATTGCGGCTTTCCAGGAAGAAAAAATAAGAGAAAGGCACGATCAGCAGAAAAATGGGCGCGATCCACCATGCATTTTTTCGGTCGGTGAGGAATCCGATGATCATTAATGGGCAATTAATAAGAGAGTAGGCTTCTTTTTCCGCCCAAGATAGATAGATTTGCATAGGCGCATTCGTCAAAAGCACGGCAATCGGGTATAAAGTGGGGTTGATATAATTAGGCCGCCAAAACAGCAGCGGCAGCAAATAGCTAATCAGGATGCCGACGATAGTAATCGATACGGAAGCATGCTGGAACTCGTTTAAATGCAGCAGAATATAGAGCAGGCTAATAACGGTCGTACCTATCAATATAATAAAAAGAGACCATTCCGCGCCATGCCACTGTCTTCTTTGGACCATGCCCAAGCTCCTTTGCAGCGTTGTTGACCTTATGTTTATTGTACATAAAAAAAACCGGTTTCCATAGTGAGCCCAGTCATGGCTGTCATATGACTTTGCATGTGACTCCCGCATGACGATCGCCACTAGGAACGTGAAAAGACCATTTGCTAAGATGGATTTAATTGAAAAAGGAGAGGATTTAATGAAAACGGCAAATCCCGATGCACCCATTGTGCAAATCAGACGCGTTTCCAAAAAAATCGGTTCCAAGACGATCATCGACCAGCTCAGCTTTGACGTGCCGCGGGGAGAAGTGTTCGGCTTTTTGGGGCCTAACGGCGCGGGCAAAACAACGACGATCCGCATGATAGTAGGGCTCATGTCGATCACGGAGGGCGATATCCTTATCGGCGGCCGGTCGATCCGCACGCATTTCGAGGAGGCGATCCGCCATGTCGGCGCTATTGTGGAAAACCCGGAAATGTATAAATTTTTAAGCGGCTACCAAAATCTCGTCCATTATGCCAGAATGATTCCCGGCATTAAGGAAGCTCGAATTCAGGAAGTCATTACGCTCGTCGGGATGGAGAACCGGATTCATGATAAAGTCAAAACCTACTCGCTCGGCATGCGCCAGCGCCTGGGAATTGCGCAGGCGCTGCTGCATAAGCCGTCCGTGCTCATTCTGGATGAGCCGACGAACGGACTGGACCCGGCCGGAATCCGCGAGCTGCGCGATCATTTGCGCAAACTGACCCGCGAGGAAGGGATCTCCGTCATCGTATCCAGCCACCTGCTCGCCGAGATGGAGCTGATGTGCGACCGCGTAGCGATTATCCAAAACGGCAAGCTCGTCGACGTCAGGCCGATCGGGGAGTTCGTGCAGACCGGCGAAGCGATGCAGGTCGCTTTCGAGGTCGAGCCGTTGGATAAGGCGGCTGCGCTGATTGCCCAAATATCGCCGGAAACGGGCTTCGAGGTGCGGGGCGCCTCGCTCGTCATGGTGCTGGAAAAAGCCCGGATAGCGGAGTGGAACAAGCGCTTCGTAACGGCTGGCCTTCAAGTCTACGGGATTCGGACCGCGGCGAAATCGCTGGAAGATCAATTTTTGGAAATGACGGGAAGTGATCAGATTGCTTAACTTGGTGCAGAACGAGAATATGAAAATTTACTGCAGGCTGCGGACGTGGATTCTCTGTTTGCTGCTGATCGTTTTCGTCGGCTTCGCGGCGGCTTTCGCTCATGACGGCGTGCAAGCGAAGCAATCGGAGTGGCGGACCAACACACAGCTTTTGATCGAACAACAGAAAAAAGATATGGTAAATCCCGGCATGCCGGCGCGCCTCAAGGACGAATTACGGAAAGAAATCGCGCTGAGCCAGTATGCTCTGGATCACGATGTCCCGCCTGTCGGGACGACGATGTGGGGCGGCGTGCAAACGGCGGCCGGGCTGGTAAGCATAGTCACGTTGTTTACCGTCATCATTGCCGGAGACATGGTGGCGGGCGAATTTACGTGGGGGACGATCAAGCTGCTGCTGATTCGCCCTGCGAGCCGCTCGAAGATATTGCTGTCCAAATACGCGGCTACCTTGCTGTTCGCAGCCTTTTTGCTTGTCGTTTTGTTCGTCAGCGCGCTGATCATAAACGGGCTTCTCTTCGGCGTCCACAATCTGGGGATGCCTTACTTGACGGCCGGCGCCGACGGTGTCGTCCATGAGAGCGGCATGCTGGGGCACATATTGTCCGTATACGGTCTGAAGCTCGTTGAACTGATCATGGTGGTCACTCTTTCGTTCATGATCTCCACGGTATTCCGCAGTTCCTCGCTGGCGATCGGCTTAAGCATCTTCATCATGACGGCCGGACAAATCGTGACAACGCTGCTGCTGCGCTACAGCTGGGGCAAATACTTTTTGTTTGCCAACACGGATCTGACGCAGTATTTGGACGGTCAACCGCCTGTGAATGGAATGACGATGGGCTTTTCCATTACAGTGCTGCTTTTCTACTATCTGCTTTTTATCGCGCTCTCCTGGGAAATATTCCGCAGAAGGGACGTAGCGGCGTAACAAATGAAAACTGCGCTTCTCCCAGGCGGGATGCGCAGTTTTTTGCGTCAATCTAAGCTTATTCGATTCCTTCCGGATATTTCCTTACATAATCGTGAATCGCACCCGGCACTTCCTGCAGGGAGGAAAGCTGGTAGAAAGCGCCCTGCGGCGCAACATCGATCGTTCCGGTATTGTATTCCCAATCCTGATGGGCTGGGATATGGATCGAATGGATGCCTGCGTGAAGCGCGGGTAGTACGTCGGTTCGGACTGAGTTGCCGATCATCCAGGTATGCCGCCGGTCAAAGCGCTGCTCCTGCAAAAGCGTCTGCATGAACTCCTTCGTTTTATGCACAGTCACAAAAATCCGGTCGTCAAAGTAGGCGTTCAGCCCCGAATCGCGCACTTTTTTCATCTGGATCGACGCGTCTCCGCCTGTATACAGAAACAGCTTGTGTCCGCCATTTTGCAGAGTTTCCAGCGTTTCATTCATTTGCGGATAAGGCTCGACCGTGTATTCGTATACGGTATGTCCAAGATCCATCAGCATTGCTTCCTCGCGCGGGCTTGCCGGGCGGTTGTACGTTTCGGAGAACCATTGATACGTCTCTACGAACGATTTGGGAAAGCGGTCAGGCATGAAGCCGTGGATTTGGACGCCCGCCAGGTCGATCTCCAACTGCTTTTGCTTGATGTGCTGCGGCTGCAGCTGCCTGCCGGAAAACCAGGTCAGCATCAGATCGACGAACTGGTCGATGACATAGTCAAAATATTTGTTGCAGTGAATGAGCGTGTCGTCAAGATCAAATAGAATCGTCTGTTCTTTCATCGGCATGTCTCCTGCATCAGCCAGAAATAAGGAATAACTACCATTATAACATGGCTGTGGCAAACAGCCCAATAGAGAATGCGGCCAGCGATGGCAAAACAACTCTCAAATGGTCGGATGCGGGGAGGAATTTAAATGGCGACTGTAACTCCGTCCATGGATTCGTTTTCTCCGGCCGGTGCCGGGAGGCTCTCCGGGCTGGCGGCGCTGCCGGTCTGGGCCGCTGGGGACGGCAGCTTTTTTTCCATGACGCTCATACCCTGGAACACTCCGCCTTCCTCAATCGTGATGGAAGAGGTGTTGATGTTGCCCAAAAGGGAGCCGGTCGACGTGATGATCAGCTTGCCGCTTGTCGCAACGTTGCCGTGCACGCTGCCGGCCACAATGACGTCCCGGGCCGTAATATCGGACTTCAGACTGCCGCGTTCGCCGATGAAGACGTCGCCTGAGCACCGGATGTCGCCTGTGATCCGGCCTTCGATGCGGATGCTTGCCTCCGAACGGATGCATCCTTCGAAAGAGGTGCCTTCTCCGATGAGCGTATCGGTCGTATTCGGATTCGGGGCTTGCTTTTTGCTTTTGAACATGTCAGGGCGCGTCCTTTCGTATCGTTTTCAAATAAGGCCTCGGATTCGTGCTTTTGCCGTTTTTGGTCACTTCGTAATGCAGATGGGGTCCGGTACTGCGTCCGGTGGAACCGACGAGCCCGATGACGGCTCCTTCTTCCACGGTATCTTCCGGGTTGACGAAAATTTTGTTCAGATGCATGTAGCAGGTGCGCAAGCCTCCGCCATGCTCCAGCACGATGTTGTTCCCGCGGAACCGGTCGCTGCCGGTGCTGACGACTTTGCCGTAAGCCGCGGCGAACACGGGCTCGTCAGCTTTGGCGCCGATATCGATGCCGGAATGAAAGCTCGGCTGCGCGGTAAAAGGGTCCTTCCGATAGCCAAAATCGGAAGTGACAAGCTGTGAAGCCGTCGGCCACAGCGAAGGGACGGCACGGCTGAGCCGCAGCCGGTGCTGGGCTCCGGTCAAGCTTGCCCGGAGCTTGTTCGCATCGGCGTGGAGCGCGGCCAGCGAGGCGGCCGTCCGTTCGCCGAGCTCCAATATTTCCGCCTGAGACACCGGGTTGTACAACCCGCCGGTGCCGAAGACGGAAATATCGGGTTTGCTTGCCGCGAGGCCGAGCCCGGCCGGGGCGCCGGAACCCGCCCCGGGCGGCGCGAGCGTCAGCAGATCCCGCTCCAGCTTTTGTATCCGCGCCACTTCGGCTTTCATTTGCTCGGTCTGGCGGGAGAGCCGGATGACTTCGTTTTGCAATTGGTCGATAGCTTGATTTTTGGCGGCCAGAGCGGCGTTGAGCTGCTGCCGTTCGCCGTGCAGCTGCGATTGTAACACGCCTGCGTGCTGGTTTGCGTGCAGATAGAGCGCGTAGACGAGCAGCGCGGCTGTCAGCAGCATGAAACTGCCTGCGGCGGCCAAACAAGCATATATATTGGCAATTCGGAACCTGACGACGGATCGGTTGGCTTCGGGAATAATGACCAGCGTCAAGTTTTCCTGCTTCCATTTTAATTTCATAACGGTTTTGCATTCTCCTTGCATAGTTTTTGGCGGCTTTCATTGTCCGCCGAAAGGCAGGCGCTAGGCGTCGACTTCTGGTGCCCAGTGAATCGCGGCTGCATATATGCCACTCGCGCTGCGTCTTCGTACAGACTCCTGGTGGCCGTGCAGCGCCTGCAAATAACTGCAGCTGTGCTGGCCTCGAGGGGAGAGCTGGCCGGCCAGATCCGGCGCATCATTGGCACATGCGCGGCATAGAAAACCTGCAAAAGTGCATCTTTTTGCGGCTTAATACGCCTGCCGCGAAATATTCCTGCAAATCTGCAGGAATTCTCGCTCGTGCGCAGGGCTGGGCCCGTTTTAAGCGGAAATTCCTGCACAATTGCAGGTATTTCCCCAAAACGGGCCGTTTGCATCGAAAAAGCCTGCACTTTCGCAGGTTTTTCGGCTGTTGGCCCTTTTCGTGGGGCTCGCCGCCAGCCAGCCAGCCAGGGGAGCATCGCCGTCAGCTGGCTTCGCAGGCCTGCCGGCTACGCCCCCGAGGGCGAGCTGTTTTTGCTCGCCGGCCAGATCCGGCGCATCATTGGCACATGCGCGGCATAGAAAACCTGCAAAAGTGCATCTTTTTGCGGCTTAATACGCCTGCCGCGAAATATTCCTGCAAATCTGCAGGAATTCTCGCTCTTGCGCAGGGCTCAGCCCCGTTTTGAGCGGAAATTCCTGCACAATTGCAGGTATTTCCCAGAAACGGGCCGTTAGCATCGAAAAAGCCTGCACTTTCGCAGGTTTTTCGGCTGCCAGCCCCTTTCGCAGGGTTTTGCCATCCCCGAACCCCGCGATCTTTGCCGCGGACCACCCTCACGCGCTTGCCGCCACCCGCCCCCGCGAGCCCGCCACCCGCCGGCTCCGCGGTTTTCGCCGGCGGACCGCCACACGCGCCGTCTTTGCCGGCTAAGCGCAGCGGAGCCGGCTGCTGCCACAGTCTCCGCCGTTCGGCCGACGGGCCTGCTGTGCGCTGCATGCCTGCCAATCGCGCGAGCCCGCCGCCCGCCGTCTCCGCGGTTTTCGCTGGCGGACCGCCACACGCGCCGTCTTTGCCGGCCAAGCGCAGCGGAGCCGGCTGCTGCCACCCGTCTCCGCCGTTCGGCCGACGGGCCTGCTGTGCGCTGCATGCCTGCCAATCGCGCGAGCCCACCGCCCGCCGTCTTCGCGGTCTTCGCCGGCGGACCGCTACACGTGCCGTCTTTGTCGGCCAAGCTACGTATTGGATTTCGACTGCTTCAATTGGCTTACTTCCATATAGGTGGTGACGGCGGCAAGCGTCAGGCAGATGGCGTAGCCGACTGCGCAGAAAATTGCGACGCGTGGGGAGGTTTTGCCGAACATAAGGCCGACCCCGATGCAAACCGCGCACAGCAGTATAAGCGCATTGCCCGTCCAAATCCACCCGGTATACGAGAACCGCTGGCTCCATGCAGCAGTCTTGGTCTCGGGCTCCATTGAAGAGTCGGCTCCGGGGGCCTGCTGCGAATGTTCGCACTCAGTCTGCCTGCGGTGAAGTTTGGAGGCGGCAAACAGGATAGCCATAACCAAAGGCTGATAAGCGAGCACGATGACCGGGAAGCTGAAATTGGCAAAAGAGAGCATATCCGTCGTGCTTCGGAACGAGACGATGGTAGTGAGGCATATGAGCAAAGCCGCCTGCTTGTTGAAGATCGGATAATTGCGCTCTTTCAACAAGCTGCTGATCCCCAGCAGCAAGGCGGTATAGATGGCCAACGTCTTGCAGACGATCGTCGGAAACCAGACGCTCAGGATAGCGATGTCAACCCGGTCCAGGAAATCCGTCACATGAATCATCTGGATCAGATTATGCGTCGGATACAGAAATTTGCCGGGCATTTTCGGCCCGAGCACAATCAGAATCGTAAAAATGACAAGAGTCAGAATCACGATGCCAAGCACGGTGCCATGGCGTATCGCAGAACGGATATGATCGGCGTTGTAAAGCCCGTGCAAAAAGGCCCCTAAAACGAAAATATCTCCTGCGCCCCCGAGAGCCAGTATGTTGGTCGAGCCGATCGCCTGGAACGGAACGGTCAAAGCCGGCAGCACAAGTTTAAGGGACAATTCGTTCGACAAAAAGATCGGCATCAGGACAACAGTGATGACGAATAAAGGATAGAACAGATCATTGACGCGAACGATGACTTCCATGCTGCTTTTGCCGTAATAAATGAGAATCAGACAAGCGAGCAAGACCAATATTTCCAATGGCGTATTATGGAGCAATAAAGTGGCGCTGAATCTGGACATGTAAGAAATGTCGCGGACGACAGCCAGCCAAAAATGGAGCAAAATGAGCAGGTTGACGGCCGTTCCTCCCCATCTTCCCAGCAGCAGCATCGAAATTTCAAAAATATGCATGTTCGGAAAATGTTTGGTCAAATAACCGAAAAAGGCGGCTACAAGAAACACATACGCAGCCGGCAGTAAGTAGCTGAACCATGCATCCATCTCGCCTACCCGAATGAGCACATTTTGCAGACTCAGGACGCCCCAGCTTGTGAGCAGGGAAGAGGAGAGCCAGGCGACCTGCCGCTGATTAATGATTTGTTTGCTGTCCATGGAAATGTTGTTCACCCCTTTCCGTGTTAAGTTCCGTGCATTACATGCCAATCAAGCTGCTGAACCAAGGGGCGACCGTAAGAATGAAGAAACGGGTCGGTGTAAAAACGGGCATATGCAAATATTTGAATGTGAAAAGTACGGCGATTCCGGCGAACTGCAGCGCATATAACGTTTTCACGCTATTTTTCTCTTTCTTGAGGATTTTCCAATCCATCGCAACGCTGAGCGCTACGATGAAAAGAAAAGCGAGCATAAATATGAGGTTCATGGATTCATCCCATCCTTCACCGCATTTTGATTGATGAGTCCCGTTTCCGTAACGGAAGCTTCGACTTTAATGTTGAACCGGGCTTTCTTGAAAGTTTCCTCCCAATTTTCCGCCAAACGTTCTTTCCATACCTTCGGATGGCTGCGCCATACGATCAAGCCGAGCTGCGCCGAATCCGTTCCTTCCTTTTGCATCTGCTTGATGGTTGCCTGAACGCACTTCTTCACCTGATCGGCGAACTTTCGTTCGATTCTGTGATCGTTGTCCGCATTGTTTAAATCTTGTTCGGAGCGATCCTCGCGTACGGTGCCGATCGCTTCCAACGTCAAGTCGAACGTTACTTCGTCTCCATTGATCACCGGCACAATTTCAGTGCGTCCTTTTGATACCAATATGCTCATGTATTTGTCATCCTCTACGGGAAAAGTAAGCGTATGTTCTTTTACCTTGTTTCTCAGCCACATGAGGCCTTGCGCCTCGCGGTCTTTATATACGCCTACCATTTTCTCCCCTTTGAACTGAGCGTATCCGGCCAATTGCACCTCTTTGGACTTATGATTCGTGCCTTCGCTGTCCTTTTCTTCGAAGTAAGAGATGAACGGATCGCCGTGGAAGGCGAGCGCGAGGCCGATGTCTTTCGTCGAGGTAGGGATGGCGAGCGACGATTTGGCGAGCTCGCGGATCGCTTCCGCCGGAAAACGCTCGAATTTGGGCGTTGTATTGAGCAATTCGTAGCCCTTGCCTTTGGCGATGACGAGAAAGCTGGTCATCCGGCTGTCCGTGGACCGCGGGACTACGTCGAACATGAGGGCTATGCCTTGTTTGGCCAAAGCTTCGCCGATGATGATCGTCCGCCGGTGCGCCAGGAACAGCTTGCGGGACATGCGCATCTGCAGCTTGCTGGTAGCTTCCCGAAAGGTCTTGCCCACTTCCGAATCGATGTAGTAGCTTTTGGCTCCGGATGTACCGCCGCCGCCGCCGCTTGCTCCGCCCATGGAGCCGGGAAGCGGAAGCTGGTAAGCTACCCGAAACCTCCCGTCCTCCTCCAAATCGACCGAAGAGCTTAAAACAAAAGCAACGTCGTTTGTCTCGATGCGGTCCCAACAGCCTGTCAGCAAAGGCGCGGTTAAGGCGAAGGTCGCAACCAGCGTGAGCGGCAGTTTACGATTTGCCATTTTGCTTGTCCTCCCTGTTCGCTCTATGTTCATGCCGAATGTTGCTTCCGTCCACGCCTCCGTCCTGTTGAATCTGTTCGCTCAAACCGCCGTCCAAACGATTCGTATCCTGGATGGGCATGAATTCCGGACGTTTTTGCATTTTCCACCATGGGGCGCGGATGAGCACATCTTGGAGGTCGCCGGTCGATAGAGGCCCGAGCGGGGACAAATACGGCGCCCCGAAGGAGCGGAGATTGGCCAAATGTCCGACCAGAAGCATCAGGCAGAAAAAAATGCCGTAAAAGCCGAACAAGGCGCCTGCTATCAATATCGGAAAGCGCATCATCCGGATGGCGATCGCCCCGTTGAAGCGGGGAATG
Source organism: Paenibacillus sp. sgz302191 (assembly GCF_057749925.1). Classification (NCBI taxonomy): domain Bacteria; kingdom Bacillati; phylum Bacillota; class Bacilli; order Caryophanales; family Paenibacillaceae; genus Paenibacillus; species Paenibacillus sp. sgz302191. Next base: position 322,925 of record NZ_JBYLHY010000001.1, read on the forward strand.
GTAAAGGAAGCGATGCCCGTAATGGATACGACGATAACCATCGGCGCCGAAACGATGCCGGCTTGAACGGACGCTTGTCCGACAACGAGCGCCCCCAGGATGCTGACCGCGGAGCCGACGGCTTTGGGCAGCCGGATGCCCGCTTCCCGCAGCGCTTCGAACGTGATTTCCATAATGAAAGCTTCGACGACCGCCGGAAAAGGAATGGCTTCGCGGGATGCCGCTACGCTCAGCATTAATGTCGTCGGCAGCAGTTCCTGATGATACGTTGTGATCGCCACATACAATGCCGGCGTCGTCAACGACAGAAATAAAAACACATACCTGAGCCAGCGGAGCAATGTCCCGATCTGGAAGCGCTCATAGTAGTCCTCGCTGGCCTGCAAAATTTGCACGAAAACAAAAGGGACGAGCAGCACAAACGGCGTTCCGTCGATCAAAATCGCCACTCTGCCCTGCAGCAGCGCCGTCGTCACGACATCCGGCCGCTCGGTGTTCTGGATCTGAGGGAACGGGGAGTACGTATCGTCCTGAATCAATTCCTCGATCATGCCCGATTCAATGACGGAATCGATATGGATCTGTTCCAGCCGCTTGACGACTTCCTCGACAAGCGACGGCGTAGCCAGATCGTCGATATAAGAGACGACGATGCTCGTATTGCTTTCCTTGCCGATGGTCATCGATTTCATCTTCAGCCTCGGCGTCTTCAGCTTGCGGCGGATCATCGATGTATTCGTGCGCAGACTTTCCACGAAGCCTTCTTTCGGTCCGCGAACGACGGTTTCCGTATCGGGCTCGTTGACCGAACGCTTCTCCATGCCGCGAATGCCGAGCAAAGCCGCCTTCGCGTTGCCTTCCACCAGCAGAGCGGTATCACCGCTCAGCGTCGAGACGAGAAGGTCTCCGTAATTGTCGGAGACCTGGGTTTGCGAGACCGGCAGCGTCACGTTGACGATCCGCTCGATCGACGTCTCGCCGCCGCCAAACAGCATCAGCGACCTCATCGTATCGTTGAGCAGCTGCGTGTTGACCAGCCCGTCTACGAACAGCAGCAGCGCGGGAACGTTCGGATGAATCTCGAACTCCCGCACCACGATATCCGAGCAATCCCGAAAAATCTCTTTAATGAAGTCGTGATTATCTTCCAGCAAAAGTGACAGCTTCGTCTTTTTCAGATCTTCGATAAATTGGTAGTCCAGCGATTCCGCCAAATCATGCGGCGCATCGTCCGGCTTGCCGTGCACGCGGTTTCGCAGCAGGCGGTTCATCAACCCTTTGGATCTGTCCGACATGTTGGTATACCTCCCGTTGCAGGCTGGAACGAATCCACATATATTGTTCTCGAATCGCAGGATTTTATTACGATTTTTGGAAGCCGGCACCTCCGTCCGGCAGATTCCTGGCACAAAATCCGTAAACTGGAATAGCCGATCAGCCGTTGGTATAAGCTAACACGACAGCATAGCGTGCAGTGTTTCAGCCGGATTTTGAGAGACAAAGGAGATGACGCCGTGTTTTGGCTCGTTATGGTGCTGCTGCTCTTCATATTCCAGGCGGCGACCATCCTGATCGGCGAATATCGAAGGCCTTCGAAGACGGTGGCGTGGCTGCTGGTTCTGTTTATTTTTCCCATCATCGGATTTGTCATGTACTATTTTCTAGCCAAAGAATATACGCAGCGCAAAATGGTCCGCCGGAAAGGTCCGCGCAAAATCGATGAACTTCAGCATCAATTGCTGAGTCAGGTATCCCCGGCAGGCGGCCAGGCCGATGCCTCGCTGTGCGAGCTGTTCAAGGAACCGCGGCTTTGCAGCCTGCTCCATAACATCCCCGGCTCGCCGATTACGCGCAACAACCGGGTGGTCGTGCTGACGAATGCGGACGCTACCTACGATTCCATGCTTGAGGCGCTTGAAAAAGCGGAGAAGCATATCCACTTCGAGTTCTACACGATCAGGCACGACCGGATCGGAACGAAGTTTCAGGAGGTGCTGATCCGCAAGGCGCGGGAGGGGGTCAAAGTAAGGATTATTTATGACGGTATCGGCAGCTACAAGCTGGCGGGCGAGTACATAAACAAGCTGAAACAGGCGGGAGCGGAGGTGCACCCGTTCCTGCCGCCGCTGATCGCCTTTTTTGACAAACGGCTTAATTACCGGAATCATCGTAAAATTGTCGTCGTCGACGGTTTGACGGGCTTTTTGGGCGGGATTAATATCGGGGATGAATATTTGGGGAAAGATTCCAGTCTCGGCTTTTGGCGCGACACGCATCTGAAGCTGCTGGGGGATTCGGTATACTGCTTGCAGCAGACGTTCCTGACCGACTGGCTGTTCGTTAGCGGCAAGCGGCCGGCCGAGGATACCCTGTTTCCCGAACACGAGCAGCCGCCGTCCTCTTTGGTGCAGATCATCTCAAGCGGGCCCGACGCGCATTGGGATTCCATTCAGGAAATGTTTTTTGCCGGGATCGTCGCCGCGAAAAGACGGGTTTACATGACGACGCCGTATTTCATACCCGACCCGAGCATCGCCATGGCGCTCAAAACAGCCGTCGTCAGCGGCGTCGATGTCCGCATCATTTTGCCGTTCAAAGCCGATTCCCGGCTGGTTCAATACGCGTCAAGGTCGTATTTGCGCGAGCTGATGCAGGCCGGAGTCCGCTTTTATTTGTACCGCAAAGGGTTCATTCACGCCAAAGTGATGCTTATCGACCGGATCATGGCTACGGTGGGCACGGCCAACATGGATTTGCGCAGCTTTTTCAGCAATTTCGAACAAAATGCGGTCATGTTTGACCGGGAGGTGATCGAACGGCTGGAGGACGATTTCATGCAGGATCTGAAAGCAAGCGAGGAGCTGAAGCTCGCTGAGTTCGAGAAGCGGTCCCGGTTGGAAAAGGGCAAGGAAGTTTTGGCGCGGATGCTATCGCCGCTGTTTTGAAGCCGGCATGCCGTTGATGCTGTTTATGCCGCAGTGTTGCTATTGCAGCCGTTCGAGAACGGCATCCAGATTTTGCGGCGGGACCTGCTCGATCAGGTCTCCCATCTGCCGCAGCCTGCCCGTAACGGTATGCAGATTGAACTCGCCGGGCTTCGGGCGCAGTTGGACCTCTTTCCATAAAAGCGGCGTAGAGACCGAAGCGTGCTTCGTGGCGCGCGGCGTGTAGGGAGCGGACAGCGTTTTTCCGTACCAGTGCTGCAAATAATCGATGTAAATAAGGTCGCCCCTGTTCTTCTTGAACCGTTCGATGGTGAAGAGACGGGGGTGTTTTTTTACCGCATAAGCTCCGACAAAATGGCCGATCCGCCGCAATTGCTCAAACGTATAGCCCGGGCGAATCGGAATATAGATCTGTACGCCGGTGGCCCCCGACGTTTTGGCTATGGACTGGATGCGCAGGGAATCGAGTATTTCCCCGATGATCAGAGCGGCCTCCATAATCCGCGGCTCCTCCGTCAGGCTCGGGTCGATATCGATGACCCACTCTGCGGGAAGCATCTCGCCGACGCGGTGGAAGGACGGATGAAATTCCAGGCAAGCGAGATTGCCGAGCCAGATCAAGGTCGGGACCGAGTCGAGGTTCACGTAATTGATGCCGTCCAGCGGGGCCAGATTGACAAAGCTTGGCACCGGTTCGGGCGCATTTTTTTGGTAAAACGACTTGTCGTTGTATCCATGGGGAAAGCGGATGGTCGTCAGATGCCGGTTGCGGCAGTACCGTAGCAGGAACGGAGCGAGCTCGGTCAGCTTGACCAAATAATCGGCTTTCGTAATTCCTGCCTCGGGCCACAAAGGTTTGCCGGGGTTCGTTATCGTCAACTCGTGGCCTTCTACAAGCAAAATACCTTTCGTTGTAACTGCCATTGCGGCGGCTCCTTTCGGGGGGAATGATTCGCTCTAGTATTTCCAATATCGGATGTTCTCAAAAACAAGTTGACAAAAAGGTTTGAATCTATAATAATAAAAGTGTATTACAATTAGTTAGCGACATCCAAAAGGATAGTTTATATGAAATCGTAATTATATTGAACAAGCCCGGAAAAAGCCGGCGGTGTGGTGCAGTGCGCGCACGGATTTGCGGGCCGCTAACTGACTGTAGATGCACATTTTTTAATAGAAATCGGAGGAGTAAGGCTAATGAGCACACCATTTTTCACTGCTGTAAAAGAAAGACGTTCGGTTTATGGCTTGGGCAAAGAAGAGATCGTATCGCGCGAGAAAATTCAGGAAATCGTATTGGAAGCTGTGAAACATACGCCATCCTCATTTAATTCTCAAAGTGCCCGGGTAGTCGTTCTGTTCGGCGAACAATCCGATAAATTGTGGAACATTACGAAAGAAACGCTTAGAAAAATCGTTCCAGCCGAAAATTTCGCTTCGACCGAAGAAAGAGTGAACAGCTTTGCCGGCGGCTACGGCACGGTTCTGTTCTTCGAGGATCAGACGGTTATCGAAGGCTTGCAAAAGCAATTCGCCACATACGCGGACAACTTCCCGATCTGGTCCGGCCATTCCTCCGGCATGCTGCAATTCGTCGTTTGGACGGCTCTGGAAGCGGAAGGTCTGGGCGCATCCCTGCAGCACTACAACCCGCTGATCGACGCGGAAGTTAAACAAACATGGAACATTCCAAACGAATGGAACTTGATCGCGCAGATGCCTTTCGGCAAGCCAACCGTGACATCAGGCGAAAAACAGTTCCAACCGCTCGAAGAAAGAGTAAAATTCATTCAATAATTTTTCCTATGCAAGAGGCTGCCTGCGGGCAGTCTTTTTGTTTTTTGGAAGCTTTCTGCCGGCAAGGTGAAAAACGAGTACACTAGAGCCGGCAGCACAGTTGTCCGGCAACGCGATGAATAGCTGCAAAATCTCTCATGTCGCCGTAGACGTCCCCCCAGAATGGAAATAATCAGGTCTGGTCGGTCTGAGAATAACTGCAAAACGTGCAGCACGCGAAGAAAACCTGCAAAAGTGCAGTTTTTTCCTCGTCGGTGAGGCTGTTGCGAAATATTCCTGCAAAAGTGCAGGCTTTTTTGCATGTTCACGAGTTTAGGCCCATTTTTATCAGGAATTCCTGCACTATCGCAGGTTTTTCCTCAAAATGAACCGCATTTGCAGAAAAAACCTGCACTTTTGCAGGTTTTCGGGCTGCTGCCTGCCCGCTTCATGAATGCGCACTCGCGGCAGCTCCCAGTGCGCGGTGTTGCGCCGCATGACGGCGGCCGGTCGGCCACATGGCTGCGCCAAAGGCACCATCGGGCTGCTCAACAACAGCCTGACTTTTGCAGGCGTACGCTCCCGGCGGTGTGCCGGCGATCAGGTTTTGCACATGCTATCCATACATTTGCAGCAGTGCAGGACGTATAGAAGCGGGCGGTTTGGCGGAGTCTAATGGAAAATGACAGGAGTCAAATGGCGGAGGTACTATGGAATTTCAACCGGTCATTCCTTTCGAGCCTGTATCGGGGGCGTCCGCTCCGGAAGGCCCTGAGTGGATTCATCAAGTGAAGTGGGACGGCGTCCGGATGCTCGTCTATTACGACGGCAGCGGCTGCCGGCTGTTCAATCGCAAACGGAACGAGCGGACGCTGAACTATCCGGAGCTGACGGACGTCGCCGCTTACTGCGCGGCCGAATCGGTCATTCTGGATGGCGAGATTATCGCGCTGGACGCTTCAGGCAAGCCATCCTTTCATGAAGTGATGCGCCGGGACGGCATTCGCCGGGCGGATAAGCTCGAAGCGGCACGCCGGGCAGTGCCGATCACATATATGGTATTCGACGTGCTCTACTATAACGGCGAATGGGTGACGGGCCGGCCGCTGACCGAGCGCCTGGCGCTGCTTGACCGGATTGTCGCCGGGAACGAATCCGTGCAAAAAGTGCCGTCCTTTCCCGACGGCGGCCAGCTTTTTCAGCTTATGAAGTCGCAGGGGATGGAGGGAATCGTCAGCAAAAACAAAAACAGCGTCTACGCCGCCGACGGCAAAGACCAACGCTGGATCAAGGTGAAAAATTACGGTGATATCATTGCCGTCATCGGGGGCTATACGCTGAACGGCGGCGTCGTGAACGCCGTTTTGGTCGGCGTATACGATGACAAGCAGCGGCTGTACTACATCGGTCACGTAGGCACAGGCAAAATGGCCAGAAGCGAGTGGGTCCGGCTTACGAAAGAGCTGGAACCGACGGTGATTATGCAGAAGCCTTTTTTCAACAGCCATCCGGATATGAGAGGGGCCTTTTGGGTAAAGCCGCAAAAAGCGGTCAAAATCCAATACACCGAATGGCGCTACCAAGAAGGAAGAACGCTGCGCCAGCCTTCGATCCAGGCTTTTGTAGACGTTCCGCCGTACGAATGTGTGTTCATGTTCAGGTAATGCTTTCCTTCGACTTCGCCTTCCGGGTCCGCGGCTTCGGTTTGGCGGCGTCCTTCTCTTTCCCTGTGGCCTCGGATTCAGGCGCCAAAAGCTTTTCCGCATCCAGCGGCTTCACCGCATCCAGACTGGCCTGAAGCGCGGCCATCAGATCGATCACGCTCGTTCTTTGCAGCTCCGGCGCCGCCTGCACTTCCTCGCCGGCCACTTTATGCTCAATGGCCTCCATCAGCCTGCTGCGGTATTCGTCTTTATACTTTTCCGGCTCGAACGGGGTGGAGAGCTGGTTGATCAGCATTTTTGCCATTTCCAGCTCGCGGTCGTTCACCGTAATCCGCTCGGGCAAATTGGGGACTTGATTGATCGGGCGAATCTCGTCCGGGTAAAAGATCGTCTCCATAGCAATGCAGTTATCGATGACGCGGATCGCGGCAAGCGAGCTTTTGGAGCGGATCGATACTTTGGCGATGCCGATTTTGCCCGACTGCTTCATCGATTCCAGCAGCAGATTGTAGGCTCCCGCTCCGGTCTCGCCAGGGGCCAAATAATACGTTTTTTGAAAATATACCGGATCGATGTCCGTTAAATTGACAAAATCCAGTATTTTAATTTCCTTGTTCGCCTCGCCGGAAATCAATTCAAGCTCTTCTTTTTCAAAAAGCACAAACCGCCCCGGTTCATACTCGTAGCCCCGCGTAATTTCTTCCCACTCTACTTCCCTCTCGCAAGTGTGGCATTTACGTACATAAGCCAGCGGGGTAATGCAAGCTTTGTGAATATAACGCATGGAGATGTCTTTATCCTCCGTCGCCGAAAACATTTTCACAGGCACATGGACCAGACCGAAGCTGATCGCGCCTTTCCAAACGGTATGCATGCCGACTCCCTCCAAAAAAGGTTGATTCTATCAATTGTTCTTATACAGTATTCTCCAGGATGAGAGGCTTTATACGATAGACAGCGGCGAGCGGCGGGCATGATTTTGCGCTGTGGGGGCAACTTAAAAGTGGAAGCATGGACACAAATAGAGGAGGAATAGTCGGATGGCTGAAAATCCGCAGGCAGAGAAAGATTTGGACCACCAGGGGCAAAAAGATTATTTCATGGACATCGACCGCATGATCAACGAAGGGTTGGGCGGCGGCAATGTAACGGTGCATAACGGCCTGATCGAAGAATCCACGACAGATACGATGGATCATCCGGAATCTGTTGTGGATGAGCCCTAGACAAACGCTTGGAAAAGGAGTGCAGCTGTCATGAATGTGAACCGTGCCCGGGAAATATTGGCTGAAGGCCGCAAAATTACGGTCGAGCTGAGCGGAGTCCCCGTCTGGATCGATAGTGTCGATTCCGCCAAAAACTCGGCTAAAGTACATGCGGAGCATAATCCGGCCGACTCGCGCGTCGTATCCGTCGAGGAGCTGGAGGAAGTGTTCTAAAAAGAAGCGCACACGGCAAAAGCCCATGCCGGACAGGGAATAGCATCCCTTGCTCCGGATGGGCTTTTTGTGCTGCTCGTCGTATGTAGTGTGGGCTATCCGGCGAATCCGGTTGCTTTAAGCAAATTGTTCCATCGCTTGCGTGACTTCGTCGAACAAATCCGATACGCTTTGATCGGTTGCTGTTGACGAATCGAAGCCTGACAGCGCATTTTTGATCGTATAGATCGTTTTGGCCGCGCTGCCGGTGCCAGCACTATTGGCCGACTCGCCTGAGCCTGATTCGATGGAGTCAAGCGAGCTCAGCTTGTTTTGGATGTTGGCCAAAATCGATTTCTTTTGTTCCGTCGTAAGCGTATTAGCGGCGTCATTGCTTTGTTCGGAATCTTCCTGAGAGCCGTTCAAGCCCCAGGCAAAAGGAGGCGTAATCCCGCCCATCGCTTTCATCATCGGCGGCAGTCCGGGTCCGCCTGCGGGCGGTTGAGCGTTATCGCCATTGAATGAAGGGCGGGAGCTTTTCAGCGTTTGCATCACTTCGTCGAACAGATCCGATACTTGGGAATCGGTCGCACTGGAGGCATCGAAGCCGGACAGCTCGCTTTTGACCGTCGCAATGGCATCAGTCGCGCCGTCAGCGCCATTACCGCTCGAATCGCTTGTCTGGGAAGAGGAGAGCGAGCTCAGCCTCTTTTGCATGTCGGTCAACATCATTTTCTTTTGCTCCGCCGTCAGCGCCGTATCGTTGGAATCGGAACCGTAGTTGCCTGTCGATACTGGAGCCTGGTTCTGGCAGCCCGATAAATAATCCATCATCTCCGGGCTCAGTTGTACGGAATCGGAAGCTGTTCCTTGCTCTTTGTCCGCTGAACTTTTGGAGGTCGGATGATGGGAGTGATGGCGGCCTGTGACCGTATTCGAGCTGTCCGACTGCGTCGTCGAATAGGAAGAACCGGTACTGTAAGGATTGATGGATAGGGACATGATTATTCTCCTCTCTTTTCCATTCGCTAATGCGGAAAGCCCACAGGATATACATCGGACGGCAACATGAATGCAGGGTGAACGCCAGTTGAATGTTTACTGAGAATTGGCTTAATATATATGGGAACGCCGGTTGACAGAATCGGCAGTTGCTACCCATTCTATTTTACCGGGAAATGTATTTGGGAGTTGCTGCGGCTGCGGACGAGGACTATAATAGGAGCAGCAGTACAAGGAAACGGAAGGAAAGAGTTGAGGAAGCTGGATCAAGCGGCGTACACATACAAATCCCTGAGCGAAGACGATACGGAAAAGCTGGCCCGGCTGCTTGCGCCTTATTTGGAGCCCGGCGCGGTCATTACACTGGACGGCGACCTCGGGGCCGGGAAGACGAGATTTTCCCAAGGCTTCGGCAGAGCCATCGGCGTAAGTGAAATCGTGAATAGTCCGACTTTTACGATAGTGAAAGAATATGAGGGGGCGCAGCTCCCTTTTTACCATATGGATATGTATCGCATTTCGCAAGAGGAAGCCGACGAGCTGGGGCTGGACGAGTATTTTTACGGCGGCGGCGTCACGCTGATCGAATGGTCGGTGCTGATCGAAGATCTGCTTCCGCAGCAAAGGCTTGGCATATATATCGAAAATTCGGGCGATCCATCCCGCGTGTTCCGGCTGACGCCGCACGGAGAGCCGTATACGGCCTGGTGCCGACAAATGAAGGAGAACGGACATTTACAATGACAGAAACGACACGACAAAATTCAGGATATTGTCTGGCAATGGATACATCGACCTCCTCGATGACAGTGGCCTTACTGCGCGGCGGCGAACTGGTCGGAGAGCAGCATTCCCAGGCGGAACGCAATCACTCGATCGGGCTGCTTCCGCATATTCACAAGCTGCTTGAGGCGCACGGCCTAAGACCGCGCGATTTGCAATCCGTCGCTGCCGGAATGGGGCCGGGCTCCTATACCGGGGTCCGGATCGCCGTTTCCGTAGCCAAAACATTGGCATGGTCGCTCGGCCTTGATTTGCTCGGCGTCTCCAGCCTCGAAGCGATGGCGCTTGGAGGCGCTCACACGTTGGCCCAAGAGCAGGAGAGCCGCGGCGCGCAAGGGCCGGCCTGGATCGTGCCGCTCATGGATGCCAGACGGACGCAGGCGTTTACGGCGGTCTATGAAGACCGCGGCGTTGCGGGCTCGGGTCAAGCCGGGCCGGACGTGTGGCGGGAAATGATGCCTGACGGCATACGGCTGATGGGCGCGTGGACCGAACAGCTGCTGGCCCTCGCCGCGGAAGCCGGACAGGCCCCGGGTCAAATTGTTTTTGTAGGCGAAACAGAAAGTTTTGCGGCTCAAATCGAGCGTTTCACGGAGCAGTGGACGACCGGCACGGTTCGCACGCTTGCATACCGAATAGAAGCCGAGTATATCGGCCGCTTGGCCTTTCCTCGCTTTGCAAATGGGGAAAAGGATGACGTTCATTCCTTTGTCCCGAACTACACGCAGCTGCCGGAAGCGGAAGTCAAGCTTTTGGCAAAGGCGCAAAAAGGGGAGGATTGACGATGGAGCGGCAGCATGAGCATTCGCAAGAACCCGGACCCTCGGTCGAATTCCGTTCCATGCGTCTGGAAGATATTCCGTTTATTTGCGAAATCGAGCAAGAAGCGTTTACGACTCCGTGGACCGAGGGCGCCTTTCACAATGAGCTGACGAACAACCAGTTCGCCCGCTATATGGTTCTCGACGTCGCCGGCGAAGTAGCCGGTTATGGCGGCATGTGGCTGATCATGGAAGAAGCCCATGTGACGAATATCGCGATTCGCCATACGTACCGGGGGCAAAAGTTCGGCGAGCGACTGCTGCGCGAAATGATGCGGACGGCGGCCTTCTTGGGCGCCATCCGTATGACGCTGGAAGTGCGGGCTTCGAATTTTGTGGCGCAAAGCCTGTATGAGAAGCTCGGCTTCCGTTCGGTCGGTCTAAGAAGAGGTTATTATACCGATAACCGCGAGGACGCGATCATTATGTGGGCGGATCTGCCCAAGTCCAAGAAAAGAAGCGACGGTCTCGAAGCCGGAGACCGCATGGAATAGGTGAACCAATTGACAACGGAAACGAACGTACAACAGGAAGCGGGTTCCGCAAAGCCTGTCTATATTATGGCGATCGAAACGAGCTGCGATGAAACGTCGGTGGCTATTGTCGAGAACGGCAAAATCATCCGGGCCAACGTCGTGTCCAGCCAGATCGAAACGCATCAGCGCTACGGCGGCGTCGTACCGGAAGTGGCGTCCCGCAAGCATGTGGAGTCGATTACGTGGATGCTGCAGGAAGCGGTGCAGGAAGCGGGAGTGCCGCTGCGGGACTTATCCGCGATAGCCGTCACGCAGGGGCCCGGGCTCGTAGGCGCGCTGCTGGTGGGCGTCGTGGCCGCGAAGGCGCTTGCCCTGTCGCTGGAGCTGCCTTTGATCGGCGTCCATCATATCGCCGGGCACATCTACGCCAATCAGCTCGCCCATGAACTGGAGTACCCGCTGATTGCGCTTGTCGTCTCGGGCGGCCATACCGAGCTCATTCATATGGAGGGCCCGGGGCAGTTCCGGATCATCGGCCGGACCCGCGACGACGCCGCGGGCGAAGCGTACGACAAAGTCGCGCGGGCCATGGGCCTGCCATATCCGGGCGGCCCTCATGTCGACCGGCTTGCCGGCGAAGCCGACCACGAGATCCAGATGCCGCGGGCCTGGCTCGAGGCGGACTCCTACGACTTCAGCTTCAGCGGATTGAAATCCGCGGTGCTGAACGTCGTGAATCAGTCCCGGATGCGCGGCGAAGCGCTGCAAACCGCGCAAATCGCCAAAGGCTTCCAAGAGTCGGTCATCGACGTCTTGGTGGAGAAGGCGAGCCGCGCCGTACGCGAATACGGCGCCAGGCAGCTGCTGCTCGCGGGCGGCGTCGCCGCGAACAAAGGGCTGCGCAGCCGGCTGGCCGAGCGCGCCGGCGAGCTGGGCGTGCCGCTGCTCGTGCCGCCGCTGAGCCTTTGCACGGACAACGCCGCGATGATTGCCGCCGCGGCGTTTCTGAAGTGGCGAAAGCGCGAGTTCGCCGAGCTGGACCTGAAGGCGGAGCCGCTGCTCAAGCTCGAAGAGTGGTAAGCCGGCCGGGGGCTCGGCCTCCGAGTGGAAAGACACCTCCAAGCGAGGCGTCTTGTTGTAAAAAGGGGTGAACGATGCTCACCCCTTTTTAACGTTTCGTCAAGCTGTCACGATACTCACAGATTGCTGGCCACCCTTTTGCCAAGGCCGCTTGTTCTTTTGCCGTCCAGCGAACGGTGCCGCCGTCTGTGAAGTGGCCTGACTGCCTGAACAACAACGACCTTCCAACCGTAAAAACCTGCGAAAGTACATGTTTTTTTGATGGAAACGGTCGGTTTTGGGGAAAAGCCTGCAATTGTACAGGAATTTCCGCTGATGAGGGGGCTAGACCCCATGTATGGGCGGAAAAGCCTGCAGATTTGCAGGAATTTCCCGCTGCAGGCGCATAATGGAGCAAAAGGATGCACTTTTGCAGGCTTTTCTGCTCATTGCATTGCCAAGCAGATGCACCAGCTCTAGCCGCAGGGGGATTTTGTTCTCGGATTGGCTCGGAGGGCCAGGCAGGCTAGTTGAATAAGTGTGTACGAGGCGGTTTTACAGGTATACATATCTCGCAATAATTGTTGTAAATCATATCGCCTGTGTATCTTTCAAAAATCGGTTTGTTGTCAATTTGATATCCGCTGTTTTGTAAAGACGGAAAAATTTCAGCCCATGCTTTTTGAATGTCTTCTGCCGTATGTTTGATTTTGCAAGTAACATAGTTTCCGCCGGAAAGTTCACTTTCGCAAATGGAATTATCCATTTGATAATCGTTGGAAATGACCATACAAGCATCATATCGACAGTTTTCAGGAAGTGTCGTTTCCGGGTTATCTTGCGGAATTCCCAGCAGTATGGCCGATTTGCCAAGCAGATTTTTCTCCTTGGCCCATTTTTTTAATTTTTCCATTGCTTGAATGTTTCCAGGGCCATAGGGACCTACTTGTCGCACATACGCGATGCGATATTTTAGAAGAGTTTCGACTTTAAGATTCATATTTTCTTTGTCCTCTCTGTATGATATTTCTTACATTTCGAATGCTAACATGATATAAAAATATAATCACTTGTTTTTTAAAATGCTAAAATGTCCCCATACCGTTTACAGTCATGTGCGGGATCATACCCTTATCCGGAGGAGAGGGCGATCTATGAATATATCGATTATCCAGATGAATCCTGTTTTGGATGCTGTTATTAGAAAAGCTCCCGAACTTAAAATAGAGCATTATTATATAGGCGCGGGTTGCATAACTCAAAGTGTTTGGAACCGCCAATGCGGGTTTCCGGTTAATAGAGGTATTAAAGACATTGATTTTGTCTATTTCGACTCGGACCTATCGTATGAAAAGGAGTGCACGGTCATAGAACGAGTCAAAGGTCTATTCGGCGATCTTCCAATAAGTGTTGATGTCAAAAATCAAGCGCGTGTCCATCTATGGTATGAGCAACATTTCGGTTACGCGATAGCTCCGTATCTTTCGCTTGAAGAGGCAATTAATATTTGGCCTACAACAGCTACTGCAATCGGATTGAGAAAAAATGAAAACGAAACATGGAGATTGTACGCGCCTTTTGGATTAAATGATTTATTCGGTTTAATTGTAAGGGCAAACAAAGCCCAAATCACAAAAGAGATATACGAAAAGAAAGTACTTCGGTGGAAAACGAACTGGCCGAATCTTACTGTACTCCCATGGGATTAAATGAGGCTGCCTGGCTTTTTATTTCACGTTCGGGATTGCGAGGCTTGGAGCAGCATCCGCTTAGCGAAAGGAAAAATACCATGAATCCAATCAGAGATATTAGTTGGGTAGAAAAAGACCAGCTCGTTGATTCGCTTTTAGAATACAGCAGCTCACTAACCGTAGTCCCTTTAAATTCAGGGCTTGAGGCGGAAGTGGCAAAGATTTGTTTTGATGAAACCAGTTTTGTGCTCAAAGTATGGAATAGGTCTTCAAAGCCAAATGTTGAGTGTCAATATAAGCTGTTGAAGGCGTTGTTCAACCAAGGTTTATCGGTATCGCGGCCTATGGGTTGGGGGTTGGATAAAAATTCCAATCAAGTGTTGTTAACCAGTTTCGATGGTTCGCCGGTGATGAAAGTAAATCAGTCTATACTTATTTATTTTGCGAAAATATTATCCGATATTCATAGGTTTCCTCCGGAAGATTTGGGTGGTTCAGAACATATTGAAGAGCAATAAACATTTGAACCAAAACCTGATTTGAAAACCAATCAAAGAACGCGGGAATTTCTTAGTCAACTACAATAAGGTCTGGATTTTAACGTTTTCTGAAAGGAAGCAGAAATGAAAATATTAAAGATCGCTTGGCTGTCCTTATTTGCTTTATCTGTACTCACTTTCATTACCGGTATGAATATACACCCATTAATCCCTTACCAGGATCCAACTCCAGAGATGTTAATACAACAAAACAATGCGACAAATTTGGCCGATCGTTTTTTCCTGATTAGTTTGGCTCTGCTAATAAGTTCGATTTGTACATATATCATCTGGTCATTTTTGCGGAAAAGAAAGAAAAATTCAGATCGATTACGATAGCATCTACTTCTGCATGAGAACGAGCACTCACTACAATGAAACTTTTTCCATATATGTCGCGTCTAAATATTTGGATTTTGCTTATGGGAATTTATACCACCCAATTAGGAGGAGCATTTCATGCAAGCAAAAAGTAAAAGTAACAATCGGTTTGTACGACCATTGCTGTTGGCCGCGGTACTGACCGCTGCGTTCGGTTCTTCGGCCTATGCCGAATCGACACCCGCCGGAGTGCAGGCTACCGATCGCATGCATGTAGAAACAGGGGGTGTCGACGTTGCATATAACGACAACGGAGACATTTGGTACTGGGGAGGGTCTCCGAATGGGAGCACTCCTGTCCGAGTGGGTCAGATGAAAGATATTGCCCAAGTGTATCCCGGAGGGCTCAGTATGTTTGTTAAAAAGGATGGAACGGTATGGAGCTGGATGACGAGTCCGGATCCGAACCGCTCCTACTCCGAGAAAGGAAAGGAACCGCAGCAACTTCCCGAATTACACGATGTAAGCAGGTTTGAAGCCGGATTCGGCTTTCAAGCAGCCATGCTCAAAGACGGTACCGTCTGGGTCTGGGTGCCGATTCCTTCTTTGTCTTCGGAATATGCTGCAGGCCACGGAAAGCCAGTGAAGCTTGAAGGCGTCCATGATGCGGTTTCCATCGCACAAACGAATAATAAATTGATCATTCTGAAGAAAGACGGTACGGTATGGCAATGGAATAAGGATACGTCAATTCCCAACTTGTTGAACATTGACCCTGCCAAAATTTCACAAATCGAAGGCTTTAGCAATGTCGCGAGTATTGCGGTTCAAAGTTTCTTCGTCGGTCAAGATGCCGTATTGGCTTTGAAGAAGGATGGAACCGTCTGGGGCTGGGGCAGTAATGATCTTGGCCGAATCGGCCTTAAAGAGCACAAGTTTTATGATGTCGCCGAACCGATACCCGGATTGAGGGATGTAGCGAAAGTAATATCCGGAGGGTACGGCCAATTTGCAATCAAGAAGGACGGATCCGTCTTAAGTTGGGGTACCAATACAGGTCAACTAGGCCTCAGCGAACCGAAAATTTATGAGCCGACACCGGTTCCGGGTCTAAAGGATGTGGTCGATATCGTCGCTGATATCGATTTCTCCAGCGTACTTAAGAAAGACGGAACCGTCTGGACACTTGGGCCCAATAACGTGGTGTCGGGGGGCCGCCTTGAGAGTAACCCCACTTCATTCCCGACAGAACCGAAGCGTGTCGAGGGTTTGAAGGATGTAGTTGCTATCGCCGGCTCATTCAGCCACACCGTTGCGGTTAAGAAGGACGGAACCGTCTGGACTTGGGGCGTGAACAGTTCCGGTCAATTGGGGGATGGAACCACGACTTCACGTACGAACCCGGTCCAAGTGAAACTGGATTAGAATTGATGTCGGGATCGGGGATCGGGGCTGTTACCCGGGAATGGATTGAATAATTGTATACTCTTCCATTTTATTAGCGAGGGCATCCATCTGCTTTTCTATGGCGGTTAGATGCTCTCGGTAATGGAAGATGCTGAAATACGTTTCAAGACCGCCGGATGGCTTTAAAACAGCGTATTAATTCGCATATATGGCCCGGAACCGCAACGCCTTTCCTAGATTATGGAATAATTAATCCAATCCCCTTGAACGCCCCCCATTCTTTCAAAAAAACGTTGAGCTCGTTTATTATCAGTACCTGTTATCCAAGTCATATGAGCGTAGCCGTGTTCCCGCGAGTAATTTTGACATTTTAAAAACAATTGTGATTCAACTTCTGTATCTCTGTATGGCTCAATGAGAAAAAGATCGTTCATTAAAGCAATTTTATCTGCTTTCATTGTGCTGAATGTAAAGTACAACGTAGCGAATCCGACTAATTTTCCGTCTTTTTCCGCTACAAATTGTATACCCAGTTGAGTTTCTAAAAGAGTTTGAATCAAACGATGTATCTTTTCAATGTCCGGTCTAGGTTTTCGATAAAAACCAACTATGTATTCATACATTAACTCGGTTAAATTGTTTACGTCATCCGGCTCGGCGTTTCTTATGACAAGAGACATGGGGGCTCCTCCTAATTGTTTATGATGAATAAATATACACAATAACGAATTATTATTCAATTCTTGGATGAGAAAAGTCTCTATAAGTTTGAATCTTTTTGGGAGGAATAAGCTTGGCATAAATAGAAATTCGATGAAGTGATATCTGCTGTCGAGAAAGGAGCCTTCCATGTCAAAATCGTCAGAATCCACATCTGAGAAGCAGTGCCCCGAATGTCAAAAGCCTATAGCATTTACAAAAGGTTATGCCCTGTGGTGTGAACACTGTAACTGGAATCTGCAAGCTGATTCTTTCTTGACTAAGCCTGCTGATCTATTTGAAAAAGTTTATCTATCAATCGGGAATAAGCTTGGTCTCAATTTGCTTAACTCATTTATTGAATCAAAACATCAAGTTTCTTCTATGTCATTGAGCAAAATATGCACGCTGCTATTAGCAGCTTGTGTTCATGTATTAAGTATTGGTGCATTTTTGAGTGGTGTTTACCTGCTTGTGCAAAGTTACCCCAACTGGATAATGATGTTGTTAAGCTTTGTGATTCTTTTGTTCGCTTGGTATGCGAAACCTCAATTGCCAAAGCTGGAAAGAAACACACACTCAAGAGCCGACTTTCCGGTTTTGTATAAAGTAATCGATGATATTGCAATCAGCATGAATTCGAACAAGGTTTCCGGAATTATCATCAACGAGGAGTTCAATGCATCATTTTACCAAGCAGGATTTAAACGAAAAAAAATCGTACGCCTCGGCCTGCCATTGTTATTGATACTTGATAAGCAAGAATTCGTCGCACTGGTTGCTCACGAACTCGCTCATGGAATCAATGGGGACTCGAAGCGTGGACTTGTGGTTGGCACCGCCATTGATACATTGAACGGTTGGCATGAAATAATGCGTCCTCTTGATGTAAGGGGCAGCATCTTTATGATAATTCCTAATGCCGTACTTTGGTTCGCAACCAAAGTGATTGAACTATGGCTTTATATCCTTTGCCATCTGAACTGGCGTAATTCCCAGCGTGCCGAGTATTTGGCTGATCAGTATGCAGCAATAACTGCAGGTAAAACATTCAAGATGTCCTTGCTTCACAAGCTGCATTTGCGAGAAATGTTTCAATTTTCCGTATTAAAGGTGATCAATACGAAGCAAGATGGCCATTTTTTTGAAACGCTGCAGGAGTACATCCATAATATGCCCGCTAAAGAGTTGGAAAGAATTAAACGTATCAAAGCAGCATCCGGTTCAAGACTGGATGCATCCCATCCGCCTACAGGTTTCCGAATAACCTATATTCAATCATTAGATGATTCACAGCCTTTATATGAATTGAAACAAGAAACATATGAAGCACTGCTTCAAGAATTAAACACACTAAAAGCGCCTATTGAGAGTACATTGTTAGCGAATTATCGCATGCAGTATATGCAGTAATAGAGCCTTTACAAGCCAGTGCCGCCATTGGGCGGCGGCTGGCGGCAAGCCTATGGCTTGAAAAAATCGGACGGGCTTTTGCCCGTAATCAGCTTGCACACCTGGCTGAAATATGTCGTGTTGTTGAAGCCGACCATTTCGCTTACTTCGTAGACCATGTGCTGGCCGGATTGCAGATGTTCGATCGCTTTGCCGATGCGGTAACGGTTCAAATAGGTGACGAAATTTTCCCCGGTCACCCGCTTGAACAGCGCGCTCAAATATTTCGGATGGACGAACAAATCTTTGGCGATGGCCGCAAAGCTGATCTCCCGCATGTAATTTTGCTCCACATACTGTTTGACGCTGCTCACCAGCGGATTGCTCTTTTTCCCCGACAGCTCCTGCGCCGCGCACTGCATCCACTCGCTCACCAAACCGTTCATCCACATGGCCAAAGGCTTCAGCGTATAGTGCTGCTGGATTTCCTGCAAAAATTGCGACATCGTGCGCGGCGGCTCGATCAGCGGAAACTGATCGTTCCAATAGTGGGTCAAGGAACTGAACAAGGTCACGCATACCGTTTGGATATCGGTGAGGGAAATCCCCGGGCTGCCCAGCATGCGGTCATAAATCGACTGCCAGATTTCGCCGGCTTTGTTCCAATCTTTTGCGGCCAGCGCTTCGCCCCAATGATGCAGCAGCGGCGCCAAATGATCCGCAGCCGTCTGGTACTCGGCGTAATCGCGGAACTGGTACACGGTGCTGGAATCGTGAAACTCCAGCGCTTCGAGCGCTTCCCGGCTCTCCAGATACGAGTCGATCAGCTCGTTCAGGCCGTTTTTTACCGAGCCGATCCCGGCGGAAGCTTCGATTTTCAAATAAATTCTGATTTTCTCGATCGTCTTTTGGGCAATCATTTCAGCCGCGCCGTACAAAATTTCCTGATCGGCCGTCCCGCTGAGCAGCGGCAGAACAAACAGGTGATCGGAATAATCGAGCACATGACCGCTCAGGCTTGGATAGGCGGCAAGCTCTTCCTTGATCATTTCCCGGACAATATTGCCTGCGCCGAATTTCAGCAGCTGCCAGTCGCGTTCCTTTAGCTTCGAGGCGAAGGAGGGGCGCGCGATGCGCAGGCTGACGGCAATCACCTTTTGCGGCCGGGGGATTTCCAAATATTCCAATCGTTCAGGTGGAAGCTCGCCAGGGGAATAGCGGGTCGTTAAAATTTCAAAAAACAGCTTCTCCCGAAGGTAGGGCAGCATCAGGCCGATTTCCCGTCTGTAGTGCTCCTCCAGCCGCTGCTTTTGCTCAATCACATCCAGCTCCTGGTTAATTTCCTTCACAACCGCTTCAATTTCGCTTACGCTGGAAGGCTTCGTCAAAAAATGATTCACGCCCCAGCGCATCGCCTGGCGCGCATTTTCG
The DNA here is from genome assembly GCF_057749925.1 of Paenibacillus sp. sgz302191. Lineage (NCBI taxonomy): Bacteria > Bacillati > Bacillota > Bacilli > Caryophanales > Paenibacillaceae > Paenibacillus > Paenibacillus sp. sgz302191. Next base: position 342,349 of record NZ_JBYLHY010000001.1, read on the forward strand.
AATTCCTCGTAGCCGCTCAGGATAATGATCGGGATGTGCGCGTTTTCTCCCCGGATCGATTGCACGAGCTGGATGCCGTCCATGCCCGGCATGAACACATCGGTCATCAGCATATCGGGCCGGAGCGTTTTGTAAGCTTCAAAAGCTTCTATGCCGTCCTTCGCCGTTCCGGCAATGCGGATATTCATCGAGGCCCAATCGACATGCTTGGACAAGGCTTTGAGAATAGCTTCCTCATCATCGACAAGCAAAATTGATCTCATGAATTCTCACCATCCAACCATTGTTTTAACTGCTCTTCGCTCTCGATGACCGGCAGCAGGATCGTGACGAGAGCCCCGCGGGGCTCCCTGTTGGACATTTGCAAACCAAAGCGCGGGCCGCAAAACAGCTGGATGCGGTTGTGCACATTGCGGATTCCGATCCCTTTGGACTTCTCCATATCCCAACCTTCCGGGAAGCCTTCGCCGTTGTCGCTTAAGCGGATTTCCAGCATTTTCGAATGGCCGGGCCCCTGGATTTCGCGAATTTCCAGCCGGATTTCGAGAGGTTCGGCCGGATCTTTGGGCTTGCCGTGAATGGCGGCATTTTCAATGATCGGCTGCAAAATAATTTTAGGTATATAGTAGCTCTTCATGTGCGGCTCTATATGCTCGGTAAAGATGATGGCAAAAGGCAGCCGCTCCTTCTGGATGCTGACGTAGCAGCGGGCGTGCTCAAGCTCGTCCCGCAGCCGGATGAACAGCTTGCCCCCGCTTAAGCCGATATGCAGCAGTTTGCCGAGCTGATTGATCATAAAGCTGATATCATGCGCGTTGTAATCCAGCGCCCGCCAGTGGATCATATCCAGCGTATTGTATAAAAAATGCGGCTTGATCTGCGCTTCCAGCAGGCTCGTCTGCGCCTCGCGCTTCGCCTTGCTTTCCGTGCGCACGCTCTCCATCAAGTCCTGCAGCCGGGTTACCATGTGATTGAAGCCGAAGGACAGCTGGACGTATTCCTCGGTAAACGAGCTTTTCACTTGGGCCCGGAAATCCCCGCGCTCCAGCTTTTTCATCTCGATCATCATCCGGCGCAGCGGTGTGATCATGTTTTTGACGAACACGTAGGCCAGCACGCCGGAGACGAGCAGGCTGAGCCCGCCGATGCCGAGTACGTACCAGCCGGCTTTTTGAGTGCTGGCCAGCAGCATGCTCACCGGAATGATCTGGACGAGCCGCCACTGCACCGTGCTTGGCTTGGAGAACATGACCAAATATGACTGGCCGCCCTTTTGATAAATTTCCGAGCCGTCGCTAAGCCCGTCCGAATGCTTGGACAGCCAGCCGGCGTCCAGCACGGGCTCTTTATCGAACGCCGTCGAATCGTTGACCTGCACGATCACTTTGCCGGCTGTGTCGACGAGCAGCACCTGCCCGTCGAGCGACATCGGAACGTCGGCGAATTTGTGCATCACATCGGCGGCCGACATGCGGATCAGCACGTAGCCGATCGTCTCGCCCTTGCTGTTGAACAGATGCTGGACGTAGCCGATCAGCGAATTGGGCACGTCGTTTTCCTGCTCCGACAGCCAGATCGCGTCCGCCTGTTTCAGTTTGTCGAACCAAAATTTCCCCGATATGTGACTGATCGGAAAGACGAGATCCGTGGCGCTGTAGGGAGCGGCGTTGAAGGCGTCGGAATATATTTCAAGTGAAGAAATGCCGTTGTTGACCACAAGCGAATGATGCAAAATGTCCGATATGTCCCGCCGGTTGCTGACGATTTCGAATTTGGTCGGATGCGGTGACTCCAGCTTTTCGACGATTTCCTTGTTGCTTACCGTGGAGTAGGCGATGCCGGAGACGTTCGTAATAAAATCGAAGCCCCGGCGGGTGCTTTCGTTGAGCAGCGCAAGCCTGGCCTTGCTGATTTCGGTAAAAGTAACCCCGGAAAAGGCCTGATAGGCCAGACCGATAATGCCGATCAGCACGAGCAGGTTCAAGCATATAAAACAGGTAATCATCAACGTGGAAAGCTTGCTCCGCTTCAAAACGGCCTTCATCTGCATCCAGAGCGCTCGCATCATCTAAGCATCATCCATTCTTGTAGGCAATTAATCTTGTTGGCAAATTACTTTCGATTTTAGCCCTTAATGCCGGATGTCGCAATTCCTTCGACAAAGTATTTTTGACAGACGATAAAAATAACGAAGCACGGGATCAGCGACAGGACGGACATCGCGAACATAGGTCCCCAATCCGACTGCGAGCTTGCATCCAGAAACAGCCGCAAACCGAGCGGAACCGTGTAACGGCTCACTTCGCTCAAATAAATGAGCTGGCTGAAAAAATCGTCCCACGTCCATAAAAAGGTGAAGATGGCCGTCGTAATCAGCGCCGGAAGCGCCAAAGGAATGATGATTCGGGTGTAAATCCGGATCGGTCCGCAGCCGTCGATCGTCGCCGATTCGTCGAGTTCCCTGGGTAAACCGCGGATAAACTGGATCGTCAAAAAAATAAAAAACGCGTCCGTCGCAAGCCATTTGGGCACGATTAACGGCAAAAAGGTGTTCACCCAGCCCAGCTTGTTGAACAAAATATATTGCGGGATCAAAGTAACATGATGCGGCAGCATAATGGTCATTAGCATCAGTCCGAAGCACAGCGCCTTAAAGCGGAAGTCAAGTCTAGCAAAGGCGTAAGCTGCCATGGAGCAGGAAATGACGTTGCCGAGCACAGCGAATATAGAGACGATCAACGAATTGGTCAAAAAGGTGGAAAACGGATTGCCGGCTGCGCCTGCCCAGCCTTTCGAGTAATTGTCCAGCACCCACTGCCGGGGCCAGATCCATGTTTCCGTGAAAATCTGGTTGGCCGGCTTGAAGGAGCTGCCGAGCATCCACAGCACGGGATACAGCATGACGAAAGCGATGACGATGATCAGCGCATGCTTGAGAATGGGCAGTCTGCCCGTTGTCGTTTCCATAAGCTATTTCCCTCCATCCTCATAGTGCACCCAGGATTGACTCGTTTTAAACACGAACACGGTCATAACGCCGATAATGACGAGCAGCACCCAGGCCATGGCCGAGGCATATCCCATTTGGAAAAACGAAAATCCTTTTTTGTATAAATACAAGGAATACATCAAGGTCGCATTGATCGGTCCGCCAGTGCCGTTGCTGATGACATATGCCTGAGTGAACGATTGGAAGGAAGAGATGATCTGCATGACGAGATTAAAGAATATAACCGGAGTAAGAATCGGAATCGTAATCGAAAAAAACTGCCTTGCGGGCTTGGCGCCGTCGACAGCCGAAGCTTCATAGAGCTCTACGGGAATTTGCTTCAAACCGGCCAGGAAAATGATCATGGAAGATCCAAACTGCCAGACCGATAGCATGATGATCGAATACAGCGCATATTTCGGGTTGGACACCCAATCCGGAGCTTGAATGCCGACATGCAGCAGCAGTTGGTTCAGCAGGCCGTCGCCGCCGAGCATTTTGCGCCATAGAATCGCAATGGCCACGCTACCGCCGAGCAGCGAAGGAATGTAGTACACAGTCCGGTATATGCCGAGGCCGCGGATGCCTTTATTCAGCAGCACGGCTACCCCAAGGGCAATCGCCAGCTTGAAGGGAACCGACAAAAATACATAGATAAAAGTCACCTTGAGCGATGTCAAAAACAGCGGGTCTTGAGTGAACAGCGTCGTGTAGTTGGAGCTGCCGACCCATGTCGGACTGTTTAAAATCGTATAGTCGGTAAACGAAAAATAAAGCGATGCCAGCATAGGGCCTACCGTCAGAACAAGCACCCCGATAAACCAGGGGGCCAGAAACAATGCGGCAATTCCGTTTTGCCGGTAACGCCGTTTCGCTCTCGCCTGCAATTGTGCAGCCGACGCGATGGAAGTGGTTGATGAATTCATAATCGTATCCGCCTTCGCTATAAGAATACGGTAACCGTAAAGCGGGTTTACGGTTACCGGGTGGCTGCCGCTATTTGTTTTTGCTCAATGTTTGATTCGAGCTTGTGACGAATTGATTCGCAACATCGTCGATGGAAGATTGGCCGAAGCCGACCTTTTGCGCCGATACGGTGAAGTTTTTGTCGATTTCCGCATAGCCCTGCGGGTATGGCGGATCGATGTTGCTCGAATTTTTGGAAACCGTATCGATAAAATCAAAAATCATCTGATCGCCTTCCGAGAGCGATGATTTCAATTTCTGGCGAATTTGCGCGTTGATCGGCACGCCGCGCTCAGAGCCGAGAATTTGCGCCGCGTCAGGGTCGTTGACGAGGAAATCGATCACCATCGCAACTTCCGCAGGGTGGGCGGATTTGGCATAGCCGGAAATGAACATGCTTGGTTTCAAATATTCGCCGTTTTTCTTTTCGCCTTCCAGGTGGGGCAGAACTTGCACTTTGATTTTGTCATTCTGATTTTTGATCACCTTCTGGAACGTGCTCACCTGGTTGGAGAAAGCAAAGTCCATGGCGGCGGTGCCCAGGGAAATCGGTCTCGTCTCCAGCGCGTTCGTCGTTGCCGCCGTAATCTCGGGCGTAGTGGCGCTGCCGTTTTTGCGCATACCCGCCCACATGTTGTACCATTCGCTCAGCATATCTTTCGTGAAGCCGACTTGGTTGTCTTTGAACATCGACGCTCCGTGCTGCCTGACAAAGAGCTCGAACATGTTCGTCGTGCCGGCGATGTCGAACGTGCCGAAGTATCCTTTGCCTTTGGCCGCGGCGATTTTTGCGGAAATATCCTGAAAATCTTTCCACGTCCAGTTTTGCTGAGGCTCGGCGATGCCCAGTTCTTTAAATACGGAGGCGTTGTACACGACAGCCGGAGCGTTCACGCCCAAAGTTACGGCATACAGCTTATTGTCTACGGTACCGGCTGTAATCATGCTTTTGTCCAGATCGGCCGTCTTCAGTTCCTTGTCCATGTACGGATTTAAATCAAGCAGCGCACCGCGCTTGGCGTAATCGGTCAAAAAGGCGTAATCCATCTGAATCAGATCGGGGGCGTTGGCGCCTGCAACCTGAGTGGCGATTTTGTCAAAATAGCCGTCCCATCCTGAATATTCGGGCTTGATCGTAATATTGGGATGCTTTTGCTCAAACAGCTTGAGCGCTTTCATTGTCAAATCGTGGCGGGTTTGCGAGCCCCACCAGGTCATGCGCAGCTCGACTTTTTTACCGCTGTCCGCCGGTTTGGCCGCGGAGTTTGGAGAGGTGGCGGAACCGGCTTGTCCGGTCGATGGCGCAGCTTGATTGCCACCGGAAGAGCAGGCGGTTAAGGCGGTTACAAGAAGAAGACTGACCATGGCTGCGGTTCTTTTTTTAAACATAGATACCCTCCTTATTTGTGTCAACGCTTACATTTTTAATTGTAAATCGTTTTCCCGGATTGAACATAAAAAAAAGTAAGGTGTTCCTTCAAAAAGGTAACCTTCTTGGCACGCGCTCGAGGGGCGTTTATGTCCATGGGAAATGAATTGTATCAATCATCCGGGAAAATGTCACCGCAAAAAAATTGGAAAAATAGAGTATTGACTTTGCAAAATACGCATATTATAATCACATCAATACTTTCAAACGCAACGAACGGGATTAGTAAGGATGAACAGTTTCGCTCAGAGAGCTGCGGATTGGTGCGACGCAGCCGAAACGTTGCCTGAACTCGCCCTGGAGCGGTAAGACTGATAGGGATGCCAAGGATCCGGCAGCCAGGTAGGTCTTGACGGTTGACCCCCGTGATCGGGTACATGAGTGGTTTCGAGCATGCTCGGAACAACAAGAGTGGTACCGCGGAAGGCACAGCCTGTCGTCTCTTAGTTAAGAGATGGCAGGCTTTTTTGGTTTTTCACATATACGACAAACGCGATGAACAAGAGTAGTAAGGGCAAGGTTAACGGTACAGAAAGCTGCGGGACGATGCGACGCAGACCGGGGCCGCCCTGAACTCGCTTGGAAGCGGTCATCCTGACCGGCCCGTACAGGCCGCTAGGGATGGACGGTTAACCTCCGTGACCGGGTGACGCCGGGCGCTTGAATGCTGCCGGCGTCCGAGGTGGGCTTCTTTCAGGAAGCCAACAAGAGTGGTACCGCGCCGGGCTTTGGACCTGTCGTCTCTTTGATGGAGACGGCGGGTCTTTTTGTTGCAGTCAGGGAGGGAATCGGCAAATGAGGAATGGAACCGAAAGGCGCAACTGCAGTGCGCGAACGGTCCGTATCTTCAGTCCGATGCCGCCTGGCTGACGAATTCCGCGGGAGATCGGCCCGAAGTACCTGTAAACAATTTTTGCAAAATTCAAATTAAAGCAATGGCATATACATGAAACAACCTAAAAAAACTTTGGAGGTAGTTGACCATGGAAAACAAAAATCGCCGCATTCGCATTTTTGACACGACACTGAGAGACGGAGAACAGGCTCCCGGAGCTTCCCTGTACCCGGAGGAAAAAATCCGCATCGCCAGACAGTTGGCCCGAATGGGCGTAGATACGATCGAGCCGGGCTTCCCGATTTCCAGCCCCGGCGACTTCCAGGCCGTGCAGCAAATTTCCCGCGAGCTGCAAACGGTGGAAATCTGCGGCTTTGCCCGCGCGGTGAAGGCGGATATCGACGCCGCAGTGAAGGCAACGGAAGATGCGGCTATGCGCCGCATTCATATGTTCCTCTCCTCCTCGGACATCCATCTGGATTTCCAGCTTCGCAAATCGCGCCAGCAGGTCGTGGAAATGGCCCGCTCCATGGTCGCTTACGCCAAGCAATTCGTGGATCGCGTCGAGTTTTCGCCGATGGATGCGACCCGCACCGGCGACGAATTTTTGTTCGAGGTGCTGGAGGCCGTTATCGCAGAGGGAGCGACCATTTTGAACATCCCCGATACGGTCGGGTACGCGCTGCCTGAGGAGTACGGCAACATGTTCCGCAGAGTCCGCGCCGGCGTCAGAGGCGGAGATACGGTCGAGTACAGCGCCCACTGCCACAACGACCTTGGGCTGGCCGTAGCGAACAGCCTGGCAGCTATCGCCGCAGGCGTTACGCATGTGGAAGTAACCGTGAACGGAGTCGGGGAACGGGCGGGCAACTGCTCGCTGGAAGAGCTGGTCATGGCGATTGAAACCCGCAAGCAGACGATGGGCGTGGAGACGGGCATCGTGCCGGGCGAGGTGTTCAATACGTCCAAAATGGTCAGCCGCATTATGGGCTTCCCGATCGCATTCAACAAGCCGATCGTCGGACGCAACGCCTTTCAGCATGAAGCGGGCATTCACCAGGACGGATTGCTCAAAAACCGCAGCACTTACGAAATCATGGACCCCGAGAAGCTGGGCATTCCGCGCTCGATGATCATTTTGGGCAAGCACTCCGGCCGCCATGCGCTCAAGCACCGCGTAGGCCAGTTCGGCGTAGAACTGACTGCCGAAGAGCTGGATGCGCTGTACGCCCGCTTCAAGGAAAAAGCGGATGCGCAAAAAGTCGTGACCGACGACCAATTGATGGAGCTTGTCGGCGCTACGGTCGAAGGGCAGATGGAGGCGTTCACCCTGACCCATGTTCAGGTAGTCAGCAGCAGCGACCGCAGCCGCGTTGCGTCCGTTGCGGTTCGCCACAACGATACCGGCATGGAGCAAGTATACTCCGGCACAGGCGAAGGGCCGATCGAGGCGATCGTCAACAGCTTGAAGCAGGCGATGCCGATGCCAGTGGAGTTCTCCGACCTGGAGCTGCATTCGTTGTCCACAGGGGAAAAAGCTACCGGCGAAGCGGAAGTTACCGTAACGGTAGGTGGCGAAGTTTTCAAAAACACAGGCATCGATCAGGACGTTCTCGTCGCAGTGGCAAAAGCGTTCGTATCCGCCTGCAACCAAGCGGTCCGGATGCAAAATTCGGCCGTCAAAGCGGAGGCTTCCCCGGCTTAACAATTTATTCACAATGCATGTGGGTAAAGTTATCCACAACCCCTGTGCATAATGTGTATAACATTCGACAAATCTACGGATACCAACGTTTTCAAAATCTTAATAAAAAGAATAACTTTCTCACAGATTTTTGTGAATAATGTGGATAAAAATGTGGAGAAAGCAAAAAAAGCTTGATTTAGAGGCATATGATGCCTCTTTTTTTTGTGCATAAAGATGTGGAAAAGTGAATAATCCCACAGGGCGGGTCAGGCCGAGGCGTGCCGCTGCGAATATGTTGGCTTTTGGATGAAAATGCTATATGAAAAAACGGGGGGACATGCGCATGAAATGCCGAAACCGAGCTTTGCTTGCCGGCATCGCCATGTTATTGCTGAATGCATCCCCAGCGGCAGCCGCAGTCACGGTCCAACCGGTTGATCGTACGGACTGGGCCGGGCAAGGGGGGTGTATGGCAAAACAGGTCACGGTCGTTTCGATACCGGGATTTTCCTTTTTGGAGCTGCAGCCGGAACGGTTATCCGCACTTCCCCATCTTGCCCGATTGCTGGATCAGGCTGCGGTCGGAGCGATGAATATTCGTACGCCGAACAGAAGGATGCAGGATGTGTACGCATCGATCGGGGCCGGCCAAACGGCTGTCGGGTCCGTTGAAGCGCAGGCGCTAGAGGCCTCTCAGGCGTGGCAGGGAACGAATGCGGCGGATTTGCTGCTGCGATACTCGGGGCGGTCCGGAGCGGAAACAAGCGGCGGCTTGCTCGTGCCCAAAATCGGCATGCTCCACAAGGCGAACAAAGGCCAATTTGCGGAAAGCGCGGCAGGAACTTTAGGCGGGCTGCTCAAAAGCCAAGGCGTCCGCCGATCCGTATTCGGCAGCAGCGATCTGGGCGCAGCAGGCCGGGACGAGCAAAAGCTGCGGAGATACGCGGCGCTTATGCTCATGGACGCTAATGGCGCTGTGGACAGCGGACAAGTCGGGGAAGAAACCCTGACGGAAGCTGTGGACAGACCGTTCGGCGTGAAAAGCAATTATCCACAACTGCTTAAAGACTGGGAGCAAGAGAACGGCATGGCCGCAAATAAGGCGGTTCCGGCGGAGAATCGGAAAAATCTGCAAAACCTGCAAAACCCGGAAAGCTTGGAAAGGCTTGAAAGCCCGGAAAACCGGGAAAACCTGCAAAACCTGCAAAATCCGCAAAACCCGCGAAACCCGCAACCCCCACAACCCCCACTCTTCGGCGTGACGCTGCTTGAACTGGGAGACTTGTACAGATTGTACACGGATAAAGGGAGCTACGGAGAGGAGCGGTTTCGGGATCTTCAGCGGGAAGTGTTGTCGGAGATCGATGCTTTTTTGGGTGAACTGGTTGGGCGTATGGATGCGGGAATGCATTTGTGGATGTTCTCGCCCGAGGTGGGGCGCGATGCCGCCAAAGACAAGCTGCTGCTGTCTCCGCTTATTCGCTATTCCCCGGGGGGAACGGGAGGATTGCTGGCTTCGGAATCGACCCGGAGAACGGGGATCGTTACGTATCAGGACTTCACTGCCTCTTTGTTGGAGGAGTTCGGCGTCCGGGAAGGGGCCGGAGTGACGGGTCAAGCGGTTACCGTGCGTGAAGAGGGGCGGTCGCTGCCGAAGCTGCTGGATCAGCTCTCCGGCATTCAAACAGTGTACCGCTTGCGGCCGCTGCTGCTGTATCCGTTTGCCTCCTATGAAATTGCCGTGCTGCTGGTCAGCCTGCTGTATATTGCTCTCGTGCACGCAAAAATCGTTCGACGAGGCTTGAAGGTGCGCCGCTTGATTCGGACAGCGTTAATGACTGTGCTGGCTGCACCTGGCGTTCTGCTGCTTATGGGCTATGCGGTTGGGCCGCTGGCCGCAGCGGCTGGAGCGAGCGGGGCCATGGTCTGGCTTGCAGCGGCATTTGCCGCGGTTCTGCTGCCACTGTCGTACGCGCTGGAAAAAAGAAGTTTATCCGGCGCCATGATCGCGCTCGGATGCGGCACGGCCGCCCTGATTACGGCGGACGGCATGACGGACGCGCACGCGATGAAAGCTTCCGTGCTCGGCTACGATCCGATGATCGGCGCCCGCTACTACGGCATCGGCAACGAGTACATGGGCGTCCTGATCGGCGCCCTCGTCCTCGGCGTGACGGCGGCTTTGCAGCGCCGTCACGAGCGGCCGGAGCCCGCTGCGCCCGGGCTCCTTGCGGAAGCTCCGCGCACGCTCGCGGAGCGGGAAAGCGCCGCCGCAGCCGAGCAGGCCCGGCCCGCGGCGGCGCGCGGGGGTTCCGCCGCCGCCTGGCTAGCCGGCGCGGCGTTCTTGCTCGTGACGGCGTGCCTGGCGGCACCGTCACTCGGCGCGAACGCGGGCGGCGCTCTGAGCGCCGCGGTCGCCTTCGGCGCAGCCGGCGCGCGCTGCTTCGCCGGCGGCCGCTGGCGCGAGCTGCGCCCCGGCAGGACGGCGGTCCTGCTGGCAGCGCTGCTCGCGCTGGGGTTTGCCGCGCTGTGGCTGCTCAACAGCGCTGATTCTCCCGCGGCCGCCGCGCGGGAGAGCCATGTCGGGCGCGCGTTCGACGCGCTGCGCGCAGGGCAATTCGATCGGCTCGGCGAGCTGATCGTGCGCAAGCTGCGGATGAACGTGCACCTGATCGGCGCATCCGCATGGAGCAAAGTGCTCATCACGAGCCTGTTCGTGATGGCGGTGCTGGTGCTGCGCCCCCGTGGGCGGCTTATGCTGTGGCAGCGCCAATACCCGTACTGGATGTACGGGTTCTCGGCCAATACGCTCGGAGCCGTAGCAGCTTTGCTGCTCAACGACTCCGGCATCGTGGCGGCGGCGACGATGATCGTCTACGTCGCGGTGCCGATGCTCCTGCTGCGCCTGCAGGAGCTGGAGCTCCGCCCGCCCGACTCCGCCAGCGGGCCTGCAGCAAGACTCGCCGGCTAGAGCCGGCTCATCTCCTTGGCAGTGCGGAGAATTGCTGCAACAGCCCGCCATGCCGCCGGGCGCCACCCATGCCGCCGTCGCCGGTTTATCATCCTTTTGCTGCTGGATAGGCTTGCCTCGACTAAAAGCCTGCAAATTTCAGGCTGTTGAGAAAGTGATGTGTTAGAGGAACCGGAGGGGCGAACCTCTCTCGCGCAGGTTGCGGCGCTGCACATCGAGAGAGCATGAAGAGGCTGGACAGGGAGAAAACCTGCGAAAGTCAGGCATGTTGAGAAAGCCGCAATACTCAGTTAGGGCTACGGGAAACAGTGAGGCCCTAATTTGAGGGACAGCCACTTTTTCCGGGCGCGCACCTCTCCTTGTGAGATCGCGGAACTGAACAAAATGGGCGGGAGACATCGTGATAGGGAAAAAACCTGCGAAAGTGCAGGTTTTTTATCCGAAATTGGCGTATTTTGGCGAAAATCCTGCGAAAGTACAGGAATTTTCGCTAAAAGTGAACCTGAGCCCATGTCCCCGCTGAAAAGCCTGCACTTTTGCAGGAATTGTTCGTGGACAGCGATCAAGGACGCAAATTCATGTATTTTTGCAGGTTTTCTTCGTGCAGTCAAGCAAATTGTGGTTATCGCCTCTGACGCGGGGGTTTTACAAAAGCCTGCGAAAGTGCAGGCTTTATCCGTGAATGCAGCCCGTCTGGAGGAAAAGCCTGCAATTGTGCAGGAAATTCCCGATCATACCGGGCCTAAGCCCCGAATTTTAGCGAAAAAACTGCACATTTGCAGGAATTCCCGGAAACCAGCGCATCAGTGAGTAAAAAGCTGCACTTTTGCAGGCTTTCTGTTCAGGGGCCCGCAGGGGCGGCGATTTTTTGCCCGCCGGATGCCTGGGAGTCCGACCGAGGGAGTTACTTTTGTACATCGTACAGACTTACTAGACCAGCAGCGTCTCCCATTCTTCATAGCAGGCGGCGAGCTCGCTTTTTTTCAGCTCGGCCGCTGCCGTTTTCTTCTGCACGAGCACGTAATTGTTGTACACGTCCGGATCGGCCAGCTCGGCTTCGACCGCCGAGATTTCTTCTTCCAGCCGGGCGATGTCCTGCTCCAGCTGTTCAAGCCTGCGCTGGCGGTTGCGTTCTTCGCGCTTAGCCTGCTTGTCGGCTTCGTAGCTGCCGCCTGCGCCTGCACCTGAGCCCGCGGAGCTTCCTCCGGCGGCGGCGCTTTTCTTCTCGGCCTCTTTGGCCAGGCGCTTCGCTTCCATTTCGGCCAGCTCCGCCTTTTTTTCCACGTAGTCGTCGTAGTTGCCCAAATATGTGTGGATGCCGGCAGGGGTCATCTCCAGCATGCTTTCCGCCATTTTGTTCAGGAAATAGCGGTCATGGGAAATGAACAGCAGCGTTCCTTCGTAATCGATGAGGGCCGATTCCAGCACTTCCTTGCTGTACAGATCGAGATGGTTCGTCGGCTCGTCGAGAATGAGCACGTTCGCTTTTTGCAGCATCAGCTTGGCCAGCGCGACTCTTGCCTTCTCGCCGCCGCTCAGGGCGGACACTTTTTTGAACACGTCCTCACCGCTAAAAAGAAAGCTGCCGAGCACCGTGCGAATGCGCGCTTCCTCCAGATTCGGGTAGGCGTTCCAGACTTCGCCCAGCACCGAGTTGGCCGGATTCAGGCCGGTTTGCTCCTGGTCGTAATAGCCGATCGTCACATTCGCGCCCCATTTCAGGCCGCCCTGATCCTGCGCATGCTGTCCGATCAGCGTCTTGAGCAGCGTCGATTTGCCGATGCCGTTCGGCCCGATCAAAGCGGCGGTTTCCCCGCGGCGCAGGTGGAAGGAGATATTGTCCGCCAGCCGCTTTTTCCCGCCGTAGGAAAGCGCCAGGCCGTCAACCTGCAGCACCTCTTTGCCCGAGGTCTGCTCGATTTCAAAAGAAAACGAAGCCCGCTTCAAATCGCCCAGCGGCTTGTCGAGACGCTCCATTTTTTCGAGCGTTTTGCGGCGGCTTTGCGCTCTTTTGGTCGTGGAAGCCCTGACGATATTGCGCTGGACAAAATCCTCCAGCTTGGCGATTTCTTCCTGCTGCTTTTCGTACTGCTTCATTTGGATTTCGTAGTCGGCCGCCTTGATTTCAATGAAGCGCGAGTAGTTGCCTGTATACCGCCTGGAAGCGTGCCGCTCGATTTCATAAATGGAAGTGACAAGCGCGTCCAAAAAGAAACGGTCATGCGATACGACGAGAATCGCGCCCGGATATCCGCGCAAATAGCCTTCCAGCCACGTCAGCGTGGCGATGTCCAGATGGTTCGTCGGCTCGTCGAGCATCAGCAGATCGGGCTCTTCGAGCAGCATTTTGGCCAAGGCGAGCCGGGTTTTTTGCCCTCCGCTGAGCGTCGCCACTTTCGTCTCCGGCGGAAACTGCCCGAAGCCCATACCGTGCAAAATACCGCGGATTTTCGCCTCGATCTCGTATCCGCCCTGCTCGCGGAACCACTCGGATTTTTGCGCGTAGCGGTTCATGGTAGCTTCGTATTTTTTCTCGTCGGCTGCGAGATCGGGGTCGGCCATGGACGCTTCCAGCTCGCGCAGCTCTTTTTCCGCATCCAGCAGTCCCGCGAAAACGCCGAGCAGCTCGTTCCATATCGATTTGTCCGTGTTCAAGCCGCTGTTTTGGCGCAAGTAGCCGATTTTGGTTTCCTTCGCCTTGAACAGTTCGCCGCTGTCGTAGGATATCTCGCCAGCGATGATTTGCAGCAGCGTCGATTTGCCCGCGCCGTTGACTCCGACCAGGCCGATGCGCTCTTTATTTTCAATCTGCAGCGTTATATTGGAAAGCACGGAGCGTACGCCGTAACTTTTGGATAAGTTCGATACTTGCAATAACATCCTGCCTCTTGCCTCCTGCTTGAGTAATAATGCCGTCAATTTATTAGTATACACCATTTCTGCGGCGCGTCGTAAGCCGGATTTGCCCGGACACGGTTTCGGCCATGCGCTATTTTGCCTGCTGGAGGCGGTTTCGGCGGGCTTCGGGGTACGAGTGTAGTTTTTTTTCTTGTTTATGTTAAAATGAGGGAAACCACTCCTCTTTAGTGAAGGACTGAGCATCTATGAACATCCGAGAGCGGAAAATTGAACTGCGCAAGGCCGTTGAAGCGAAGCGCGCCTCCCTGACGCCCGAGGAGCGCAAAGAGAAGCAGCAACGCATCCATGAGCGCCTCGTCGCGCTGTGTGAGGACAAGCTGAAAGGGGCGGACGGCAATCAACCGGCTTCCCGCGTTCCGACGCTGCTTTCTTATATGCCGTTTCGTACTGAACCCGATATTGCTCCGCTTATGGCCTGGTGCTGGGACAACGGAATCCGCGTTTTGCTGCCGAGAGTGGCTGCCGATACGAAAACGATGAATCTGCATGTCGTACAAAGCCCGGATGATTTGGAAAAAGGCGCATACGGCCTCAGGGAACCCCGCCCGCATTTGGCGGTAGAGCACGATTTGTCCGTCATCTCGATGATTTTGGTGCCGGGACTCGCTTTCGATACGGATTATGGCAGGCTTGGTTACGGCGGCGGCTACTACGACCGCTTCATGCAGTTGTTTGCCGCACGCGGGTTGAAACGGCCTTTGGCGGTTGCCGCCGCTTTCGATATTCAGCTGATTCCCCAGGTGCCTTCTTCCTGGCACGATTTTCGGGTGGACTGTCTTGTAACCGAAAGCAGACAAATGTTTAAATCATAAAAGATTGAGGTGAGTGCGCTGAGCGAATCTCCGGATTTGACCCATTTTAACGAGCAGGGACGGGCGCGGATGGTCGACGTTTCCGATAAAGCGGAGACAAAGCGAGCTGCAACGGCGCGTTCCGCCATCATCATGAAGCCTGAGACGCTGGATTTGATCAAACAGGGCAAGCTGAAAAAAGGCGATGTGCTCGCCGTAGCCCAGGTAGCGGGCATTATGGCGGCGAAAAAAACGGCGGACTGGATTCCGATGTGCCATCCGATTCCGCTCACCGGCATTGACATCGTTTTTGGCGACAACGGTTTGAATGAATTATACATAGAAGCAACCGTGCGTACGACCGGCCAGACCGGAGTCGAGATGGAGGCGCTCACTGCCGTATCGGCGGCGGCGCTGACGGTCTATGACATGTGCAAAGCGGTGGAAAAGGACATGGTGATCGGCCCCACGATGTTGATCAGCAAAACGGGAGGCAAGAACGGGGACTTTCACCGCAGCGATCGATAAAGGGAGAGGTGACAGAGGATGAGCTGGAAGGTTGCGATTTTGACAGCCAGTGATCGCGGTTACCGGGGAGAGAGAGAAGACACAAGCGCACAGGTAATTCGCGAACTGGTCGAAGAAGAGATTCAGGGGGAAATCATCGAGTATCGGGTAGTGCCGGATGAAATGGATGAAATTATGGCTTCTTTGATTGAAATGACCGATTATTATCAGGCTGACCTCATTCTGACCACCGGAGGGACGGGGCTCGCTCCCCGGGATGTCACTCCGGAGGCGACCTTGAACGTAGTTGACCGCGTCGCGCCGGGATTCGCCGAGGCGATGCGGATGGTTTCGATGCAGCGGACGCCCAGGGCGATGCTTTCGCGGGCCGTCTCCGGCATTCGGGGGCGGACGCTCATTATTAATCTGCCGGGAAGCCCGAAGGGCGTGCAGGAAAATTTGATGGCGATTATCGATCAGCTGCCGCATGCACTCGGCATTTTGACCGGCAAAGAGGGTGATCACGGTTGAGCAAAGTGGATGGCATGCTTCGTGAAGTCAAAGTGGAAGATGCGGTCGGGATGATCCTGCCGCACGATTTGACGCAAATTTTGCCGGGCGAATTCAAAGGCCGCCTCTTTCGCAAAGGGCATCAAATCAGCGAAGGGGACATTCCCGCGCTCCTGAGCATAGGCAAGGAGCACATCTATGCGATGGAGCTTGAGCCCGGCTATCTCCATGAGGATGAAGCCGCCCTGCGCATGGCGCGGGCGGTTCAGGGAGCGAACGTGACGCTGACGGAGCCGCACGAAGGCAAAGTGAACGTGAAGTCGGCGATTCACGGATTGGCGCGAATCGATCGTGCTTTTATCGATCGCGTGAACGCGATAGATCAGATCGTCATGTCGACGATTCGGACGAACACGGTCGTGCAGGCCGGCGCTTCGCTGCTCGGGACGCGCGTCATTCCGCTGATCGTCGAGGAAGCGAAGATCGAGGCAATCGAGCGGCTCGCTGCGGAGCGGCGGGCGGAAGGCGCGGCTTTGGTCGAGGTCAAGCCGTTTCGCCGGCTGCGTGTCGGCGTCATTACGACCGGCAGCGAGGTGTTCAAGGGCCGAATCGAAGATAAATTCGGCCCGGTTGTCAAAGCCAAGGTCGCCGCGCTCGGCTCCGAGGTCGTGGACCAACGCTTCGTTCCGGACGACAGCGAGGCGATTGTTCGCGAAATCCGCGCTTTCCAGGCGGAGGGCGCGGATTTGATCCTGGTCACGGGCGGCATGTCCGTGGACCCTGACGATCGTACCCCGGGCGCGATCAAGCAGGCCGGGGCCCGTGTGGTCAGCTACGGCACGCCGATGCTGCCGGGCTCGATGCTGATGATCGCCTATCTGGGCGATCTGCCG
Organism: Paenibacillus sp. sgz302191; assembly: GCF_057749925.1. Taxonomy (NCBI): domain Bacteria; kingdom Bacillati; phylum Bacillota; class Bacilli; order Caryophanales; family Paenibacillaceae; genus Paenibacillus; species Paenibacillus sp. sgz302191. The sequence continues at coordinate 358,846 of NZ_JBYLHY010000001.1, forward strand.
GTTATGGGACTGCCGGGTTGCGTGATGCACGACCCGTACACGTCCTTTGACGTGCTTCTGCCGCGCATCTGCGCCGGCGAAGAGATTGTGCGCCAAGACATCGCCGAGATGGGCTACGGCGGCTTTTACCAATGTTAGCGGATGTTTAAAGAGCCGGCTTTGATAACGAAGCTAAATCCGAGGGATTACTCGGCATCGAATCTTGAACGAAATCGGGAAGTCCGGTACTCATGCAGCAAATCACTGCACTCCGTTCCTCCTTCTCCGATTATCGTCCAACCTTCTCGGTTCTGAAAGCAAGTTAAGCATAATAGATGGAGATGAAGCGATATGTTTCAAAATATCGGATTTACCGAGCTGCTGCTGATTGCGATCGTCGGGCTGCTGCTGTTCGGTCCGCAAAAGCTGCCGGAACTTGGCAGGGCGATAGGGCGGACGATCAGCGAGTTCAAAAAAGGGACGCGCGACCTGATGAATGACGTAAAAACGGCGCCGGGGCAGGAAACGGCGGTTAAATCCGACGTTATTGAAGCCGTCGGCGGGCAGGCGCCGCAAGGGCCGCAAGCCGAGTCCGCGCGCAAAGAAGCGGACGTGCCGGGCCCGTCGCGGCGGCTGCCGGACTAAGCCGGGGCTGTCGGGGATTAAGTGAGCGGGCAGACCGTTCGCTTCACAAAGGTTAGGTTGGTGGACACATGACAACGAATGAAGAAATGTCGCTCGTCGAGCATTTGAGCGAGCTTCGCAAGCGAATCATCTGGGTTTTGGTCGTACTGGTGCTCGGCATGGTAGTCGGACTTATTTGCGCCAGACCGATCATTCGCTTTCTCAAAAATATTCCCCCGGCCAGCGGCATCGGCTGGAACATCTTTTCGCCGTGGGATGCGCTGCGGTTATACATGAATTTTGGCCTGGCCGTAGGCATTCTGGTCACTTTGCCTGTCGCGCTTTATCATATCTGGGCTTTCGTTAAGCCCGGCTTGAGCGAAATTGAGCAGAAAGCTTCGATTATTTACATTCCTGCGGCGTTTCTGCTGTTTTTGGTGGGGATTGCCTTCGGCTATTTCGTCGTGTTTCCGATGGCTTTTTACTTTACGTCTTCCATCAGCAAAAGCCTGGAAATTACCGAGCTGTACGGGGCCGCACAGTATTTCTCTTTCATGTTCAACATCATCCTGCCGCTGGCGCTGTTGTTCGAGCTGCCGATTGTGGTGATGTTTTTGACCAAAATCCGCCTGCTGAACCCGAAACGGCTGCACAAATTCCGGCGCTACGCTTACATGGTGCTCGTTATTTTGGCCACCGTCATTACGCCTCCAGATGCGATTTCAGCGATCCTGGTTGCGGTGCCGCTTATCATTTTGTATGAGTTCAGCGTGTTTTTATCGGGAATTATTCATCGGAAGCAGCTCGCGAAAGATGCTGAGTGGGAAAAGGAATACGGCCCTAAATAACGACAGTCTGCGGTTTGCCGCAGGCTGTTTTTTGGCGCTTAAGGGGGCTGGGCGGCAAGGACCCGCGGACTTTTTGCCGGGAACCGGGTTCTGCAGTAACTCCGCCCGCCAGAATCCTATGAATTTTCTCGCGGCGAAGAATATTTGCATCCGCTTTGGATAGAATGAGGGGGGTGCCCCAAGAAGTGAAAAATGTGTAAAAAGACTTGCAAAATGCTTCTGGAATGATTATCATAAGAATTGTTGTTAGCACTAAACACATTCGAGTGCTAATAAGCTTGAAACATATCCAATACCTATTTCTAAAGGAGGCTATTTTTCCATGATCAGACCGTTAGGTGATCGCGTAGTCATTGAAGCCATTGCGAAAGAGGAGACAACTGCCAGCGGCATCGTGCTGCCGGATTCAGCTAAAGAAAAACCGCAAGAAGGCAAAGTATTAGCTGTTGGCGCGGGTGCATTGAAAGACGGCGTGCGTGTTCCGCTTGAAGTTAAAGAAGGCGACCGCATTATTTTCTCCAAATACGCTGGAACTGAAGTGAAATACGAAGGCCGCGAACTGTTGATCTTGCGCGAAAGCGATATTCTCGCTGTTTTAGCCTAATTTAGCAGTCATAGAGCTGCAGCAGCGCCCTGCGCTGACGGCAGCGCCGGTTCGAGAGTATACTTAAGTTTTTACCGAAATCGCTACTTACTTCGTATATGGATCCGTTCCGTCACCGGCTTGGTGAGGACGGTTTCGAAATATTTATAAATACAAGGAGGCTTCCTATATCATGGCAAAGGAAATTAAGTTCAGTGAAGACGCACGCCGCGCGATGCTTCGCGGGGTTGATGCATTAGCGAATGCCGTAAAAGTAACCCTGGGTCCGAAAGGCCGCAATGTTGTTCTTGAGAAAAAATTCGGCAGCCCGCTGATCACGAATGACGGCGTAACAATCGCGAAAGAAATCGAGCTTGAAGATGCTTTCGAGAACATGGGCGCTCAACTCGTTAAAGAAGTAGCTACCAAAACAAACGATGTTGCCGGTGACGGTACGACTACAGCGACGGTTCTGGCTCAAGCGATCATTCGCGAAGGTCTGAAAAACGTAACTGCAGGCGCTAACCCGATGGTTATCCGCAAAGGTATCGACAAAGCGGTTAAAGCGGCTGTAGAAGAGCTGAAAGCTATCTCCAAATCGATCGAAGGCAAACAATCCATCGCGCAAGTTGCTTCCATTTCCGCAGCTGACGATGAAGTAGGCCAATTGATCGCGGAAGCTATGGAAAAAGTGGGCAACGACGGCGTCATCACCGTTGAAGAGTCCAAAGGCTTCGCTACCGAGCTTGAAGTTGTAGAAGGTATGCAATTCGACCGCGGCTACACTTCCCCTTACATGATTACCGATACGGATAAAATGGAAGCTGTCCTTGACAACCCATACATCCTGATCACCGACAAAAAAATCTCCAACATCCAGGAAATCCTGCCTGTGCTTGAAAAAGTGGTGCAATCCGGCAAACAATTGCTGATCATCGCTGAAGACGTTGAAGGCGAAGCGCAAGCGACTCTGGTTGTGAACAAACTTCGCGGCACGTTCACTTGCGTAGCTGTTAAGGCTCCTGGCTTCGGCGACCGCCGCAAAGCTATGCTGGGCGACATCGCTGCATTGACCGGCGGCCAAGTGATCACGGAAGAGCTGGGATTGGATCTGAAATCCGCAACTCCTGATCAACTGGGCAGCGCGCGTCAAGTTCGCGTAACTAAAGAAAACACGATTATCGTGGACGGCGCTGGCGACAAAAAAGACATCGGCGCTCGCATCACGCAAATCCGTGCTCAACTGGAAGAAACGACTTCCGATTTCGATAAAGAAAAACTTCAAGAGCGTCTGGCTAAACTTGCCGGCGGCGTAGCCGTTATCAAAGTTGGCGCAGCGACTGAAACCGAGCTGAAAGAGCGCAAACTGCGCATCGAAGACGCTCTGAACGCAACTCGCGCAGCCGTTGAAGAGGGCATCGTTTCCGGTGGCGGTACAGCCCTCGTGAACGTGTTCAACGCCGTAGCCAAAGTTGCCGCTTCCGGTGACGAGCAAACAGGCGTTAACATCATCCTGCGCGCTCTGGAAGAGCCTGTTCGCACGATCGCGGCTAACGCCGGTCAAGAAGGCTCCGTTATCGTTGAGCGCCTGAAAAACGAAAAAGTCGGCATCGGCTACAACGCAGCTACCGGCGAGTGGGTAAACATGTTCGAAGCAGGCATCGTCGACCCTGCCAAAGTAACGCGCTCCGCGCTGCAAAACGCAGCTTCCGTAGCGGCAATGTTCCTGACAACCGAGGCTGTCATCGCCGACAAGCCTGAAAAAGACAAACCAGCTATGCCAGACATGGGCGGCATGGGTGGAATGGGCGGCATGATGTAATCAGCTTGCCAAAACCCTTTTAAATAAAGCAACGGCGGGCTTCCAAGTGAAGTCCGCCGTTTGAAACTCACGAAAAAATCACATTTCTTGCAAAAGGACTGCCCCGAGGATGTCACCAAAGTGAATTTTAATCGTTTGGTTGGCATCCTTTTTCATTTTCTCAGTAACGTGAGTATAGATTTTCATGGTGGTGTCAGGGTCATCATGACCGACACGCCGCATGACCGTTTTGAGATCTATTTCAGCCTCTGCAAGCATACTGATATGCGTGTGTCGAAAGATATGTGGTGTAGCCGATTTTTTGATCGTCGTTTTCTTGAGTATGCGTTCCATGCGGATAAGGATATTTTTCGGGATATAGGGATACCCATTGTCCCTGCAGAAGACAAAATGGTTATCGTGAAAGTCTTCAAACTCATGGCGGTGCTTCATTTTGAATTTGGCCGAGGGTATGGAATACTGTGCCAGCAAGAATAGACATTTAACATTTTATTAGGCTAGAGAGGGCTACCTACTGTGTTAAGCGGCGCGTAGCCCAATATTGTTTATTCTAAAAGTGCTTGTATTTTTCTGCTTTTTCCTTCCAATCTCTCCAATAAGAGCCGCCCTCCGGGTAAAAGGTTGCAATTTTTCTTGCGATTTTACCAGCTTCCCCCAATTGATCTGCCTTTACAGCAGAATTAAAAGCTCTTTCCATACAGCTATGCCAAGGGTCTCTCCCCTCTGGATAATTGTCAGCTAAATCAAGTGCGAGTTCTAAAGCTTTTTCGTGGTGCCCTTCCCTTATTGCGGCATTGGTTGCAAGCTCTATATGATCCTTCCATGCCCCACTGCCCTTAACGTATTCCAATGCTCGTTTTAAATGTTCACGGTACATAAAATGTTCCTCTCAATCTAACGGATAATATTATTTTGCTTAAAATCAAATTTAGCATTCATAGTTGCCTTATCGAGCTTACTTCCGTTCTTAACAATCGTAGTATATTCATTGCCAACTTCAAATGAAATTACATCGTTTTCCACGGAAAACTCCTTAGAGCTATCGGCAGCTTCTGAAACAATAAATTTCTTGTTTTTATAGAACTCAATTTTGCTTCCTTGCTTAAAAGTTTTTTCCACTACAGCTTTGTTACCATCAAAAATGCTAATATAAGTCGCTCCACCATCTACGCTAAACGTCATGACAACAGGGGATTCTTCTTCTACAGTCGTTACCACACTATTTTTAATGTTATCTACCTGTTCATTCAGAGATTTATGAACAGATGTAAACGAGCTTTTAATAGCGCTTGAATAATGAAATGTTAAAAACACAAGGATTCCTAGAAATACAGGGAGCCGAATACGTTTAAACAAGCGTTTGTTGAAAAAGAACTGTAGTATTGGTCTCTTATCAATCCGTATACCGGCAATACGATCCTGCATGATTTGTTCTACATACTGAACGTGATTCTTTATATTAAGCTCCCATAACAACCCGTCTGCGTCCAATTGCTTCATTGGATAGTCCGCTTTAAGCCCTTTGCTTTCATATATCTTTAGTATTTCAACCGCTTCTTTTTTAGTGCCGCGAATTGTGACGGTTCTCCGATCCTCCAGCCCTGCGTAATTCTTATGTATCCAGTCCCAATGATTTAAAGGTTGGGAATGCTTAATTGCTGTTGCTAATTTTAGCAGCACTTCCTCCTTGAAGTTCTTGCCTTCATTTAGCATGATTTTGAAGGCAGCCTTGAAGCCTCCAGAAGCAAGTTCGGATGTTCCGAAATTTTTTCGTATTCCCCCATTGTTTAAAATCTCCATTGGAAAAATTCTATTTTCGAACTGTGGTTCTCCTGGGAAATTAGCACGCAGCCATATTTTCAACCGTTCGACATGAAGGGCGTTTTGTTCTGTAGGGTTACTTACTGCCTTTTTCCCTCCAAGTCTCCATTCGTTAGTCGCATCAATGTCAAAAGTACCTTTTCCAGTACATAAATACCGTATGGACATAGTACCAAATGATCGATCTGTGCAAATTTGTTCGGTGTGGCCTCTAAGATTACATCGTTCATAACAATATAGTTTCGTGGTAACAAGAGGAGAGCAAGTTTAACTTTCAACTCACCCCAAGCCCCCTTTTGAACATTTCTTTTAATACGCTCCTGCTCTTCTTGAGACAAATTGTTGTTTCTATAGGCGATTTTTTGATAGAACAACTTTCGAATTTGTTTATTTTGCGAAATGATTCTGGGAAACAAATGCTATCACTCCAAGGAATTAGTCCGTTTCACCCAATTATACACTTGTTACCAAAATTTTTAAATTGTCGTTTAAAGGAATTTACTGTCGAGCAAAGTCGTGGTAAAAATGATACCGATCTTGAAACTATCTCAAAATGGGACTGTTGGGGTTCTACTAAACACTTTTTGCGTTACCGCTATCATCCGATTGTAATGAAGGAACTGATATTACATAAACGGCATGTACCAGCGCCTAGGAAAGATAAAGATAAGTATCAAAAAGACTTGCTGGCTGCCTGTGAAGAATTAATTGATTCAAATAAAAGGATAACTACCGAAATTGTTTCGCAAAAGATTGGTGTATCACCTAAAACGCTACATAAATGGGGCTTTGAAACATATATTAACAAGATGAAAGAAATGCAGAGTACCCAAAAATTAAGCGAACTTAGAGCTACAATAACAAGGAAAGTAGAGAATTATTTCAAGGAGATGACTAACGAATTTGTTTATTCCAAAGATATTTATCGATATATTGGAGTAAGTCAAACGTATTTACGAAAAGTCGCTCCTGAAATAAATACTTATATAAATCAGATTCGGATTTCTCATAATAGTGGGATGAGAGATAATGTTGGTCTTTAGTAGTCCACATGCTTTGCTTTTATTTATAAAATACTTGAACATTGCGAATTCATTTGAATGTTGGGGCAGACCAATAACGCAATCAGTATTTCAATGTTTAGGCAGACACCTTGAGTTGCCGGAAAATATCGAAAAGATGTTTCTTTTCGAGGACTTGCTGATATACAAGGCGATGATTTATCCAGATTCACTTGAAAATACACTTGGAAAAATAAGAAGGTGAAAAATGCAAGTGAAACCTACTGCTTTATGTTTGCCGGCTATGCTCGATTGTTTGCAAAAACAATAACATTAAAACGCTATGTCATTTTGCTGAGATTCCGCTACAAAAATTGCGAGTACTCTCTCAGGAGTCGTTAAAATGGGAAAAGGCCGTTCTTCCGAAGGAGGAAGTATACGCGGCCATGGGATGATGTTCACTTCAGTGTATATAGGGTTGCGAACGAATCAACTTGTAAATCATTTTGTCCTGCTAAATGTAGGTACATTGCACTAATACTGATCCTCTAAAGATTATTATACAATTTATCTTTAGTTTGGTAGAATAATACTGTGATTTAATCCCAGTTATTTCTAATTATTAATAATTGTTCAGTTCTTATGTTTACGGGATGATTAAATGTTCTTGCTGCCGCGGCGATCTCAGTTTTCGATACTGGTAGTTCTTTGATGGTAGAGATGTGGTTTAATTCGGCACGTTTTAATGTGTGGATGTAATATTTCAATTGCGGGGCTAACTCAATTTTGGTCATGGTTGCTCTTCCCCTAACATGGAAAGTTTATTTAAATGTAGTATAACAAAATAATAGAATGTGGTGAATGATGATTGTGAGAAATAAGTATATAGTTGGGCTATGTATTTTATTTTTTATCCTATTGCAGTTGTGGTGTTCCTCTATAACTTTCTTTTATCCGTATATTGGGATCTCAGTAACGCTTAACCAACAACATCAGTGGATTATCTCCGAAATTGACCAAGATAGTGCCAGCGCTAAAATGGATATCAAACTGGGGGATGTTGTTAAACGGGTTAACCACAACCTTCCTAGTGAAAATTCCTTTGTTCAGAAATGGAAAGTTATCGAGCAAACTGAAGAATTATTGATTTCAAGGAATGGACAGGAACATGAAATCATATTCGACAAGAACAGTACCTACATCCACGATATAATTCCAATCATGGAAGAATTGATATGTCTATCAATGTTTATGTTTCTTCTTTTTAAATTGCGTCGTTCTGAGTCAGCAAAGTTACTTGCAGTTATATTTTTTGCCGGAGCCATCATTTTAATGAGTTATGGCGCTTCTGTTCGGGGAGACACTCTAGGCAAGGTGCTAATCTCAAGTTTTGTTATGGCTCTCCCTGTTCTTTTTTTTCATTTTTTGATTGTGTTTTTTAGGGAAAAAGGGGGGCTAGCAATACAGGGTTACTCTCTAAAATGGCTATATGCTATTGTTTTATTATCATTTTCTTTAAGATGTTTATACTTCTTTCCGCCTATGCTTGTTATATATCATTATAATACCCTTGGGACTTTAGGCTTTTTTGTTTTTGGTTTTTTGATGAATTTGAGTGTTCTTACAATATTATATGTTAAAACGCGAAAACAGCAACCCAATGTTTCAAGCATAATTAGAAGCATCGGGGTTTCATTAGGGCTTTCTTTTTCGCCAATTATTGTATTTTCCTTTATCCCTAAATTAATTTTTGGAATTCAATTTATGAATGCTTTATATGCAAGTTGGCTTGTTTTAATATTTCCTATTTCTTTTATCTATTTAATTGTTTCCAACCAGTTGTACGATACAGGTCTTGTTATCCGGCGTTTCTTATTTGGGTGTCTAATTGCAATTATACCAGCAAGTCTGTTTACAGGTATGTACGCAATTTTCTTCCGCCAAATAATTGATGAAAAACAGGTATTATTTATCTTTGCCGGGACACTGATTCTTGTTTCTATTTGTTTATACGGAGCTGAGTATATGACTGTTCGGCTTGAACCATTTTTCTTTCCAAGGAAGTTTGTTTTGAAATCAGCACTAAAGAAAATATCTAAAAATCTTGTCTCCGTCTCAAGTTTTCGCGAGCTAAAAGATAGTGTGCTTACCGATATTGTAGGGACACTTCAGGTCATGGGTGGAGCTATTGTGTTTTATTATAAGGACAATATGGAAATCGTTTATGAAGGGGAGATAGATATTACTGAAATTAAACAGCTTGTCAAAAATTCAGTAATATCTACTCATCCTCTTTATACCTCTATTGAAATGAACCGAAACGAAGAGTATACAAGCTACCTGGTGTTGACATGCAAAAAGTCAAATACGCTGCTCGGAAAGGAGGAACTGCAGTGGTTAGACTTGATTACATCATATTTGGAAGTTAGTTTAGAAAATGTTCATTTGATCCGTAAATTAACATTTGGTATGCAGCAATTTGCCTCACAGATCCCTCATGAAAATGCAGCTCAAGAGTTCCAGTGGTTTCGTAAGGTTATGTTTGAATTGCAGGAACAAGAGCGGATTCGCATTGCTACTGATCTTCATGATACAACGATGCAAGATTTATTTTTCCTCAAAAGGAGATTTACCGCTGTTACTGAGAGATATATCATGAGCAAAGAGGATCGTAAGCAAATGGATAATATGATTCATTATTTGGAGATGATTAATGCAGGTTTGAGGCAAAGTTGTTTTGAGCTTCATCCTCATTTATTGAAGGATGTTGGTTTGATCTATACATTGAATTTGTATATGGAGAAAGAGGCTTTCATGACTCCTTTTGAGCTCGTTTTCAACTTTGATGCTCCATCGATCGAAAATAAGGATTTATTGACCAAACGGCATATCTTTCGCATCGTTCAAGAGTTGCTAAACAATGCCAAAAAACATTCGCAGGCGACAGTAGTTAGGCTCCAACTTACAGAAGATAGCGAAAGTTTTAATTTGATTTATGAGGATGATGGGATTGGTTTTGACGGCATTGGGACAATACGGAATAAGGAGAGTGGATTAACGGGATTAGGGCTTGAAAACATAAAAAGTCGGGTATTGCATATGGATGGTTGTTTTGAGCTAGTTGCAGAGAGAGGTCAGGGCTCCAAGTTTTTCATTAAGATACCAACTAGGGAGGTTATGTCTGCATGAGTGTTAAAGCGCTTGTTGTTGATGATCATCCATTATTTGCAGAGGCAACAAAATCATTATTGAATGAAATGGATGGAATTGAAGTGATTGGTGTTGCGGGTAGCGGTGAACAGTGTATGAAACAAGTATCAATGGACAAGCCAGATCTAGTTTTTTTAGATTATATATTGCCCGATCAATCTGGAAAGGAGGTTGCAACTCAGATTAAAAGTAAATATCCCGAAATTCATGTCATTATTTTTACCGGAGTCGAATTAAAACAAATTTATCCAGTATTAAATAAAATTAATGTAAGCGGTGTTTTGTCAAAGGAGTCGGGCCGGCGGACAATCACTAATATGGTGAATTGTATTCTGGATAATCACACAATGATCCCACTTTCGATGTATAGTAAAACAGATGAGGGAACTTTCCTTGAAAGAGATGTACTTTGTGAGGAAGAGATACTTTTAATGAATATGATGGTACAAGGTGCTACTCATGAGCAAATGGCGGATAAAATTCATTTGAGTAAACGAACGGTTGATAATTATTTGAGGAAAATTTACGAAAAACTGGGCGCAAAATCGAAAATGGAAGCGGTAGAGAAATTCCTGAAAAGCAAGTATAACGTACGGACTTAGGGGTGAACAGTTGGAACAAAACGTTAGATTGTACATGGGGCAGATTATTGATGATTATATTTACTTTGATGAATTGAACAAGTTGATTAAATCATTTATTTCTGATTATGCTCAGGAAAAGCCCTCATGGTCAGAGATTACAATTTGTACGCATTATATGCTAAAAGGTTCCTCGCCATATATACATCGAATAGGGGCAGTAACGGAACTTATTATTTTGTGCTCGAATATTGTAGATGATTTACAGGATCAGGATCAGAAGGGCAAGCTATGGATGCAATGCCCGCAAGCTATGGTATTAAACGCAGTTATATCTTTACTTATGGGAGCTTTTGGTGAGTTAGGGAAACTACAAGTCACTGGGGAGATGCTTCTTGAGATAAGCAAGGTTGTCTCAAGGTCGATCAATGGACAACATAAAGATGTGACCAGTTCGATTTTTACTGAGGATGAATACTTTGTGATGACACAAGAGAAATCAGGTTCTATCTTTAGACTTGCTTGTTTAATGGGTTATCTATTATTAGATAATTGTACAGAAGAAGCAAAAAATCATCTAAACCAACTGGCAGATTATATCGGACTTATCCACCAGATCCAAAATGATATGACTGATCTGACTCGATTGGATAAAAGTGACCTGCTGAGGAAGAAACGTACATTACCCGTGTTGTATTTGTTGTCTGTGGATGATCCAGCTTTTAGTCAATTACAGAACTATTATGCCGGTAGTATTCCAGACGACTTTTTGAGGAATGAGAATGAAGAGTTTAAAAAGATGATATACGACTCTGGATGTATCGAATTTTCGCGGACTGTTCAATTGATATGCCTTCAAAAAGCTGAAAAGTTTTTTTCTGATTTGCAGGCTATCTCTCCGTGGAAAGAAAGATTTAAAGAAATTACGTTTGCCGCTTTCATGGAAGAGGAAGTGAAAGGGTGACCGATGCCCTTGATCAAAAGCATGAAACCAACTTTATCTGAAGAGAGGGATATTTACGTTTACTTTCGTTCGCATTTTATGTTGTTTCTTATCACTATCATTAATGGGTTCTTTTCCTGGAACATCTTTTGCGTCTGATTCAAAGCTTGCTTTCCGCGATCTGGATATAACCCATTGGTCCTACCCTACATTTGAATGGGCTGTTTCAAATAACATAACGGTCGGATTCGATGACGGAACCGTTCGTCCAGATGACACGATTACGGAAGAACAGCTTGTCGCGCTGTTAGTGAGGTCTTTTGGGGATATTCCGAACTCTGACAAATCGAATTCATGGTCAGATAAGTATTACTTGTATTTAAAAGAGAAAAATTATCCGTTAACAAATTCACGGAACGCTGCAATAACTCGAAAATCTATGGCGGAAATCATTTCTTCAACTCAAGGGGTAAATTATTCGGATAAGTATGCTATTAAGTATCTTTTAGATCATGGATTAATAAACGGGAAAACGTCCGCAACTATAGAAGGATTTAAGGGAGATGACTATTTGACTCGTGCAGAAGCTCTTCAAACACTTAAAAACTTGCATGAAAAGCTTCAAAATAAGACATTGGCTAACAGACCCCAATCCCCAAGTGATATAAGTATACTGAAAATCCCTCAGTTGATTGTTGAGAAATTGAAAACGATAGGCAATGCAGAGCAAGTAATTGTGGTGACTGCAGATGATTACAATCAAGTTTCCGTTAAAATTGAGACTTTTGAGAAAGAAAATGGAATTTGGCATAAGAAGTTCCCATTAATGAAAGGAGTTATTGGTAAAGACGGATTTACATCTGATATGAGCGAATATGTGAAAAAATCCCCGGAGGGAGTGTTCACATTAAGTCAGGCATTCGGAAAGTACGAAAATCCTGGAACAAAACTAAGTTATAGGAAAACCAACGAAAATGATTTTTGGGTAGATGACCCTGATTCCTCTTTTTATAACACTTGGCAAGAAGGTCCAGCTAATGGAAGATGGAAATCGGCAGAAGCCCTTTTGAGAAAAGATACGCTATATGATTATGCGGTTGAAATTAATTATAACCTTGAGCGTATTCCAGGTAAAGGAAGTGCTATATTTCTTCATGTTTGGGGAGGGGAAGGAAAGAGTACAGCTGGGTGTACGGCCATGCCTGAATCTGACTTGCTGAAAATCATGAGCTGGCTTGACCCCGCCAAGAAACCAGTTATTGTACAGGGTGTAGAGAAAAACCTTCATGAAATGTAGTCTTAAAGGAGACGGTGGGGGAGTTGTTTAAAAATAAATCGTGGATGGTTTTTGTCTTCTTTATAAGTTTCCTAATTTTCATTCAGCAACCCGTCAAGGCGAAGGATATACAACAAGAATTTGAGCGTATTGATTCTACAAACTCTAATCTATCTCAGAATAGCATTTTCAAAATTGTACAAGACCATAATGGTTTTTTATGGTTTGCAACCCAAAATGGATTAAATAGATTTGATGGCTATAACTTCAAAGTCTACAAGTCCGATAAAAATGATCCAACTTCACTTTCCGATAATTGGATCAATACATTGTATATCGATAAATCAGGGGTACTATGGATTGGAACCTTGAATGGAGGGTTGAATCAATATGATGAAAGGAACGATTGTTTTACACGATATGTTAATGATAAAGATAACGTAGATACACTTAGCTCGAATATGATTGTTGAGATCGCTGAAGATAGACAAGGATTTATGTGGATTGGGACCGATAATGGGTTAAACCGTTTGGATCGGAAGACGGGGAAATTTAAAACATATCACTCTGATCCTCATTACTCAAATACCATCAGTTCCGATAGAATCAGTGACTTAATTATGGATCGAAACGGATTTTTATGGGTCGCGACTGAGGATCAAGGGGTAACGAGATTTAACCCAGAAACAGAAGAGGTTATTTATTATGGAAGCGACTCACAAACAAGTCATGAATTAAGTGACAATCATGTAGAGGTTGTTTACCAAGATATACGTGGGAAGTATTGGTTCGGTACAGAAAATGGACTGGACCAATTCGATCCATTAACAGGTACTTTCCAGTCGTATGTGAATGATCCGAATAACCCTGATAGCCTGAGTAATAACCATGTACAGTATATCTATGAAGATACAAAAAGTCGGCTATGGATCGGAACGAATCAGGGTTTAAACCTGTTCATTCCTGACGAACAACGTTTTATTAAATACCTTCACGATCCTGTAAACTTGTACAGTCTACCCGAGGATAACATTCGATCAATCTTTCAAGACAGTTCAGGAATTGTTTGGGTTGGAACAAATACATCAGGTATAGGTAAATTTAATGGGGAGAGGGAAAAATTTGCTCATTATTATCATGTAGCTTCCAATCCAAATACACTTGACAATAACAATGTATGGAGTTTTTGGATAGATGGAGAAAATCAGTTGTGGGTAGGTACCTCAGAGGGGTTGAATGTATACGATTCAACCAGGCGGAAAGTTAAACATTATCAGCATAATCCAAGGGAAGAAGATAGCATTAGTTCAGGTAATGTTTGGACTATTATGGGGGATTCAAAAGGCGAAATTTATGTGGGGACACAAACAGGTTTAGATCGTTTTGATCGAAAAACGAACAAGTTCATTCATCTTCAAAATGATCTTAATAATGAAATACATCTCAATAACGTTCGGGTTCTTTATGAAGATAAGCAGGGAATATTATGGATTGGTACTAAGAATGAGGGCTTATTTTCTTTGGACTCAAACCGTACAATCTTAACCGAATTCTCTACTGAATCTTTACATGGTTCTACGTGGATTACTTCTTTATTAGAAGATAAAACCGGAGCATTGTGGATCGGGACTAATTCGGGTTTATATTGTTTTGATTTAATAGCTGGTTCTACCGTTGGTTACACACATGACTCTAATAATCGAAATAGTATTAGCCATGACCGTATTCGTTCAATTTATGAAGATGCTAAAGGAACTATATGGGTTGGAACTTCAGGGGGAGGTTTAAATCGATTCGATAAAAATTTAAAAACGTTCACATCTTTTACCGAAGATGACGGACTTCCGAATGATACTACGTATGGGATACTTGCTGATGGAGGGGGAAGTTTGTGGTTAAGTACGGATTTTGGTATATCCAAGTTTGATCCAGACAGGAAAACATTTAAAAACTTTGATGTAAGAGATGGATCGCAAAGTAATGAATTCAACGGAAATTCTTATTATAAAAGCAACAGGGGAGAAATATTTTTTGGAGGTGTGAGTGGTTTTATTAGCTTCTATGCTTCGGAAGTTATGGAAAGTTCTTTCCTTCCTCCTATAAATTTCACCAATATTGAGGTGAAAGATAAAAATATCAAATGTTGTGCAGATTCACTTCATTTGTCTTATAAGGAAAACGCATTTTCTGTTGAGTTTGCTTCACTTGACTATACGTATCCGAAAAAGAATCAGTACGCATATAAATTAGACGGCTTAGATAAAGATTGGGTATATGCTGGGACCAGAAGGTTTATAAGTTATACCAATTTAGATGCAGGTAATTACATTCTTCGAATTAAAGGTACCAATATTGATGGGATATGGTCTGATAAGCAATTAACCATGAAGATTGTCGTTGACCCTCCTTTTTGGAAGACACGATGGGCATATGTATTATATGCCATAATAACAGTATGCTTATTGGGGTTGTATAATCGAATTCGAACAAAGGAACATGAGAAGGAATTGAGGGCACAACAAATTATTAACCAAGAACTCGTGAGGATGGATCGGTTAAAGGATGATATACTTGCAATCACAACTCATGAACTGAAGACTCCTTTAAATGGGATCATTGGTATAACAGATTCCATACTTGAAGGAATTGGTGGTCCTATTAACGATGTGGTGCAAAAAAATTTAAACAATGTGATAACTAATGCTAGAAGGTTAAACACCCTTGTAAATAATATACTTGACTTTTCGAAAATAAAGCATAGACATATACAGATAAATCAAAAGTCATTTGATATTTCCATTTTATTTGATGAAATTCTTATAGCTCTTCGTCCGCTTCTATTTCCTAAAGATATTATTTTAGAAAACAAAATTACAAACGATATCTATGTATATGCTGACGAGGATCGGGTTCAACAAATTTTGTACAATCTTATCGGTAATGCAGTAAAGTTTACTCAAGAGGGGAAAATAGAAATTTCTGCTCAAACACTTGGCGAGTTTATTGAAGTTTCAATTGCTGATACAGGAATAGGGATACCACAAGATAAAATTACAATTATTTTTGAACCATTTGAACAGGTAGATAGCTCAGAATCAAGAGAACAAGGGGGTACTGGACTCGGCCTAGCGATTACAAAACATCTTGTTGAACTGCATGGTGGTTCAATTCATGTGGAATCAGAGGTAGGGCAAGGATCAAAATTTTCATTCACTTTGCCCAAAGGGATTTCTCCCAACCACAGTGAGATCATTTTCGATCGGAGAGTACATAGTCAATTGGAGGTATATGCTGCGAAAGATGAAATAGCTATCTCCTACGAGAGTAGATCCAGCACCAACAATACCAACGTTTTAGTAGTTGACGATGATCCTGTTAATTTGCAAGTAGTATTTAACCACTTTGCTTTACAGGATTGGAATACTGTTTTTGCTCGGGATGGATTAAAAGCTTTGGAGATTATCGAGAGTGATTCAATTAATTTGGTCCTGCTAGATATAATGATGCCGAGGATATCCGGATATGAGGTTTGCAAAAAGATTCGTGAAACGTACAACAAGGATGAACTGCCAGTTATATTTTTGACAGCTAAAAGTAACCCTGATGACTTTATAGTTGGATTTGATTCAGGCGGGAATGATTATTTAACAAAGCCCTTTTCAAAAAACGAGCTAGTTGCCAGGGTAAGCGCCCATCTCCAGTTACAAATAATGACTTTAGAAAAACAAAGAAGTAATTTCACAAAAATAGAAAGAGAGTTGTTAATGCTGGCTTATCTTTATCCACGACGCGAATTACTCGAAAGATATAATGAGCAAAGGGAGCATAAAATAGTTGAAAAAACATTAGAAGGACACATCAGTAAAATATTGAAGAAACTTGGAGTTGAAGGAGAAGGTATTGAAAAAGGGGCACAACTTGCCAAGATGAAAAAATTCATCTGATGCTCCAAGAATTTATAAAGACTATCAAGAAAAAAGTGTAACCTTTGAAATGGAACTCTTGCAAACAATAGTGCCGCGGCGATACTTTTGTCCTTGTTAACCTTTCTCAACTGCCGATGGTACCCCTTGATTAATTTTGATGGTGTAGATCAGTTTGCGAAGTTCCGGTATATAGGTGAAAAAAGTGGATGCACGTCCAAATGGGCTTCAGATCGGTGGTAACTCATACCGGGTTGGTGGTCTGTTTATCCATCTCAAAGTGTTTGTAGTCCAGATGGATGTACAGTTCTGCCTTCAGGGTTTCCTCCAGCACATCCTTGAATATCTCCTTCAAGGTGAGCTGAACATATTCCGCGGATGTAGATTTGTGCCCGTCTATAAATTCGCGAATATCCTTTTTTCAAAATTTTTCTATCCTAAGTGAGTTTACTCCGAATCGAGTTTTCTTCAAGAATGTAGTATGTCAATCTTTTTTCGATTTTAAAGGACCCAATTCATTAGAATGGTAAACGTCAAACCCACCCTAGCGGCCTAGCGGGTGGGTTTGACGTTTAAGGGGTTATTGTGCTCATTAAATAAAAATCCCTGAAACTCATTTATTCCCCTTTTAAATCCTCCCCTTGTTTTATTTTAAGGGTTTCAAATAGTGGATTTTATCATGTATACTGAGGCCACATTATGAAAAATAAGGAGATTGTTATGGATATTTTCCATGTTACAGCTGAAGAGTTAGTTGGTGTGTTTGCATTTTCCTTTCTTCTTCAATCCTTTATTCTTATCTCGATGGATTATAAAGTGATTGACTATGAAGAAAAACTTTATGGCGCAACAGGAAATGTAAATTATTATAAAAATAACCTAGACTTCTAGTGTGAATGGGCGCTACTTTCTATAAAATCACCACATTTAGAGAGCGCCCACTATCGGATCAAGCATGTAATGCGTTATATGTCGATGTGCGAGAAGAAGTTCGAATTTACTCAAGAGGATTGTAATCGCAAGTGGGAAGAGAGTGGGTCTTTCGAATTTTTCCGAATCATGATTCTGTGATCTGATTACTTGGAGCTTTCATGCTTACATTTCACGAAAATGGATAACGGGTGAAAAGTTTTTGAAGATGCCTGAAGCTTTCGCCCCGGAAATGATCACTTGGATGGTTGTATCTGTTGCAATAGATTTTGTTTGTAAAGATGTATGAGAAAGGGGGGAAAGAGATGGGGGGAGGTGTTTCAGAAAAACTTCGAGAAAAGATTCATACGATCGTAATACCTTTTGGGCTTACAGTCAGAGAGAAAGAAATTCTCATATTATGGGTAGAGGGTAAGGATTATAAGAATATCGCTGATGGAATTAATATTTCGAGAAACACTGTAAGAAAGCACATACATAACATTCATACAAAACTAGGTGTAAGCTCAAAGAACAGCCTATTAGTTTTTCTGCTTTCTAGCTTACATTCATAAACGCGAGGAATCGTGATTTAATTGTGCAAGATCAATTTTGGCGATAGTCGAGACTACCAAGCATCAGACTATATGTTTTTTCAGCAAGATAAGTACAATTTGTGCCACTCCATTAATGCCGATCAACATGCATTTCATTTAATCGTTCTATGAAGTTTGTTATCCGCGGATACTGTTAGAAAATTGGGATTAAACTTTAACCAAAAAGTTTACGGACCACATTATGCTACTGATCTTCCTGTCCAGCGACACAAATATAGTCCGTTTTAGAGGAAATTCTTTTATTTTTAACAAATTGAAAGAGACTACATTTGTGTCGCTGCACACTTCCCTATTCAGAGACTTTTGGATTCATTTTGATTTTTTTGTATATTTTGATTCGTTCACCAAATCCCTATCCAAGAATAATACACATGTATTATTTCATTTTTTTACAAAATCCCCTAATATTTATATCAGGGTTGGCCAACCGTAAATCTTGTAAGGGCATCTTATAAAAAATAAATATGCCCATTTAAGGGGGGGATTCGGAAGTTGTGCCCCATATTTTACCGGATACTAGTTAAATAGTTTTTGTTAGACACCGTCTTATGTTGAATTTAGTCTAACAATATCGTAAATTTGATTGCTGGCGAGCATTCATACCAAATTAAATTGAAAGTAGGAATATACATTGAAATTTTTTAAAAAGAAAAATCTTTTGATTTTACCTTCTCTTTTAATATCCGCCTCTTTATTTGCTTCCACTGCATTGGCAACTGTTTATTATGTCGATCATAATGTCATTTCGGAAATACAAGAAAAATCTAATTGGTGCTGGGCGGCCACTTCAAATATGGCAGCAAAATACCTTGGTGCCAACTCTACACAAAGTGATATTGTTAAATTTGTTAAGGGCTCTGTGGTAAATGAGACAGGCACTGTTTACGATATTCAAAAAGGATTAGCCCATTATAATGTCACATCTTCGACATCCCTTAGTTCTCGAACATTTGCTCAAATTCAAAGTGACTTAGATTCGAATGAAAATAATATTGCTATCATCGCTTGGACAAGTGGCGGAGGTCATGCTTTATTAATTAGGGGTTATTATTACGATACATCTAACTCAACAAAAGATGTTCATTACATAAATCCCTCTGATGGAAATTACAACATTAGAACGTACGATAGTTTTTTAAGCAATAGCAGCTTTAATTGGGTTAATACTTCTTACGGGTTTTATGTTAAATAAATGGGGGGAAATAAAAATGAAAAGTAATTTAACTCGTTTTGTCTCAGCACTAATTATTATTTTGGGGTTATTCACCTTTAGTAGTGTTATTTTTGCAAAAAATCCTGAATCACTGAAAGATGTTGCAGATAAAAATGTAAAAGCTGCAGTAGAACAAGATTTTTTAAAAAACTATGCCAGTTCTATAGATAGTGCCAAAAAAGAGTTTGGTGTACAAGGTGATGAATCATTCAAAAATGCTTTATTAGGTGATGGAGTACCATTCCACAAAATATCAAACGGAAATACTAATGAATTATTCACATTTTCTGGATATATATTCCCTATAAAATTAAATGGAAAATCTAATGGAATTGTTTATGCGATTAACGATAACGGAACTTGGAAAGTTGATCACATTCAAAACAATATAAAGTTTGAACAAAATATTTCTGATGCAAACAAAAATCAGAAAAATGGTGAGACCATTAAACTTATTGACGATGACAGCTACGGAGTAAATGCTCTTGCAGTTCAAAATTCAGGTGGAGAAAATTTGATTGATCTAAATAGTAAAAGCGATTTAAAGTTAAACACAAATAAGTCAGTGTCAATATCGGAATTTAAAGATACTATTAAGAAAGTAAAAGAAAGAAAAGATTCCATGAGTAATAAAGATGGAGTACAGCAAATGGGTTCTGGGAAATTACCAATTGAATCAGCTTCAAATAATTGGGGCATCATTTCTATTATTTTGTTTATTCTTTCCTTAATATCACTTATCCCAGTTATATATTCAATAAGGAAAAACAAGCTTAACATTCAATAACAGGCAAGAGTACAAGTGTAAGCAATCTATTTAAGAGAGATTTACATATTAGACAATCTTGAAACAAAAGCATTCGAACTAGTGGGGTTCTTTGCTTTTGTTTTTATTTATAAATCATAACTAGATTGATCCTTTTTTTGTCAGATAATACAAAAATGAGGATATGGATATTGAGTAATATAACAGTACTTTATATTCTAAAGGGTAGCCAAATTGCAACTTTTTTTAGATTAATTTCGTTATTAGGGTAAATACGCTCTAGTAAACAAGATGGAGAAAATTGTCTTAATGTAACTGAATTTGTGGTCTTCTCAGATTACAAAAGGTGGAAAAAAGAAAAACACTATAAAGGAGAATTTCTATGAAGAAAATGGCTTTATGGTTAACTTTCTTAATGATAACTACGTTTATATTAGGGTGTAGTAAAGCCACTGAAAACCAGCAACTGCAACTTACTGATAATGCTAAAACCGCAAAAGCATATATTGAAAATCAAGGTTATAAAGTTTTATCGTATGAAGGGAATGTTTCGAATTACGTTCTAACTAAAGATTTAGTCAAAACATTACCATATTCAATGTACTGGAAACTTCCTGGAAACGACCCTGAACAGGTTTATGGAAAGAATGTGGATGTAGAAAAGTTTATAGTTACAAACCATCCTTTAGATAACTATAAAAGTGGTAACACGAAAGCCAAAGGAAAAACAGAAGTCTATGTGCATCTTGCAGAAGGGAAAGTTGTAGCTGGTACATCTTTCCCAGTTACAGATGAACAATTATCAGGTGGTTATTGGAATATTAATGGAAAAGCAAGCGATTAAACGAAGATGTCATTAACTACTTTCATTGACGGTCGTTTCAGAACCAAAATTGACGGTGGTTATTTTGGTTTCGTCACCGTCATTGATAGGACGATCGTTAGGATTCAATCCGATGACTGCAATCCTTTAATGAACGAATTCTAAGTCTGCTTATGACAAGCAGGTAATTTAATAATGGTCGTAGATGATGCTCTGCCACGTCTCGGAGCGTCCCATTTCCCAGAGTGAGGTTGCTAAACGGTTTTGACGAGCATAAGATCCGAGTTTCCCCATAGCCAGCGAAGCCGAAACCGTTCCTTCCCGAATGAAGTGTGCGAGCCGTAATACATCATTGTAATTCTTCTGAATGATCTTTGTATTGATTTGGCCGCACAGCAGATCTCCAATTTCGGATAATCGCTAGTCTTTCCCGAAGGCATACAGCTTGGAATCGGAAAGGTCACATAGCTGTGAATGAGCGCATTGTTTCCGCAGGAAACAGGCGCTCATTTTCACATTGGAACAGTTTCCCGGTATTTTGATGCCGCTGTAATTTGCTAAACTTTTAGCAAATTACAGCGGAGGTTTTTGAATAGTCTACTACCATGATTTCCTAGTCGGATTACCTCGTTACACCGCTCTCGGCAGGGCCAATGACTTTCCAACTATGGAGTGCTGCCCGATTTGTCGGGCAAAGAATCGACTACAACGGCACGGATTTTATGAACGAAACGCCGTCGCAGAGGATTGCAGCTATCGAATTCCTATCTGCCGATTCTTATGTCCGGATTTTTTGGGGCTTAGAATCGCTAATTTCGGGTTTCTCCGATCACAAGAAAATACGATGCAAACAATATACGTGAAAACACGCGTTGCAAGTATAAAGCATCAAGCATATAATAAAAATATAAAAGGAGCCGGCTGCAACCGGCTCCCCCAGCACAATAGCCGCTTTTAAGGGCGGTAGGCTTAAAAAGGTGTTACGTCAAAAATAGACCGCTTCCTTTGACCAGGGCGGTCTATTTTTTGTTCATGTAGGTAAGTAGCGCAAGAATAAACATTCCGAAAAGGAACATCAACTGAATCGCTTGGAATACCTCCACAGGCATCACCTCCCTTCCGGGAGATTAGCCGACCGCCCATATCAGCCTTTCTATTGTGCTCGCTCATTATAGCATGTTTTGCACAGAATCAGTTAGAAATAAAAACTCACTTGAACTGCTTACAAGTGACCACACATTTGACCACATCAATAATCCTGTCGCTGGTTCAATTCTCCCCACGCGTTTCCCCACAGAGGCATTTATACGAGTTAGATTTCAATGGATTCATGGGAGGGAAAACATTGATTTAATGGACATTACGGACATGAACACATACAAAAATCCGCCCAAAAGCATGGGCGGCATGATGTAAGAAGGGCTTCGAGCCCTTATGCATCAAGAGTTTCCGCCGAGCGGAAACGCCGTTTGATCAGCTTTAATAAAAAAGAGGCTTCTCACGAGTTCAAATCGAACTTTGTGAGAAGCCTCTTTTCGCCTACCCCAATATCTTTTTCTTCTTCGCTTCGGCGATGGCTTTCGTGCGGCGGTTCACATTTAATTTGCTGAAGATGTTGTGGATATGGACTTTAACCGTACCTGCCGTTACGCCGAGTTGAAAGGCGATTTCTTTATTTGTCATTCCCGACGCCATCAGGTTCAGCACTTCGAGCTCGCGGTCGGTCAAGGAGTCTATGGACTGCTCTTCAGACTTTTCGGCCTGCTGGATAGCCGAGATAGACGCATCGCCGAAGGAGTCGGAAAGCTTCCAAACGAAAAGAGCTTGCGATGCCAAAATGCGGAGCGTTTCGATGCGCTCATCCGTAAACAGACGGTGAACACGATTATCCTCCAAGTACAACACACCGGAAAATTGTTCCTGAGAAAAAAGCGGCAAACAACAAACCGTTTTGCAGCGATTCCGGGCTATATATGGATCGGACCGAAAAAGATCGTCCTGCGCGGCATCCATCAGCTGAACCGGTTTCTCAAGCCGGGAGGTGTACTGAATTAAGGATACCGGCACATCTTTGCTGTCAACCAATAGCTCCGCTTCCCATGCCGATTCCCCGTTTGCGTCGAATACCGTTTCCACCCGCAAATCCCCGTTTCTGCGAACGATCAGGCATCCCTTTTCCGTTTCGGAAGCTTCCATAATGATCGACATGAGCTGTTTCAGAATATCTTTCAAGTCCATGCCTTGCGACAAGGATGCGGAAGCTTTTACAATAGCGGCCAGGTCAATCTCTCCTGCGCCAGACGCAATTCCTTCCAATTTGTCCGTTTGCAGCGAGACAAAGCTTTCATCCGCGGCTTTTGCGGCAGCGGCCAACGCATTACCGCTTGGCGGTTCATCCAGCCACCCCGGATACTCAGTCCGCATTTTGCTCCGCTTGGACTCCGCGCCCCACAATCCATACGCCTCATAAGCCTCTTTCAAATATCCGACCGCAACTCTCTCTCTGCCCTTTTGCAGATGATATTTCGCCGCTTGTTCACAAGCCACTGCCTGATACTGGAGGTAATTGCGCTCGCGTGCAAAAAGGATGGAGCGATCGTAAAGCTCGATAATCTCCTTTTCCAAACCTTTGAACCGGGCGAGTTCCGCCTGGAGCAGCAAAAACTTATGCCTGAAGTTTTCCGGCGACATCCGGTCCCAAGCTTTGAACTGGCGATACCGCCGTTTCAATCTTTTTGAACACTCGGCTCTTTCGTCGACGGGAAGTTCGTCCCAGGCAGCTATAATAGATAGCGCTTCATACAAATGATGCTCCGGCAAATGAGGGGCATGGACAGAAAGGAGCTCATACGGATTGGCTTGTTCCGCAAAGCCGACCGCTTCCCGGTAGCGTCCGAACAAATAATAAATTTGTGCTTTGTAGGTGTATAGCTGATAGAGTGTTACGGCTCGGCTCTCGTCTTTCATCACGTCATCCAGGAAATTTGCTTCGCTTGCACGGCCGTCAGTGAGGTGGAACGCATCTCCATGGGGGGATTGCAGTTTTTTCGCCATATCCATGTACACTAATGCATTTTTAAAAACGAGATCCTCCTTGGTGTGCTCGATCACCTGCAAATTTTTGCGGTTGACTCTCAGCATATGATCCATAGAATCTCTGACATAAGACAAATTAATAAGACTTCCGACCGCATAACTGGCGTACACGTAATCGCCCGCTTCCAAACCAAGCTTTGCAGCTTGCTCCAGCTTGGCTTCATCATCCCGATCATATCGCACCCACGGGGAAATTACACCGTAAAACATCACATGCACCTTGCATCTCACAGAAGCAATGGCGGATTGATCGGCCAGATCAAGTGCGATTTTCCCCAATTGATACGCCATAGGGTACTGGTCGAGCACGGTGCCTAGCAACATGCCGAAAGAAGCATACAAGCTTGGCGCCACGGGGCAAGAACCGTACTTGTAAGCCAGCCGGATGAATTTCGAAGCAATGACGGCGAACACTTCCCGATTAGAAAAGAAGGTCGGCGCTACAAGCGAAACTAGCAGTTCCATCATGACTTTGATTTGAAGGTTGTCAATCTCCGGTAGCGAGAGGAGTTCGTTCATCCTTTTGTCCAACAGCCGCTTCGTTAAAAGCATTTCTTTAATAATCACGAGCTTATGCGGCCGCTCTGATATGCGGATCCCGACTTCCCGAAGGGCTTGCAGCCCCAATTCGATAGCCTGCGAATATTTTCCCGTATTGCTGTACTGTCCGATTTTTAAAATATACACCTGGGCTCGCTCAGCCCACGTTCTTGCCCGCTTCAGCACATCGTTCAATCTGGCCTCAGCCCGCCCATAATGCGCACACAAATAATCGCACTCGGAACACTTTAAATAAAGCTGAAACGTGAATTCAAAATGGCCCTCCCAAAAATCGTTCGGAAGACATTCGATCCCAGTTTCGAAGTATTGCAGCGCTGTCGAGTAGGCGGAGGATTGCATCGCTTTCCTTCCCGCTTGCTCATTCAGCCGGGCTGTCAATTCCAGCTCCTCTGCGGACAGCAAATCCAACGCTTGATTAAAATGGTTCACGATATCGAACAAAGCTTGTTCTTTTTCGTTGGAATTGTCGAATTCAAGCAAAACCCGGCCTGCCGACAAATGAATTTCCATCCGCCGCCGACTGTTCAAC
This sequence comes from Paenibacillus sp. sgz302191, assembly GCF_057749925.1. Classification (NCBI taxonomy): domain Bacteria; kingdom Bacillati; phylum Bacillota; class Bacilli; order Caryophanales; family Paenibacillaceae; genus Paenibacillus; species Paenibacillus sp. sgz302191. The sequence goes on from NZ_JBYLHY010000001.1 coordinate 383,971, forward strand.
AGCGAATAAACCGCCTGCTGAATCCGGTCGTGAGTAAATTGATACTGCCTGATAGCCTCAGGCTCTTCAAAAATGCTCAAAAGTCCTTCATTCACGGCGGACGATAAAATATGGACCAACTCATCCTCGTTGTTCCCACTAACGGCATGCAATACCCGGATGTTGAACTTGCCGCCTAGACAAGCACCAATCATCAGTAATTCTCTGGTTTGAAAAGGAATTTTGTTGATGCGCTCGACAAGATAGTCGAGTTGGCCGTCGATTTCCGGGAATTGGTTCAGAACTTGCATGTTCCATTCCCAACTACCGCTTAATGGGCTGGGACGAATGCATTGTTCGTCGTAAGCCGATTGCAGCAACTGTTTCAAATAAAGCGGATTGCCGACGGATTTTACATATAGCGTATGAGCGGCTTGAAAGCATTCGTCAGGGTCGCACTGCAGCGAATCCGACACCATGGTTTGAATATGCGAGAGCTCAAGCGGCTTCAACGAAAGCTGGCGAACTGAATATCCAGGATGTTCTCCCTGCAGCCATTCTTCGAGTAAATTCATGTTCGCGTTCCGTACTTGACTCCGGTATGCGGCAATGACGAGCAGATGCTGGCTTTCAGGGTCGACAATCAATGAATGCAGCAATCGAAGCGAAGCTTCATCCGCCCACTGCACATCGTCAAAAAATAAAACAAGCGGATGATCCCTGCCAGTGAAAACTTGCACGAACCGGCGGAACACCCATTCAAACCGATTCCGGGATTCCAAACTCGGAACATCCTCGCTGGGAGGAAACCGTCCGAGAAGCAATTCGGCTTCCGGAATGACGTCCGTTATTATGGAGCCGTTCGGCCCAACCGCCTCCTTTACCCGTTCAGTCCATTTTTGCAAATGGGGTTCAGGCTTGGTCAGCAGCTGTCTGATTATAATTTGAAAGCATTTTATAAAAGGCTCGTAAGGGCCGCCTGCATTGTATTGGTCGAATTTTCCGGAGGCAAAATAGCATCTGCCAATTACCTCGGGTTTGAAGGCATTCTGGACGAGAGCCGATTTACCGACACCGGGTTGACCGGATATCAGGACCAATTCCGTAGATCCGACAGAAGCCCACCGAAAAGCTTCCTGCAAAACGGCCAGATCGTCCTCTCTGCCATATAATTCATCCGATACCCGGAGAGTTCTGGAATGCTTTGACAAGGCTACACTTCCTTTGATGCACATGATGGATCCTAATAAAAAATTACAAAATAAAATTCGACAATATGTGTGAATTTCCTCTTGATCACGAGTAAATTTCCGGATCTATACCATTTGGTATATGTGAAATCGGTCGTTTTGAACTATACTGCTCGGGAAGAGCTGCCTGTAGGCGGAAAAAGCATTCAAAAATAACCATTTTGGAGGTGAAGATATGTTTCGAAAGCTTTTATTGGCGGCTGTTATTTGTTCGGGCATCGGTTACCTTTTTGCAATTGCAGACGGCAATATGACCGCACGCTGGATTTTAAAGCCGGGAACGATCATTCTCATAATTTTACTTGCTGCAACCTGTCGCGACGCTGCCAAGTCCTATAAGCGTTTCATCATTGCCGGATTATTCCTCTCCGCTATTGGCGACAGTTTTTTATTATTATCAGGCAATCAATGGTTCACGTTGGGAGTACTTGCTTTTCTCATCGCTCATCTTGTCTATACCGGCGCTTTCTTGACACGTTGGCGATTTTCTCTCCTGCGTGCGCTTTCTCTGATTCCGATTGCGATTTATTCCTTTTTTCTTTTGCGGGGACTTCATGCAGGCATGCTTACAGGCGGGAAAAGCGGATTATGGGGTCCCATTCTGCTATATGTCATCGTGATTTCCGTCATGATATGGAGCGCTGTCATGAGCAAAAGCCGGCTTGCCGCAACAGGCGGAGTGTTGTTTTTCCTGTCGGATTCGCTGCTTGCCTGGAATATGTTTGTCACGCCGGTTCAATGGGCCGCATACGGGGTGATGATCACCTACTATATAGCCCAATTTTTAATAGCTGCGAGTATTGAAAAGTCATAGAATTATTTGGGATGGGAGCGGGAATAAGACATGATGGAACGGATCATAAATGCATTTTAAGCAGGCGGACGATTGCCGCGGTGATTGCGATGGAGATACCGTCGCTAGCGGTCCTGCCCGGGACGGCTAGTGCGGGGACAGTCGGCAATTTGTGGTATCGTGTGTACGTTGCAGGAGACGTTGCATCCATGTAATACTGCTTTAGTACCCTGAGCAGCGGATTGCCAAACGTGCAAACATCCCTTGCGGTTTTTTCCCCAATGTAGGCAAGTGCACACGCCTTGTCTAGGGGATAATCGTATAGTAACGTATACCCAATAAAAGGAGATGACCTGATTCATGGCTTACCAACCTCAAAGACATGTTCAATGTCCGCCTGCCGATCCTATAATGACAGATCCGCAAAGAGTCGTTAGAGATTTTTATCATCCGCAGCGCGTTCAAGTCGTTCATCCGATCGAGGTCGTAAACAGACATTATTGTATTCCGGTTTACGAGCACGTATATACTTGTTCGGAAAGAGACGAGTTTTGTGGAGTTCATCCACACCACCACGCATTTAGAGAAGGATTTTAATTTCGGAAAAAAATACTGTAAGCCGGCAAGCAGCAGGGCGATGCGCTCCTCAAGGAGACAACGCTTGCTGCTTGCTGCTATTTTGAAAATGATGCCCCTTTATTTCAATCATAGATCAATTTCTGTATACTTAAGGGATAGACCAATCATTAGAGGGGCAGTACGGATGGAAGAAGCAGATACAGTTATCGTTAAAATAATCAACACGTACCGGTCTTATTTCAGCAGTACCATATTGAACAGGGGCTGGCACTACTACGAGAACCGGGCGGTCAGGCAGATGCAAATGGAAGGCCTCAAATTGGCAAAAGCCAAAGTAAGAGGCTCATTTTCATACACCGTAACCATCAATTTGGAATCTTTTCACAACAGCAGTTGCAGCTGTCCTTACGGCGGGTATTGCAAGCATATGGCAGCTGTGCTTTTTGAAATCTTCGATGAACTCGGCTATAATCCCAAGGATTTGCGGAAACCTGTGCAAAGGGACTTGTTTGGCGATCCGATCGTTAGTTCTTTCGAAACGCGGACAGCTCGTCCAAAAGCTCAGGAGATGAGCCAAGTCCCCACAACGCCCCGGGAGTCCGAATCAACGGTTAAGTGGCACCAATATTTCGAGAAACAATTCGAAGGCACTACCGCTTATAACGTTTATTATGTGGATGAATTATACAAAAAGGCGTTCAACAAGCTGTATCCGATTGCCGAGCATTGGAATACGACCATTCGGGGCATATACCGGATTCATGTGCAGCTTTTTCTGATGAAGCTGTGCGAAAGCAAGTATCAGCAATTGGCGAGAGGATATTACTCTTATCAGGAAATGAGCAATTATTCAAGTGCGATCTCCAAAGACTGTATGGAAAAACTGTACCAGGCTTTGGCCGACTTGAATTCTGAGGATGCGAGAGCCAAATATCCGCTTCACTTGGCGGAAACGTGCGACTTTTTGGCGGAGCATGCCTTGAAAGGTTATCGACAGGAGAAGATGGACATGACAGAAGCTTATCGGTTGCTGTGGTGGAATCTTCTGAACGAAGAGAGCCTAATGAGCAAGGAGCAGCAAAGATTGCGGCTTGTGGCGGCTGATTCGTCGCTGCCGGCCGATACGAAGGATGCGGCCATCATGGCGCTTGCCCATTTTGAGGCGATTGCGGGACGGGATGAGGAAGCCTGGCGGCTATTCTCCGGGGAAGTGGAACGTTTTGAGCCGGCAGAAGTTTTCGGTTATTTCCATACATTTGTGCAAGTGGAGCAGTGGGACAGACTTGCGAACTGGCTCCAGGAACTGCTGCCGCTGCTCAAATCACCCAGTCGAGAGCAGCTGGTCTACTATTTCAATCTTTGGAAAGAGGCCGCCAAGCATCGGGAGCTGAAAACACAGGTCAGACAGGCTATGATTGCGTTGCTTCCGGGGAGCTACCCATGGTATTCGGCGCAGCTGCTGGGGGACAGGGAGTATCGGCAATGGGTGGATCTGTGCTTATTGATGGAATTGACCCCTTTCCAGTTGGGCACCGCTTACTTGAAGGAAATTGAAAAAGAAAATGTGCGTCTGCTGCTGCCGCTTTATCATCGTGCCGTGGAGCAGTTTGTACAGGAAAAAAGCAGGGATTCTTACAAGCTCGCTGTCAAGCTGCTCAAAAAACTGGCGCAGTTTTATAAAAAGCTGAAGGAGCCGCTGACATGGGAGCGGTACATCGGGCAGCTCAGCAAGGAGTATGTGCGCTACCGCGCTTTCCAGGAAGAACTGAGGAAAGGAAAGCTGATCTCATGATTGGTTTGGAACCGATATTTGTGTCGTCTGAATGGTTAAGTTCAGGTAATCTGGTGCTTAAAGGTACTAACTCGAACTATCTTGTTGAGTCTGATTGGCTTAGAAGGCTGCTTTTCGCCTGGCATGAGCGATCCTTCTATGGGACGCGGGTTGAATCCACTGAAGCGGAGGATGGTACCCCCGGGCTTGACTTATCCCCTTTAACAGCTATGGATTATCTGGCTGCCCCTTCGCCTGCGCTGCTGCATAGTGAGCTTGAATGGAGCGGGGAACTGCAGTTCTTGAAGCGGGCGGCGGCAATCTATAAGGAGGCGCTTGGCCATGGCTGGTTCCGGCCTTCGTTCAGCCGTTGGCGGGCCGGAGAATTCGGCTGGGAGCTTGCGCTGCCGGAAGAACAGGAAGCCTCCTATCGGGAGCTGCTGCAGCAAGGCGAACGCTCGAATATCGCTATGCCGGATCGTTGGTTCGATGAAATCGTCCAGGAACTGCTGCGCGAGGAGCCTGAAATCGCTGCCGCGTGGAACGAAGTTGTAAGCGAGAACGAACTGCTGCGTCTGGGCCCGGCAGTAGATAGCGAAAGCGTGGAAGCTTTGACTTGGATGCAGGAAGAGGACTGGCTGGCGGCCATAGGCTGGAAGCAGGATGAAGCGCCTTTTCGCATCTGCTTGCAGCTGTTGGAGCCCGGTGAATTGGAATTGGATGACGGCTGGCGATTGCAGCTTATTGTTCAGGATCGCCGCGATCCGGGGCAATTTGCCGAATTTGACGTAAGCGGGAAGCATTTGTCGGGACATATACCTGAAGCGTGGGGGGGCGCGATTGAGCAGCGCGTCAGCGAAGCTGCAGATAAATTTGTGAGGATTGCTCCCGGTTTGGCAAATAGCGGGCAATTGATGGAATATGTTACGGATGACGAAGCATGGACGTTTATGAACGAGACGAGCCTGAGCTTGCTGCAGGCCGGGGTTTCCGTGCTTTTGCCTTCGTGGTGGGAAGAACTGAAGCTGTTAAGACCGCAGTTGAAAGCGAAGCTGCAATCTTCTGTAGGTTCGTCGCGAAACTCCATGTTCGGCATGGATCAGCTCGTGCAATTCAATTGGCGAGTCGCGGTCGGGAGAGTAGATTTAACGGAAGAAGAGTTCCTGCTGATGGCTGAGCAGAAAAAGCGGCTCATGTACATTCGCGGCAATTGGGTGCAGCTCGACCCGTCATTTTTGGCAAAGATCATGGCTGCCATGAAACAAGTGGAAAAAAAGAAAGGACTTACGTTCCGCGATGTGCTGCAAATGCATCTGGCCGAAGGGGACGAGCCACCGTCAGGAGATGCCGCGCTTGACGCCGCGGAGGCGATGCCCATTAAGGTAGAGCTGAACAATAACCTGCGCAATCTGATGAAACAGCTGAATCAAACCCAAAGCATTCCTCTTATAGAGCAAGTGGAAGGATTAGAAGCGCATCTGCGGCATTATCAGCAGGAAGGGGTATCATGGCTCGCGTTCCTGCGCAAGATCGGTCTGGGAGGCTGTCTGGCCGACGATATGGGACTGGGCAAAACGATTCAATTCATCGCCTACCTGCTGCATGTGCGAGGAGAAGAGGCTAAAGCTATAGGACTCACGCTTGCGCCCTCACTGCTCATCTGTCCGACCTCCGTACTGGGCAACTGGCAAAAGGAATTGGAAAGGTTCGCTCCTTCCCTGCGAATTCATCTGCATTACGGCTCGCAACGCGCCAGAGGCGAGCAATTTGCAGAGGCTGTCCGGGACGCCGATCTTGTGTTGACATCGTACAATCTCTCACATCTGGACGAGGAGGAACTGTCGTCCCTTGAGTGGAACGCTCTCTGTCTGGACGAGGCGCAAAACATCAAGAACGCCTATACCAAGCAAGCCTCGGCGATCCGCCGCTTGAATGCAAGACAGCGCATCGCCCTGACGGGAACGCCGATTGAGAACCGGTTGACCGAGCTGTGGTCCATATTTGATTTTATAAACCCTGGATACTTGGGCAGTTTGGGGCAGTTCAATCACAAATACGTTAATCCGATTGAAAAAAACGGAGACGCCGCGCTGACCGCCCAAGTACAGCGGCTTATTCGCCCCTTTTTGCTGCGCAGGTTAAAAAAGGATCCGGCTATTCAGCTTGATTTGCCGGACAAATACGAGTCCAAAACCTACGTATCTCTAACTCCGGAACAGGGGGCTCTGTACGAAAACATCGTCCGAAACATGCTGGACAACATCGATACGTTAACCGGGATGGAGAAAAAAGGCCTGATTCTGGCTTCGCTTGTCAAACTGAAGCAAGTTTGCAATCACCCGTCCTTATTCCTCAAAGAAACGGGCGCTGTGCCCTCATTAGACCGCTCGCACAAGGTGGAGCGCTTGCTCGAAATGATTGACGAGCTTCGGGCGGAGGGCGAAAACTGCCTGATATTCACCCAATTCGTAGAGATGGGCAACATTTTGCAAGCCGTCATCGAAAGGGAACGCCAAGAGCCCGTCCAATTTTTACACGGCGGACTCAGCAAGCTCAAGCGCGATCAGATGATCGCTCGCTTTCAGGATCGTTCCTTGCCGCCAAGCGAGCAATGCGGCATCTTTGTCCTCTCGCTGAAAGCGGGGGGCACCGGTCTGAATCTGACCGCGGCGAACCATGTGTTTCACTTCGACCGCTGGTGGAACCCTGCCGTCGAAAATCAGGCCACCGATCGCGCCTTCCGCATCGGCCAGACCCGCGACGTTCAGGTGCACAAATTTGTCACCTTAGGCACGTTGGAAGAGCGCATCGACGAAATGATCGAGCGTAAGCAGGGCTTGAGCCAGCAGATCGTAGGAAGCGGCGAAAACTGGATCACCGAAATGTCGACAGGCGAACTGCGAGAATTGTTCGCCCTGCGAAAAGAATGGATCGAGAAGTGAGGCCGATGAAGATGAGCGAGAAAAGAAGAGGCCGCCCGCCCGCCGAAACTGCCGATACCGGCGGGACCGGCGAAGCGGATAGCTTGCCGGCAAAGCCGCGGAGAAGCAAAAAAGCCGCTAAAGAGGCGGCAGTACAGACGGAAGAGCTGCAGGGCATGTCGGCTGCCTGGAGGCGGTTTTACGAGGCTGTGAATAGGTCTGTAAAGTAAGAACACAGTAGTCTTGCCGAAGAGCAGAAATATAAATGCAAAAACAAGCCCTTTGACGGTGTTTAACCATCGAATGGCTTGTTTTTTTGGATTCCCGCGCTCGCTTCGGGATTAACGATTTTTTAGCTTTTCAATCTCTGTTTTAAGTTTCAATTGCTCACGATTCAGTATGTCGATGTTGTATTCATGCGTGTTCAAATCCGACGCCACTCTGCGCTCAAAAGCTTCCTTGTCCTTCTCGATATTTCTTAAAATCTCGGCGCTTTCAAGCACAGCCCGGCGAATAAGCGGAATGTCCGAAGTATCCGCTTTAATGGAACGCAGTTCTTCGCTCATCGAGCGCTGCTCTTTTTGTATGGAGCTCATTTCACTCTGCATGAGGCTCAATTCATTCCTCATTGAACCCATTTCATTTCTCATCGAGCGCTGCTCGTCCCGAACGGTACGCAGCTCATCCTCTACAGATTGCAGCTTCTCCAATATTTGATTCAAAATATTCTCACTCATACCCTACCTCCCTTTCCACGAGAAAATAACCGTCCCGGGCTGCCCACGAATCGGCGATTCGAAAGTCCTCCGCTAAAATATACTCCTACGATTATACCACAGATCTTGGTCAGGAGCAGTTCAAACACTACCTATCGAATCAACCTGAAACGGCAAACAGCCGTCACCCAGAGTGGGGACGGCTGCTTTTCAAAGGCTGTACTTATTTCAATTCAAAATTCGCCGCCTTAATGGACTCGATTACTTGCTTCTCATTCGCATCTTTGGCGATCAGCTTATCGTAAAGAGCTTGATCGTTCGAGCCTTGTTTTTGCAGCGCGGCGAGATACCAGCGGGCGGCAAGTCTATTTATTTGATCATCGAGCTGGTCACTCAAGTATGGCTTTATTGTATTAGCCGCTGCTGCATAATCTCCGCGCATATAATACACTTGCCCGACATTCAGAGCCATGCTCGGAGTGACGGCGAATTCGCGGCCCTGCAGCTGCCCTGTAGGCAAATTCTTCAACGATTCGACGCGATCGACCACGGTTTTATAAGTTGCAAGCACTTCGTCCCACAATTTGTTTGTTCCCTGGAAATCTTTGCTTTCCCGCTTCTGATTCGCTATCTCAACATCTAAAGCAGTAATTTTCTCATAGAGATCAATATACCAAGGGTAGTTGGCAATCTCGGTTCTGGCTACGTCCAGAGCTTCCTGCAGCTTGCCCTTAGTTTGGTACATATAAATTTGCTGAAAAGGAACCATGCGGTTGTGCGGCTCTTTCTTTTTCAAATCATCAAGCAAGCTCTGCGCCTGATTAAAAAATTCGTCGGCTTTGGCTTGATCCTGGGCTTTCATTTGGTTATACACCTGCAGCGTAATCCCGATCCGGCTAATATAGCCGCTCAAAATATAGTCAGGATGCCCGGGGTGCAGGCTGATCGCTTTATCCAACGGCGCTACGATATCGTTAAAATTGTTGTTGTTCTTGATAACATCCATTGCTTTTAAATAAGAACTGTTTGCCGAAAGCAGCTGCGCAGAGATGTAGAACATGACGATGGACAACACCGTCAAAAGCGCGGGAAATGCTTTTTTCAATGCCAGAGACTCCGACTTGATCCGCATAGGCGCCCCAGCGCTGCCGGCAAGCATAGCCCCGAGAGCCAGAAACAAAATTCCCCCCAAATAGACATAACTCAAATCAAAGTCAATCATACTGTGAATCAACAACGAGATTGCAATAATGAAAAAGATGAAGTGCAGATCCTTGTTCTCTTCAGAGCTTTTTATATAACTTCGAATATAGAAAAATAGCACAGCAGCAACAAACGCGATAAACGCCAAAAACCCAAGAGCACCGGCTTCTACCAAATATTGCAAGGCAAAGTTATGCGCCTGTCGGCTCGTATAAGGGTTGTTCTGATACTTTTCATAAAGGGAAGCCCACGCTCCGCCGCCGGCCCCGATAATCGGGTAATCCTTCCACAGCTTTACGGCATCTTTGTAGAAAGTGCCGCGCTCCAAAACCGAGTGCTGTTGAAAGTTGATATTTTCCAGACGCGTCTTCACGTTATCCGGCAGCACGTTTTTCAAACCGGTATCCCCGAACAAAAGCACAGCCCCGAGAATGCCGACAATAATCGCTGCAACCGGCAAAATAAAATTAACGAACTTCTTTTGAGCCAAACGCTCGGAAACGCGATTCAACCATGGCGCCAAAAAGAGCTGGATAGCGATAGCGAGAGCCGCATAAATGGCCGAGGCCAGCAGCAGAGTCGACCAGCCGCTCCACGATAAAGACGCAGTCGGCTTCGTTTGCAACTCCGTTCCGATCGTCGTGATCTTTTGCAAAATCACCAGAGAAGCCGCGAAGCCCAGTACAAGGTGGATCAAAGACAAAATTTGCCTGCTGAACGACAAGAAGAACATCATGACCAAGAAAATAACCGGCAGCACCACCAAAGCGCCGCGGGACAAAGTCAGCCAAAAAGATACAATCATGGGAACCATCAATAAAGCGTGAGGCAAAATCCCATACCATTTACGAGACTTTAAAATATAAAAAATCCCGCCAAGTATAAAAGCAATCAGAAAAGCCGCATACGTATTTGCATACTGGAAAACAGAGGTAAGACGCAGACCGTTCGAATCGGTCATCACCGCATCTTTATAGACCAAAGGAGCGTTTGACTGCATCAGTGCAAACCATCCGACCAAATGACCGGCAAAATTTCCGTTGCCCAGCCAGTACAAAAGTCCGAAAATAACGATGACATAACTGGAAACCATGAAGATCGTCGAAGTAATGGTTGTGCCAAGCTTGTTTTTTGTCAAAAAAACGCCTAAGATGAAGAAGGTGGCATACAGCATCTGGATGTAGACCATGTTCGTTGCCAAGTAATGCGACGCAGCATTCGACAAAGAGATCACATACGTAAGCGGCATTAGCAAGACGAGAATGGTTAATACATCTTTTTGATCATTGAGCTTGTACATAAAAAAAGCATAGATCGCAACCAAGAGCAAAATGATAGACGACCAGACCGAAGCCGAATAAATCGATCGTTCAAAATCGTAGGTCCCGCCGTTAAAAAGCCCTCGCTGAAATGGCGCCCAGAACAAAAACAGGCCTACAAAGACGGTCAAAAGCCAAAAAATGATCGAGCTCTTCTCTGTCGCCGTCCCGTTGGCCTTCGCTCTCGCAGCCGCGTACGTATTCTTGCTTGCACTCATGAGAAAATAGTCTCCTTCTTCGCTAAAGTTCGAGTTTTATTTTAGCATACTGGGTGAGGGTTTCCAAATGGTGTTTAGCTTGTTTCAGACTATTTTTTTTAGAGGGAGTCTATTTAATGGTTCGTTTAAAGGCGTTTCATCATATTCTAAAAGAGTTATTGAATCAAAGAAAAGTAGTATTTGCACTAGCTCATAAAGATTTCGAACAAAAATATCTTGGGTCTTACTTGGGGAACTCTATGCTAAGGCAAATATAGTACTTATTCATGAACAAGTACATCATGAAGTTCAAGAAGGTATTTCTTTAGAAGAATATATTGATCAATATGAAAAAAGGAATTATCTTTAGACATGATTAATAAGTATATTGAAAAATGTATAATTATATTTCGTAAAATTATTCATCGATATTGTCTTTTCCTAATTCGATTTCCAAAAGAAAAGACAATATCGGAATTACTACTGAATTATTATAAACAAACGGATAAAGAAATTGTTTTTGTTTTTCCACTTCCGACATGCCCGTGGGGAACATGTTTCAACGCCCTCAACAAATAGCAAAAGCACTCGCTTCAAAAGGATATCTTGTGCTGTATTGTGTAGATACTTCTTTTCCACACGCACCTGATTACTTTGTTAGAGGATTAAAGCAAATAGGTCCTAATCTGTTTCTGTATAATGATGGTCGCGGCGGAAAGGTACTAAAAAACTTGGAGGAAAAAATGAGGCTGGTCATTTGGCAGTACTGGCCTCATCAAAATAGCTTTTGAAGGAATTAACAACATATAAACTAATATAAGACTGTATTGATGATTTAATCACATTTAACCAGTATGAAAATATTGAAAGGCATCATCAAGATAGCATAGAAAAAGCTAATTTGGTTTTAACTAAAGCTGATAGTATTGCGGAGGAGCTGGCCGAATATAGGAAAGATTATGCTATGATTCCAAATGAGGTAAAATATGGGGATTTTGCTAACTGTAACTTTAATGCTACCTCTTTAAATTTCATTTTTTCAGAGGGGAATACCAAGATAGTTGGATATTACGGAGCATTGGCTGAATGGGTGGATTTCGAATTGATAGAATACTGTGCTAAATCTAGGCCGGAATGGCGCTTCGTATTTATAGGGCAACAATATCCTAATATTTCACTTCCTGAAATTCAAAATATTTATTATTATGATCGACAACCTTATGAGAAGTTACCTTTAATTTTATCTAAATTTAATGTGGCAATACTTCCATTTAAAGTGAATAGAATAACTATTAAAACCTCTCCTGTTAAAATTTTTGAATACATGGCAGGCAGAAAACCAATAGTCAGTACAAGGTTGCCGGAAGTAGAAAAATATGAACCTATTTTAATTGCGGATTCAAAAGAAATTTTCTACAGAAACTTGAGGAAGCCATGATTTTAGGTCATGATGAGAAATTTCTTACTTCTCTTGAAAAATGCGCGCTTGAAAATACTTGGGAGAGCAGAGTGGATGCTGTATTACAAAAGCTGGGTGAGAAGGTATTAGCATGAAAAAAGACCGTTAGGGTGATTTTCCAAGACGGTTTTTCTTAAGGACGTAGTTAAGGTTCGTTTAACCAATATGTTATTCATTTCAATTCAGAAAAGCATCTTTTATTTTAAATGGCAACATTGTAATAATTATTTCATACAATAATCACTAAAAATCGAAGTGATGTAAACATATTGTGTTATTCTGTAATAAAACAGTAAAATCATCATCTTTCGTATATATTAATTGATCATTCGTCATGCCTTCGAAAATAAATTAACTTTGATGAAAAATTCTATATACGGGAGGGGGGAATAAGGAAACTAAAACATTTAGGACAAGGTGGGGAAGTTTCTAAAGGATACTTTAGGGTGAACTAATGGTCTATCAGTTATTAAGCAGCTCATTAACTTAGCGTGATTAGCAGTTAGCGATTAACTCCTGCTCTTTTTAGAATATTAGAAACTCTATTCGACTAAAACGATTTCAATTCTTCGTTTGGCTTGAATTGAGCGAATTGAAAGGAACGGATATAAAATGAAGGGAATAATCTTGGCTGGCGGGACAGGTACACGTCTATATCCACTAACGAAAATTACCAATAAGCATCTGCTACCTGTGGGTAAATATCCAATGATATATTATGGGATTCGAAAGTTGAAAGAAGCTAAAATTACCGATATCCTAATTATAACGGGCAAGGAGCATATGGGTGATGTAGTAAACCTTCTTGGAAGCGGTAGAGAAATGGGCGTTACCTTTACTTATAAAGTACAGGATGAAGCTGGCGGTATTGCTCAAGCGCTTGGGTTAGCCAAACATTTTGTTGGCGACGATCGCATGGTTGTTATACTGGGTGATAACGTGTTTGAGGATAACATTTCATCGTTCGTTAGTAACTTCCGGCAGCAAGAAAAAGGTGCGAAAATTCTTATTCAAGAGGTACCTGATCCCCAAAGATATGGTGTACCGGAGTTAGTTGGGGACAAAATTATTTCCATTGAAGAGAAACCTTTGAAGCCGAAGAGCAGTTATGCGGTTACGGGAATATATATGTTTAATAACACTGTTTTTGATATTGTGGAAACGCTGAAGCCTTCAGGTAGAGGTGAGCTTGAAATTACCGATGTAAATAATGCTTATATCCAAAGAAACGAGCTCACTTATGACATACTGCAAGGCTGGTGGACGGATGCAGGAACCCATGCTTCATTAGCTAAGGCAAATGAGCTGACTAAGGATTTGGTTTTCAGCGAGGAGTTTGGTAAGCTAAAATCATAAGAGGTGCGAGACATGCAGGTCATTCCGACAAAAATTGAAGGACTGTACATTATTGAGCCCGATGTTCATGGCGATCATCGCGGCTTTTTTATGGAAACATACAACAGTCAGAAGTTTACTGAATTAGGCGTTGATTGCTCTTTCATCCAAGACAACCACTCTCTCTCCGTCGAAACCGGCGTCCTGCGTGGTTTGCATTACCAGTTGAACCCTAAGGCGCAGACAAAACTTGTTCGTGTTGTTTCCGGAGCTATTTACGATGTGGCTGTGGATATTCGCAAAAGCTCACCGACTTTCGGACAATGGGTGGGGGCCGTTTTAAGCGAAGCAAATAAGCGTCAGCTTCTTGTGCCACAAGGTTTTGCTCACGGATTTTGCACGATTGTTCAGAATACGCAGGTACTTTATAAAGTCGATGAATATTACTCTCCTGAACATGACAGAGGGATTCTCTGGAACGATCCGGGGCTAGGCATTAAGTGGCCGACGTCCAAGCCGATTTTATCGGACAAAGATCAAAAGCACCCGCTTCTTAAGGATGCGGAGATTAATTTTTAAGCGAAGATCAGATTTTAATAGGCTGGAGGCTTATTTGTTATGAAAATTGTTGTAACCGGCGGGGCCGGCTTTATTGGCAGTAATTTTGTCCATTATATGTTGAATCGTTATGCGAAATATGAAATTGTTAATCTTGATGCGCTCACATACGCGGGGAATTTGGAAAATCTTACATCCGCACAAAATAATGCGCAGTATACATTTGTTAAAGGTGATATCGCGGATTCGGCGCTGGTGGACGGCATTTTTGCGCAAGGTGTTGATGCTGTTGTTCATTTTGCCGCGGAGTCGCATGTGGATCGGAGTATTTTGGAGCCGGAAATATTTGTGAAGACGAATGTTTTAGGGACTCAGGTGCTGCTAGAGGCTGCCAAGAAATATAATGTGCAAAAATTTGTTCATGTTTCAACCGACGAAGTGTATGGAACTTTAGGGGAAACCGGTCTATTCACGGAAGAAACGCCGTTAGCGCCGAACAGCCCTTACTCTGCTAGTAAAGCAGGCTCGGATTTGATGGTCAGGGCTTATCATGAGACGTTTGGTTTACCGGTGAACATTACTCGCTGTTCGAACAATTACGGTCCGTATCAGTTCCCGGAGAAGCTAATTCCGCTCATTATTGCCAATGCATTGAATGATAAGTCTCTGCCTGTTTATGGGGATGGGCTCAATATTCGCGATTGGCTGTATGTGGAGGATCATTGCAGTGCGATCGATTTGGTGCTGCACAAAGGTGTGAGCGGTGAAGTCTACAACATTGGCGGCAATAACGAAAGAACGAATATTCATATCGTGCAGACGATTTTGAAGGAGCTTGGAAAGCCGGAGTCTCTGATTCAGTATGTCAAAGACCGTCCGGGTCACGACAGACGCTATGGCATTGACGCAACGAAGATTACGAGGGAATTAGGATGGAACCCGGTGCATCGTTTTGAGACTGGAATCAAGGAAACGATTCGTTGGTATTTGGATAACCAGGAATGGTGGAAGCGAATCCAATCCGGTGAGTATCAGCAATATTTTGCCAAGCAGTATGGAACACGTCTAGGGGCTGAATAGATGAAAGTTTTGGTTACTGGGGCGCATGGTCAACTAGGCCGGGATATCGTCAAATTGCTGGATGGCCGGCATGAGGTGCATGGTTTTGGGCGCGATCAGTTAGATATTGCGGATGAGGCGCACTGTCATCAAGTGATTTCATCGCTGAAGCCGGATGTCGTTATTCATAGTGCGGCGTATACGGCTGTGGATTTGGCTGAGACTGAAGAGGATCTGGCCTATAAAATCAATGCGTTTGGCACAAGAAATGTCGCCGCGGCGGCTGAGCGGGCAGGGGCGAAGTTTTGCTATATCAGTACGGATTATGTTTTTGACGGTGCGGCTTCGGCTCCATATAGGGAGTATGATAATACGAATCCGCAAAGTGTGTATGGCAAGTCCAAAAGAGCCGGAGAGCAGCTTGTGCAATCCCTTTCGAGCAAATATTTTATCGTGAGAACTTCTTGGGTGTATGGCCTGTACGGGACCAACTTTGTTAAAACGATGTTGAAGCTGGCGCAGGACCGCGACATGCTTAAAGTCGTGAGTGATCAAGTCGGTTCGCCGACGTATACGGTAGATTTGGCTCAATTTCTTGAGCAGCTTGTGCAGACGGAACGCTACGGCATTTATCACGCCTCCAATTCGGGCATTTGTTCGTGGTTTGATTTTGCCTGTGCGATATTTGAGGAAAGCGGAAAGCAGATGAGGATTGAGCCTTGTGCTACCGAGGATTTTCCCAGACCAGCCCCCAGACCTCGCTATTCTGCGATGGAGCACCTGGCCATACGGGCGAATGGGTTCGAGGATCTTAGGCCTTGGCGTGAAGGGCTGAGGGCTTTTCTGAAGCAGCTGGCGGAAAGCGAAGCATGAATACGGTTAGCGTTCATATTGTCACTTATAATAGCGCTGAACATATTAATGAGTGCTTGCAGGCTGTTTTAGCCCAAAGCTACCCTGTGCAGCAAATCATTGTAGTGGATAATGCGTCAAATGATGGCACGCTTGAAAGGCTGGCTGAATGGTCCGACAGGTGTGTCATTGTTCCGAATGCCGCTAACCAGGGTTTCGCAGGCGGGCACAATCAGGCCATCCGTTTGTCCGATGCCGATTATTGTCTGATTTTGAATCCCGATGTCGTGCTGGAGCCACAATTCATTCAGTTTTTGGTCGGGACTTTGACGGAGACCCCTTTGAATCGGGAGCGCGACCGGGAAGCTTTTGTTTAAAAGCAACCGCCAGTTTGTAGATAGCACAGGGCTTGTAATGAACAAAGCCCGCAGGGCTTTTGACCGCGGGGCGAATGAACCGAACGAAGCTTATCAGGAGGCAGCGGAAGTTTTCGGCGTTTCCGGCGCAGCCGCGTTGTATTCGCGTAAAATGATTGATGATATCAGCATCAACGGTGAATTTTTCGATGAGGATTTTTTTGCCTACAAAGAGGATGTGGATGTTGCCTGGAGGGCGCGGCTTATGGGCTGGAAGGCGTATTTCGAGCCTGGGGCGGTGGCTTATCATGAGCGGGGCTGGAAAGAAGGCGGGAGAAGCGCTAAGCCGCTCTTTGTGAGAAGGTTATCTTACATCAACCGTTATAAAATGATATGGAAAAACGACCGGCTATTGCCTGTTTTACGGCACATTTTTCCAATAATCTTCTATGAGCTATTAAGTCTGGCTTATGCTCTCGTTCGTGAACCGAAGCTGCTTGGTGCTTGGATGAGCTTTTATCGGAAACTTCCGGAGCTTAAGAAAAAGCGCAAGCTTGTTCAAAGTAAACGAAAAGCAAACGATAGTGAACTTTATTGCTGGTTTAGTTAGCAGTTCCTTGATCGGCGCTGTCGGGTTATGAGTTGAGTATATGTTCGAGGCGTCTGAGAGCGCAATTTATTGTTTGCGATACTAGAAGCGAGGCTGCTAGGGAGGTCTTGCTTTTTTGTTATGTGAAAAATGGATCATGACTATGGTATAATTGTAATAGACATGACCACAAATGAGGTTTTAGCATGGATGTAAGCATCATCATCGTCAACTATAACACACGTGAGCTCACTTTGAATTGCATTCGGTCAGTGATGGAGTCGAGAGTCTCTTGCGACTATGAAATCATTTTAGTTGATAATGCGTCAAATGACGGCATGATTGAGGCCGTTGCCGAGCAATTCCCGCAGGTCGTTTGCATAGCCAACTCTGACAATGTCGGCTTCGCCAAAGCCAACAATCAAGGGATGAAGGCAGCCCGCGGGCGATACATATTATTGCTAAACTCCGATACCGTTGTTCAGCCTGATACACTGGAGGTTATGCTTCGTTTTATGGACGAGCATCCCAGGGTGGGGGCTAGCGGGTGCAAGATTGTCCTGCCGGACGGTTCGCTGGACAAAGCTTGCAAACGCGGCTTTCCGACGCCGTCGGCGTCCTTTTACTATGCGTTCGGGTTTTCGAAGCTTTTTCCGCATGTGCCGCGATTCAATCAGTACCAGTTAGGCTATCTGGACCCGGATCAGGAGTATCCGATAGATTCGCTTGTCGGAGCGTTTATGCTGGTGCGCCGCGAGGCGATCGATCAGGTGGGGATGCTGGATGAAGAGTTTTTCATGTACGGAGAAGATATCGACTGGTGCTACCGGATCAAGCAGGGCGGGTGGCAAAATTATTATTTTCCGCGCACGCAGATCATACATTATAAAGGGGCCAGCAGCCGCAAGAAGCCTTACAAAATCATTTATGAATTTCATCGTGCCATGATTTTGTTCCATAGGAAGCATTATCGCAGCAAATACGCATGGCCGGTGAATGCGCTGGTGTATGCGGGGGTTGGACTGAAGTTTGTGCTTTCCTTGATGGTTAACAAATTACGTGTTTTGAGGTGATTGTGCTTGATTCGCCAGAGCCAGCGTTTTTTAACGCAGATGTACGCGGTCACGGATTTTGTTTGTATACAGCTCGTTTTTCTTTTTTCGTGGTGGCTCAAGTTCGACAGCGGCTGGCTTCCTTTTGACGGCCCGCTCCCTTTCAAGCATTATGTGCTGTGGAGTTTTATTTACGGAGCGTTGGCGATAGGCATCAGCTATTTTGTCAACTTTTATACGCCGAAAAGAAGAAAGCAGTTTTCATTTGAAATTTTGAAAATCGTACAGGTGCATTTGTTCAGTTTGCTGCTGCTGCTCAGCATTTTGTTTATTTTTAAAGAAGTGGACATATCGCGTTCGTACTTGCTGCTGTTTCTCGTGAACAATATTCTGGTCGTCAGTTTTTACCGGTATGTGATCAAAATTTCTCTCAAGCGCTTCAGGGAAAAAGGATACAACAAGCAATTCGTGCTCATTTTGGGGGCCGGGACACTGGGGCGCAAGTTCTACAACAATTTGCAGCAGCACCCCGAGCTTGGGTACGAGGTCGTAGGTTTTTTGGATGACTATCAAGTGAAGCATGAGCCGTCCTACCAGCACTACAAGCCGATCATCGGCACGACCAGTGATCTGGAAGGGATTTTGAACAGGCTGATTGTCGACGAGGTGATCATAGCACTGCCGCTTGACGCGCATCCCAAGTTTGGAGCCATCATTAATGTGTGTGAAAAAATCGGCGTGAAGACGCTCATTATTCCGGACTTTTACGATTTTCTTCCGTCGCGTCCTTACTTCGATAACTTTGCCGACATGCCGCTGATCAATGTGAGGGACATTCCTTTGGACGAGTTCAGGAACCGGTTGCTGAAAAGGGTGTTCGACGTAGCGTTCTCGCTCACTGCAATTCTAATTACGCTGCCGGTTATGGCGGTGATCATTGCGGTCATTAAGGCGACGTCTCCGGGGCCTGTTATTTTCAAGCAAGAGCGTGTAGGGCTTAACCGCAGAAGGTTCATGATGTACAAGTTCCGCAGCATGAAGATTTTGCCGGAGGGGGCTTCGGATACGCAGTGGACGGTCGAGAATGACCCGCGGCGGACGAAGTTCGGAGCTTTTTTGCGGAAAACGAGTCTGGACGAGCTGCCACAGTTTTTTAACGTGCTGTTCGGACATATGAGCGTAGTGGGCCCGCGGCCGGAACGTCCTTTTTTTGTGGAACAGTTCAAGGAAGAAATACCGAAGTACATGGTGAAGCATCATATCCGGCCGGGCATCACGGGTTTGGCTCAAAGCAACGGGCTCCGTGGGGATACATCCATCGAAGAGCGGATCGAGCACGACATTTTCTACATTGAAAATTGGACTTTTCTTTTTGATATTAAAATCATTTGGAAAACGATCGTCAACGGTTTCGTCAATAAAAATGCATATTAAAATTTAAATCGACAGCATAATTCGCCAGTATCCTTCCCATACTAGTACATATACTAAGTACGGGGAGGTTTTTTTATGATCGATCATGAAGACGCTTACGAAAATGAGCACCCTTCCATTGGAAGAGGCCTGATAATCGGTGTTATTTTCGGCTCCCTTTTTTGGGCTGCTATCATTTGCGGAATCGTGTACTTGTGGTATTGAAATAGGAGTTGAAAATAGAAGGGCTGCCTGGGCGGAAGATGCGCCTAAGCAGCCTTTTTATGTTAGGATACGAGTTTCGGGGATTTCACTCGCTGCAGGGTGACCATCGTTTTGATCCGGGCGACTAAAGGTTTTTCGGCCCAATGATACGCGATATAGCACAACATTAAAGTAAATACAACAACAAGCAGGTCGGTTAACAGGTATCCGAGCTTGTCGGCCAGATGGGTAGTTCGGGAAAGCTTCATCATAACCGAGATGAACAACAGATGCGTCAGCAAAATCGTATAGGATGCATTGCCGAGCTTGCCGAATCTGAGCACCCAGCGGGGCAGCTTGATGTCCTCCGGAATGGAGGCGATCCCCAGCAGCGCCAGTGTAGCGGGAATCAAGTACAATAAATAGCTGTGAAAAGGAACGGCCATATATTTGTTGTTCAGCCATATCGCGATGAAACCGGCCATTGCCGATGCGAGCAGCAGGTTGTAGCGCTTACCCCGGAGATACGGCGTCAGTCCGGCCAAGAGGCATCCCAGAGCAAATTCCAGGTTCACTTCGCTGAACAGGAAATTCAGATAAAAATGGCGCGAAATATCGAAACCTATGTATGGGACAGGCGCGACATTACAAATCGTTAGAGCGATCCATATGGAAGCAACGAGATAAGCCGGAGTTTTGCCTATGGCCATGATGACGCTGAACAGGGCATAGAACAGAACAAAGTAGCTTAAGGACCAAGCGACGGGAAGGATAGGCCCGTGTGCTTGCGGCAGCAAGAGCAGGGAACGGATGATCGTCCCTTTTTCCGTCTCGTATCCGTAGCCGAAGCTGGGAACGAGAAAGTAAACGGGAAGCACGATCAATGTAATGAGCCAGTAAAATGGGTAGATGCGAATCAGCCGGTTCCTCAAATATGGAAGCACGCTTTTTTTGGCGCCGATCTGATGTCCGTACGTTTTAAAGAGCAAAAATCCGGTTAGCACGAAAAAGTAATCGACGCCTCCCGAACGCGTCAGTGTGCTGATTCCTAAAAAATCGTATTGGAAGTATTTATACGACATCGATGACACGTGGAAAAGCAGCACAAAGCAAGCGGCAACTCCTCTGGATGCTTGCAGTGCAATGTTTTGATTGGAATTCACTTTAGGGCAGCCTCCGATCTATGTAAAAAATGCTAATCCTCTACATCATGCCAAACGATTGTGAAGAAACCGTGAATACAAGCTGAAAATTGCCTGACTCTTCCAGTTGGAGTGCACAACTCGTCTGCATAATCGTCCAAGTCCTCTCATATGCATGTACTAACACTGAAATCGGGCTCCGATGATGGGGCAGTTCAATTTCAGTACAATTGAGTTTAATTTTGTGTTGAGGGGATGATTGAATGCGCCGGGTCACATGGATGGTAGCCATCATGTTGTGCTTAGCAGTTGTTCTCGCGGGATGCGGGAAGAAGGATGCAGGATCAATTGTAAAGGATTTGGATCATGTGATCAGCAAGCAGAGCAGCTACCAGGCATCGGGAAGCATGGTTCTGCATACGGGGCAGCAGCCGCAGGAGTATCAGGTGGAAGTGGCGTATTCGCCGGAGCATTTTTACCGGATTTCGCTGACGAATGCGCAAAAGGATGTCACGCAGATCGTGCTGCGGAATGAAGAGGGCGTATTTGTGCTGACGCCTCATTTGAAGAAGAGCTTCCGCTTCCAGAGCGATTGGCCGGAAAATCAAGGCCAGGTCTATTTGTTCCAATCGCTGGCGAAAAGCATTATTGCGGATAAAGAGCGCCAATTCACGACGGATAACGAGTCCTATGTATTCGATGTTGCGGCCAATTATCAAAATGAGCTGCTATCCCGCCAAAAAATTTGGCTGAACAAAAAGAATCTGGCGCCGCAGCAAGTGCAGGTGTCCGATGCGAACCAAAATGTGATGGTGCAGGTGAATTTCACCCGCTTTGAGTTCGATGCGAAGTTCGATAAAGATTACTTCCAAATGGAGCGCAACATGACGAGCTGGAATTTGAATACGCTGCCGACGATGGCGGATGCCGTGGCTCAGGGCGACAGCACTGGCAAGCAGGCCGATGCGGCGGGCAAGGCGGCAATCGGCACGAACTTGACGGCGACCGGCGGCCAATCCGATCTGACGGCGGGCAAAGCGGGCCAGACGTCCGGGACGGCAAGCAGCGGCAGCAGTAGCGGCAAGCAGGCCGATGCCTCCAAGACGGGCGTCCAGGCGGCAGGAGCAGCGACTCAGGACGGCAAGCAAGCGCCTGCCAAGCAGCAAAGCTTCGGCGTGATCGAGCCTTCCTATATGCCGAAGGAAGTCGTGAAGCAGGACATTACCGATATGAAGCTCGGCGAAGATCCGGCTGTACTGCTCCGGTATAAAGGTAAGTACAACTACAGCCTTATCGAGGTGAGGCCGCAGGCCAAGACGGTTTCCCTGCAGCCGGGCGACATCGTCGATCTGGGCTTTACGATAGCGGTTTTGACAGGAGATGAGAAAAAGACGCTGATGTGGACGGACGACGGCGTGGAGTTCCGTCTGACGACAGCGGATTTGCCGACATCGGAGATGATCAACATCGCCATGTCTATGCAGGGCCAATCCGGAAAGTAAGTTGACGGTTTGCACGTAAGGGATTAACATAGATCTATCGGTCCGAACGGATTCGTAAAAAGGAAGGGGAGCCCTGCTCGCACGTAGAGCAGGTCTTCCCTTGTCCTTTGCATATACAGACAAAGCAGGTTTTGCTTAAGATGAAGAGGTGAACGTCGGTGGATGCTTTTTATCGGCCTACTTGGGTGGAAATATCATTGGATGCGCTGCGCAGCAACATAGAAGGGTTTCAGCGGGTACTGCCGGATGGAATGAAGCTGATGGCGGTCGTGAAGGCGGATGCATACGGGCATGGGGCCGTAGGAGTGTCTAAAGAGGTTATCGAAGCCGGAGTCGATTATTTGGGCGTTGCGTTTTTGGATGAAGCGCTGGAGCTTCGGCACGCGGGAATTACGGCGCCGATTCTGGTGCTCGGTTATACGCCTCCTGACGGGCTGGAGATCGCGCGCCAGATGGATATCACGATTACGGTATACAGCAGGGAAGTGCTGGAGGAGCTGCAAAAGCAAGCGAAGCATACGGCGCAAGGGACTGCGCATAAGCTGAAAATTCATATCAAGCTGGACACGGGGATGGGCCGGCTTGGATTGCGGGCGGAGCAAGAGGCGATTCCTTTTATCGAGGAGGCGTTGTCGCTGCCGAATGTGGCGGTGGAAGGGCTTTTCACTCATTATGCGAACGCGGATGAAACGGATAAGAGCTATACCCGCGAGCAGTACCGCAAGTTCGAACGGATCGTGGAACATTTTAAGCAAAAAGAAATTGAGTTCGTTTACCTTCACGCGGGCAACAGCGCGGGGGCGATCGACCTGCCCGAACTCACTTACAATATGGTGCGGCTCGGCATCAGTATGTACGGCTTGTATCCTTCGGAAGAGGTAAACCGGCAAAAAATCGACCTGAAACCGGTGCTTAGCCTGAAAACGGGAATCGTGAACCTTAAAACGCTGCCGCCGGGCTCCGGTATCAGCTATGGGACGATTTATCATACGAAGACCGATGAAAAAATCGCGACGCTGCCGATCGGTTATGCGGACGGATATTCGCGGATGCTTTCCAAGAAAGCGGAAGTATTGATTCGGGGGCAGCGGGTGCCGGTTGTCGGCCGAATTTGCATGGATCAATGTATGGCGAATGTAACCGGCGTTCCGGATGCTGATATTAGCGATGAGGTCGTGCTGATCGGCGAGCAGCAGGGGGAGTGCATTTCGGCTGAAGATGTGGCGGATCTGCTGGGAACGGTCAATTATGAGGTTACGTGCATGATTTCGCACCGGGTAGCCAGAGTGTACGTACGCGGCGGCGTGCGTGAAGACGCCATCAATCCGTTGATGCGGCACCGTTTTTAGCGCTGAAAAAATTACCACGAAAATTTTGCATTTATTTGAAAGGAGTTTCAGAACCGGATATCGAATAATAGGGATGAAGAATGTGATATCCAACCCGTGTAACATAATTGATATACTCAAAGCATATATTTATTGTATAATTTGGTTTTCATTATGGCATACTGGTAATACTGTCTTTGTATCGTTTCCGGGGGTGGTTAAAGAGTGAGCAATGCGCACAATACGAAAAGAATCATGATCAGTCTGCCCGACCATTTGCTGCAAGAGGTAGACGGGATCGTGGAAAAGGAGAACTCCAATCGAAGTGAGTTCATTCGCCAAGCGATGAAGCTCTACTTGATTGAGCGCAAAAAACGCACTATTCGCGAGTCCATGCAGCGCGGCTATATGGAGATGGCGAAAATCAATCTCAGCATGGCATCGGAGGCTTTTCAAGCGGAGGCAGAGGCGGACAATACGGTGGATCGCTTAGTAAGCGGGGTGTAGACAGTGATTGTGAAACGTGGCGATGTGTTTTTTGCAGATCTCTCTCCGGTTGTAGGATCAGAGCAGGGGGGCGTTCGTCCTGTTCTAGTCATCCAGAACGATATTGGCAACCGCTTTAGCCCGACGGTGATTGTTGCCGCGATTACGGCGCAAATCCAGAAGGCGAAGCTGCCTACGCATGTAGAAATAGACGCGGAGACGCACGGATTCGATCGTGATTCCGTCATTCTGCTGGAACAGATCCGGACCATCGATAAACAGCGGCTTACGGACAAAATTACGCATTTGGACGAGGAAACGATGCGAAAAGTTGACGATGCTTTGCAAATTAGCGTTGGACTGATAGAATTTTGAATAAGCTCCGGAACCGACGAGGGTGGCAGATCCCCTCGTTTTTTGGTTGTTCGGGGCAGGAGTCTGTCCGATGAACCTCGTAGAAGGTATATATGGTCGACCGACCGCCGTCATGCAGCGAAAGCGGCAGTATATACACAAAAGTAACTCCGCCCGTCAGACTCCTAGTATAACGTTCTTAAAATTACGCCCAGCATAACGACCAACAACGGACCATAACGCAGACTAACTGATCGTCCTGTAGGAACGTCTTTTCGGAACGATCTACCAGGAATCTGTCCGATGAACTCACAAAAGTAACTCCGTCGGACAGATTCCTGGACTTACATAACTGAGGATTGGGGAAAAGGGAATGACTTTATTGGATATGTTGAGAAGGAAAATGTTTTTTGCAAAAGATGACGGCAGCGCGGGAGCTGTTGCTGCTGAAGAAAGCGGCGGGAAGGCGCAGCTTTCCGAAGAAAAGAAAGCGGAAATCCGCGAGCGCATCCTGAAGCAAATCTCGGCCGAGCTGCAGCTGCCGGCCGGCAAAGTGAAAACGACCGTCGATTTGCTCGACGAGGGGAACACGATTCCGTTCATCGCCCGGTACCGGAAAGAGATGACCGGGGAGCTGGATGAGAACCAGCTCCGGGACATTGAAGAGCGGCTGCAATATTTGCGCAACCTGGAGGACCGCAAAATCGAAGTGGTGCGGCTCATCGACGAGCAGGGCAAGCTTACGGACGAGCTGCGTCAATCGATCGAACAGGCGGCGAAGCTGCAGGAGGTCGAGGATTTGTACCGGCCTTACCGCCAGAAGCGGAAGACGAGAGCGAGCGTAGCTAAGGAGCGCGGATTGGAGCCGCTCTCCGAATGGATCTGGAAGCAGCCGCGCCAAGGCTCGCTGGAGCAGGAAGCCGCCCGCTTCGTGAACGCGGAGAAAGGCGTAGGAAGCGCCGAGGAGGCGATCCAGGGCGCGATGGACATCGTCGCGGAGAACGTGGCGGACGATGCCAAAATCCGCGCGTGGGTACGGAAATTTACGCAGGATCAAGGAATTTTGCGTACGGAAGCGAAGGATTCGCAGCAGGAATCCGTATATGAAATGTACTATGCGTACCAAGAGCCTGTGCGCAAGCTGCCGCCTCACCGGATTCTCGCGATCAATCGCGGGGAGCGGGAGGAAGTGCTGAAGGTTGGCATGGATGTGCCGATCGAACGGATTCACGAATATATGGCCCGGCAGATCATTAAGGGGCCGTCGGTTGTCCGCGATGTGCTGCAGGCTGTGATCGAAGATGCCTACAAGCGTCTGATCGCGCCTTCCATCGAACGTGAAGTGCGCGGTGTGATGACCGAGATGGGGGAGGAGCAGGCGATCAAGATTTTCGCGGAAAATCTGCGCAATCTGCTGCTCCAGTCGCCGGTCAAAGGGCACGTCGTGCTCGGTGTCGACCCGGCTTACCGGACAGGCTGCAAGCTGGCCGTCGTCGACGACACCGGCAAAATGCTGGAAATCGCCGTTACTTATCCGACCCCTCCGAACAATAAGGTCGCGGAAGCGAAGGCGAAGTTCAAGCAGTTGATCAGCAAGTACGGCGTAGAGCTGATCGTCATTGGCAACGGGACGGCTTCCCGTGAAACGGAGCAGTTTGTTGCGGAGCTGATCGGCGAAATCAAAGAGCGCGAGCTCAAGTATTTGATCGTCAGCGAAGCGGGGGCGAGCGTTTACTCCGCGTCGAAGCTGGCGCAGACGGAGTTCCCGGAGCTCGACGTGGCCGAGCGCAGCGCGATTTCGATTGCGCGGCGTCTGCAGGACCCGCTCGCGGAGCTGGTGAAGATCGAGCCGAAGGCGATCGGCGTCGGGCAGTATCAGCACGACGTCTCGCAGAAACGGCTCGACGAGAACTTGAAGGCCGTCGTGGAGTCGGCCGTCAACCATGTCGGCGTCGATCTGAACACGGCGTCGCCGTCGCTTTTGTCCTATGTGTCAGGCGTGAACGCGACACTGGCGAAAAACATCGTGAAGTATCGCGAGGAGAACGGCAAGTTCGGCAGCCGGCAGGAGCTGTCGAAGGTTCCGCGCCTTGGCGCGAAAACCTTCGAGCAGTGCGTCGGCTTCATGCGGATTCCGGGCGGCCGCAACCCGCTCGACAATACCCCGATCCACCCGGAGTCCTATGAGGTGGTGGATCGGTTGTTCAAGGAGCTGCGCCTGGAGCTGGAGCAGCTCGGGTCGCAGCAGCTTCGCGAGCTGCTGCAAGGTCTTGCGCCGGAGCAGCTCGCTCCGAAGCTGGGCGTAGGTGTCCCGACGCTGCGGGACATCCTGGACAGCCTGCAGCGTCCGGGGCGGGATCCGCGGGACGAAGTCCCCGCGCCGATCTTCCGCACCGACGTGCTGCAGCTTGAGGATCTTGTGCCGGGCATGGAATTGACCGGCACGGTGCGCAACGTCATCGACTTCGGCGCGTTCGTCGATATCGGGATCAAGAACGACGGCCTCGTTCATATTTCCCAGCTCAAGAACGGTTTCGTCAAGCACCCGATGGACGTCGTCTCCGTCGGAGACATCGTCACCGTGTGGGTGCTGGGCGTGGACGCGAAAAAAGGCCGCGTCAGCTTGACCATGAAGAAGCCGCAGTAAATGATAGCGGCGGCAAGAGCAGCCGGATGCATGTTGGTATCCGGCTTCTTTTTGCCTTTTTCAGTCGAGAAGGAGCCGGAGCTCTCACGATGAGGCATTATCGCACTTAGAAAACCCTGCAAAATTGAGACTGTTGATATAACTCGTCCGTTAGGGCAGAGCTTCGCTGTTAACGCGGCGCAGAAAACCTGCAAAAATACATCTTTTTGCTCGTAGATACGCTTGCAGCGGAATATTCCTGCAAATCTACAGCTTTTTTGCTAACATTTAGGATTTAGCCCTCTATTAAGGGATAATTCCTGTACATTTGCAGGCTTTTCCCTAAAATGGCCCGCTTCCTTCGAAAAAGCCTGCACTTTCGCAGGTTTCTTTACAAGCTGCCAAGCGCTAAACGAACGGCTGCGCCGACTATAACGGCCACACCTTTGTCCTGGGACAGTCCTGCAAATTGTCGGCTTTTCCTATAACAATGAAATAAAGAATCGCCATGGCTGGTTAACGCAGATCGACAATCTCCAAAAGACAACGGATCGACCTCTATACAAATTAATGCCCGTTCTATTATTGGTTCCTTTTTCAGTGAAACTCGTTTAGGAACTACTTTGAAAATAACTAGCGATACATTATTTTCATCTTTATGGGTACCGCCTAGCGGCATGAGGGCTTTTGTTGTTTTGTTGGTTTGCTTGGTCAGCGTTTTTCTGCTGCAAGCTTGAAAGCTGCAGCATTCTAAGCAGAAGCATGAACTTCAACAATGGATGGGTCACCTTCTTTCGTTTGACAACATGCGTGCATACATCAATTAACTGGAATTATCCTCATCCTCTCATCTATAAACTAGCCCGCATTCCGCAAGCCCAACTAAGCTGCCTCACCACCAGCACTATTCGATTTGGTACAAGCGACCACCGTGGAAGGTTCACCATCCAGCAGCAGTCAATGCAGTAGTAGTCCTCATCCTCTCATCTGTAAACTAGCCCGCAATCCGAAATCCCAACTAACCCTGCTTCACCCCCAACACAACTCAAATTAGCAAAAGCGACTTCCTCAGAGGTGTCCATTATTCGGTAGCAGACAAAGCATAGATTTTGGTGGTAATCCTCATCCTCTCACCATGTAAACTAGCCTGCATTCCGCAAGCCCAACTAACCCAGCCTCACCCCCAACACAACTCAAATTAGCAAAGCAACCGCCACCGCGGTGTCCATTATTCGGTAGCAGACAAAGCATAGATTTTAGTGGTAACCCTCATCCTCTCATCTGTAAACTAGCCCGCCGTCCGCAGGCTCTCAACTAAATAGCATCACCCCTTTCAAAGGTGCATGTGTCGTCCATCTGGACGATTTTCTCGGCAATCTGTCTCCACTTTGGCGGTTTTTCAAAGGTGCCTGTATCGTCCTTCCGGGCTTTTTCCGTCCACTCAACGGACGGAATCGCTCAAGCTGTACACCTTGGACTGTTTGGGTCCGGCGGTGAGGGAGAGCATGCCTTCGACGGCGAGGCGTCTTAGCCATTCGGCTGCGGAACGGATGCTGATGTTGAACTCGGCTGCAACTTCGCGCGGTCTGATTGTGCCGTTGTGGCGCATGGCCATTTGAATGACGATCCCTTTTCTAAGTTCCCAGATGTCGGTTTCTTTGCTGGAGGAAGCGGTTCTGGGCGGTAAATGGCGGTAATCGGCCGCTTGCTTCAGCTGTTTTTGGCAAAGTCCGGGGTACCGTTTGATCAGTTCGGCGGAGAACCGCAGAAAAAGCCATCCTGACAAGATCAGGTCATTTTGCCAAAACAGCTGCTCGTTCGTCTCGCCCTGTACCGTATGGCCCAGGTTGTCCGAAGTATCCGCGATTTCAATCAGCACTTTGGCGTCTTCCCGGGAACATAGGAAAACGGTGCACGGCTGATGTTCGAGCGTCAATCCCTCGTAATGAAAATGAAAGACGGGGCCCCATACCTCTTCGAGAAAAAGGATGGCGACTGGATGAAGCCTTTTGCGTACGGGGCCATTGGCAGCGGCTTGCCGTTCCATGGCAGTTACATATTTTTTAACCTCCGGATGCATGAATCTCTGCATTCCCCCCTGTTAAAGAGTGCAAAAAAGCACACCCGACATGCAGAAATCTCTGCATAATCGAGTGTGCTTCACTCCGTAGTGTATGGCATTTATTTACATTATAGAGCGCAAGGGAGATGAAAGCAATACTTGGAGCCAAAAATTTGCATTTACTCCGTTGTAACGGACAGCGGCGTGCTCGACGCCGATTCGTTGCCCGCGTCGTCCTCGGCTTTTACGGTGAAGGAGTAGGCGGTTTTGGAAAGCAGTCCTGTCACGGTAAAGCTGTTGCTTGCGGTGCTTCCTACACGGGCGGTTCCCGAATAAATATTGTATTGTTTGACCACATCGTTGTCCGTGCTGCCGGTCCATGTTAAGGTAACGGCTGAATTGCTTAAGCCCAGAAGGGTAAGGTCCTTCGGAACGGAAGGAGGCGTTTTATCGGAAGTAGCGGCTGTAACCGGATTGCTGGCGGCAGCGCGGTTGCCGGCGGCGTCCTTGGCTTTTATCGTGAACGAATAAGAGGTATTCAATGCCAGATTGTTAATCGTTATACTGGTGCTCGTAGGCCCGGTAGTTCCGACCCAAACGGAACCGTTGGAAATTTCATACCCGCTTACGCCTACATCGTCCGCCGCTTTCGACCAGGCCAAATCGGCGGAACGCACTCGCAGCGCCGTTAAGCGGAAGTCCGAGATCGTTGTTGGAGCCGTGACATCGGCCGGATTCAGATTCGGGCCAATGACTTTTTGCGGCGCATTCGTATCCATGGTCGTACCGTTACCGAGTTGGCCGGTATCATTGCGGCCGAAAGCATACAGAATGCCGTTGTTTCCATACGCGAGCGTCATATGCTCCCCGCCACTAATAGCTTGAATGGAGGAAAGGGAAGCAATTTGCTCGGGGTAAGTCCGGTTGGAAGTTGTGCCGTTCCCGAGTTGGCCGTAGCCGTTATACCCCCAGGACCAGGCGGTGCCGTCCTGTTTGATCGCCATGCTGTGATGGAAACCGGCCACGATGCTTTTCACGCTTCCGAAGTTTTTGATCAACACGGGAGTAAGCTGGTTGATGGTAGAACTGTTGCCGAGCTCGCCGTCGTTGTTGTATCCCCATGCCCAAACGGTGCCGTCGCTTTTGAGTGCGAGGGAGAAATTTTTGCCGGCCGCGATAGCGCTCACGGAGGTCAAATCCTTGACCTTAACGGGAATTTTCTGGTTTGTGTTCGTTCCGTCGCCTAACTGCCCTTCGCAGCATTGGGGCGGAGCAAGAGAAAAGAGGGGAAAACCAGGGAAAACCGGGGAAGACGATGCGGGTAAATAAAGGGGGTTTTTAGAATTAGGAAAAACGCAAAAAAAGAAAAGGGAGAGCGGATACATGGGTATCCAATGGAAGATCATGCGAAATCAGCGAGGTTTCATCACAAATTGGGGTAAGGCTGAGGGAAATCCGTGAAGGGTCTGCTGTCGGAAGACTTCGACAGGGGTTTATCTCATCTTATAGGCGATTCCTCCTTGAAAAGGGATGGGAATTTCTTCGATTGATACATATCGTATCAGAAATGATGCAGGAATACAGTGTTGTTTTTCACATTTTTAAAAAATTTAAATTGCAAAAAGCTGACACCCGCTCGTTCAGGCGCCAGCTTCTTTATTAGTATTTGCGTTTGCCCGGGCCGTCCGGTGTTTGCGAATCGGTCCACTCCTCGTTAGAGCGGCGGGAACGATAAAAGAACCAGCTGTCGTTCAGCAACCGGATTTGTCTGCGGTTTTTGTTGTGGAAGGCCCGCATTAATTGATTACAGAGCCATTGCGGCATGTGCCCATCCCCTTCCTAGCCTATGTATGAATAGGATATGTGGAATGGGCGCATTAGGTGCAGGTCCTTTGCCGGGCCGGACTTCCCGCTTCTGCACGTGAGGCAGCTTAAAGGCAAAAGTTTAAGCTTGCCATTCCTCTTCGTACCACTGCTCCAGCTGCGCCTGCAGGGCGCGAATTTCGGTCAGCAGAGAAATCAGCGGGTAAGTTTTTTCTTGTACGGCCGCGAAGGATTGCTCAAGCCTGTTGATGTAGTCCATGCCGTGAATCAGGCTGTACTTGGCCCCGATCAGCTCCAAATCGTCGCATTCGGCAATGACAACGGGCAGCTCCGGTACACGGTCGGCCGTAAGCTTTTCAAGCTCTTTATGCAGCCGTTGATTTAAGGCGGTGAGCTGGTACATGTAAGCGGAAGGCAGTTCGACAAATTCCAATTGTTCGTCCAGCTTTAGAATGGCGTATCTCATTTGTGGCATAATAATCGATAATTCCCCTCTCAGGAAAGGCTGCGTTCTACTTTTCTACTTGACAGTATAGCCGTTCATACGGTACAAATTCAAGTGAGAACTTCATAAAAGGAGCGTATTTTGATGGATGATCGGGAGCTGCAGCAGTGGGTAGAGCACATCTCTTTGACATCGTTCGGCAGACCTTTTCTACATCAAGCGCGGTTTAATCGAAGGTTAAGGTCGACGGGAGGGCGCTATTTTACGAAATCCCACGATATTGAAATCAGCTGGGTGCAGTGGGAATCGTTCGGCCGCGATGAAGTTGAGAAAATCATTAAGCACGAGCTTTGCCATTATCATTTGCACATTATGAAAAGAGGGTACCAGCACAGAGACCACGATTTCAAGACGCTGCTCGAACAGGTGGGAGGAACGCGATTCTGCCGCTCTTTGCCGCGCCCTTCGAAGAAACGGTCGTACAAGTACCGGCTTGAATGCGTAAATTGCAAAACGGAGTATTACCGGATGCGCAAAATGGATGTCGGCAAATACGCTTGCGGAAAATGCAGGGGCAAATTGAAATCGTATACACTTGACTTACAAACTCCTTCATAATAAAATAAAACTTGTTATTCCCTGATAGCTCAGTTGGTAGAGCACTCGACTGTTAATCGAGTTGTCACAGGTTCGAGTCCTGTTCGGGGAGCCATTCTGGAGAGATACCCAAGTGGCTATAAGGGGACCCTCTGCTAAGGGGTTAGACTGCGTAAGCGGTGCGAGGGTTCGAATCCCTCTCTCTCCGTATGTGAAAGCCGATAAACCTGACGGACGTCATGCCGTCGGGTTTATTTTTTTGCACTTTTCAAACAAAATTCTAAAACTTTCAACATCTTTTCCGGATACGATAGACGTAGTTTTACAACAAAAAGGGAGGACAAGCACTTGGCAAAATTGTTTACGATCCGGATCAGACTTATTTTATTGCTTCTCGTGCCTTGCTTGTTCTATTTGGGGACGAGCACGTACCTGTCGCGGCAAAATGACAGAAATGTGGAGGAACTGGCGTCCTCGCTCTATGAAACAACGGAAAAGAGCACATCGCTCATTCTGAATGCGGATCGGGATATGTACCAGGCGCTCGCCGCGTATCAGCTTCTTGTTTCCGGATCTTTAAGCGCGGATGAGAAAAAAAACCAGCTTCAAATTTTACAGGACAACATCGATCAGGCCAATACGCGAGTCGGGCAGGTCGAAACCGTTTTGAAAGACAAACAAATGCTTCAGATTGCGCATGAGAAATCGAAACTTACTTTTGAGCAAAATTTTTCCAATTTCCATAAATTGTTCGATCAATGGGCCCAAGCGGCAAAGCAAGCGGTTCAATCGCCGGCTCCCGCACAGGGTGCCATGAACGATCCGAAGCTGGAAGCGGTTTTCGAGGGCGGGCGCGAAGGGCTGAATCAAGCCGGCGAAATTTTGGATGCATATGCCAAATCGAGTATCGAAACCAAGCGGGTGCAATCGAGACAAACGATGTGGATGACGATTGCGGGCGTGATCGTGCTAATGATTATCATCAGTGCTGCGGGTGCATTTATCATTCGCCGCATTATGGTAACAGTGCGAAGGATCGCAGAAGTGACTGGCAAGGTAGCCGCAGGGGATCTTCGCCACGAACCGGCGCAGCGGTATACGCAGGATGAGCTGGGGAGCATTTTGCAATCGGTGGACAAGATGGTGATGAAAATGAAAGAGCTGATCGGCACGATCGCCCGTCACGCCGAATTCGTCCATTCGGCATCTTTGGATCTGAACGACAGCTCCAGGGAGTCTGCGTCCGCCGCCGAGCACATTGCCGGGAGCATCCAGGAAGTTACGCACGATGCGGAGCTCCAAACGCGCAGCAGCGCGGAGACAAGCAGAGCCGTCGAGGAGATGGCTATCGGAATTCAGCGCGTAGCGGAAAATACCGGCGTTATGGCCGAGCATTCCTCGCTCACTTCCCGCCATGCGGGGATCGGTAACGAATTGCTGGTGAAGCTGCAGCAGCAGATGACTCATATTTTGGCGTCAGTCAATTTGCTGGCCCAAACGGTACAATCGTTGACGCACAAATCCGAGGAGATCGGGAAAATCGCTCTGAGCATTACGCATTTCGCCAACCAGACGAACCTGCTTTCGTTGAACGCTTCCATTGAAGCGGCAAGAGCCGGCGAGCACGGCAAAGGCTTCCACGTCGTCGCCAACGAAATTCGCAAGCTGGCCAGCCAATCGCTCCAATCCGCCGAAGGAATCAACGGGCTGATCGACGCAACTCGGCTGGAGATCGCCAGCGTATCCGGTTCCATGAGCGCTGCGAAGCGGGAAGCCGATGCAGGTTCGGAGCTGATGATTGAAGTGAATCAGAGCTTCCATACCATTTTGCAATCGGTGCATCTCATCGTTTCTCAAATTCATGAGACGTCGGCCATTACCGAACAGATGTCTGCCAGCTCGCAGCAAATTTCCGCTACGATGGAGCATTCCTCTTCGGCTTCCGGCCAAATTCTGGTCGAATGCCAGGGAGCTGCAGCAGCCACCGAGCAGCAGCTTGCGATGATGGAGAACATTGCATCCGCCGCGGAGCAGCTTAAAGCCGTCGTTGCGGCATTGAGCGAATCGATATCCTATTTTAAAATTGCATAATAGTCGACAGTGGCGCCTACTGGACCTAGCCGGCACGAACGCCGGGTGGCGCCGCTTTTTTTCTAAAACCACCGTTTGCGTTTGAAGTAGTACCACATTAAGACCCCGATGGACAGCATCAAAATCCACACATAGACGTAGCCGTACTTCCAATTCAGCTCGGGAATCAGCTTGAAATTCATCCCATACACACCGACAATAAAGGTAAGAGGGAGGAAAATCGTGCTGAACAGCGTCAGCGTCTTCATAATTTCATTCATCCGGTCGGATTTCATGCTCATTTGAAGTTCCAGCAAGCCGGTCAGCGATTCCCGAAAAATGTCAAGCGAATCCACCACCCGGGAAATATGGTCGACGATATCTACAAAATAAACGTTATCTTCCTGTCTGGTGTAGGGAAAAGAGTGATGGCCGATCGTCATCAGTATCGTCCGCTCTTCGGTAAATACGCGTCTCAACTGATGAATGGTCCGCTTAAGCTGGAAAATTTCCTGCGCAATGCGGATAGCGGGATCGTGGTAAATACCTTGCTCCATCGCATCCAGGCGGTCCTCGATCTGATCGACAAGAACGGAGTAATCGTCCACGCAGAGGTCCATAATGGAGTGAAGTATGGCTCCGGGATGGCTCATCCTGTTCTCAACTTCCTGGAAGGTTTGATAGAGCTGATCCAAAAACGGAATATCTTCTTTGTAGACCGTAATGACATAGTTTTCTCCAATGACGATGCCGAATTCCTGCGGCTCCAGGCGATCGGAGATCGCAAAAAAAGTAACAAAATTGTGATCGACGTACGTATCCAGCTTCGGCCGCTGATTGAGCTTGATGGCGTCCTCGACGAGCAGGGGATGGCACTTGAATAAGGTGCCCAGTACGTACCTGACTTCGTCCGGCGACGGGTTTTTCATGCGGATCCAGGCCACTTCGTCCGCCTGCGGAACGCGAATCGGCTCTTCATGAGCGGTTCCCTGATTAGTTCTGTATACCAGCATGGATGACGTGCACCTCGCGTCCTAAGTGTTTTTTTCAGAATACCATATGTATTTGATCAAATTCCAGAAATTATGCTTGTCAACGTCTGCAGAATCCGTTATAATAACACTTGTCGTCAAAACGGGCTGCATAGTTCCAAGGCGTAAATGGCCCGTTGGTCAAGGGGTTAAGACACCTCCCTTTCACGGAGGTAACAGGGGTTCGAATCCCCTACGGGTCACCATTTTTCCCAATTTGGGCTGAGAGCCATTAGCTCAGTTGGTAGAGCACCTGACTTTTAATCAGGGTGTCGAAGGTTCGAGTCCTTCATGGCTCACTTCTTACTATGGAAGAGCATTCTTCCCATATATGCGCGGTCGTGGTGGAACGGCAGACACACCATCTTGAGGGGGTGGCGCTCACAAGGCGTGAGGGTTCAAATCCCTCCGACCGCATCCCGAGTAAACCCGGAATTCCTTGCACACAAGGGGTTTCGGGTTTTTTATAATCTTTTTGCTTCATAATGAGTCAGTATGGTATACTGAAATTAAGTAATGCGTACAATGCTAAGAGAGCCGTGCTGCCAACACGACTCTCCCGCGCAATATCCGCTTTTAAGGGCGGTAGGCTTTGAAAAGGATTAGGCTATAGAAATAGACCGCACACTTTTCTGGAGGGGCGGTCTATTTCTTTGAGTTTAGGTAAGTCAGCAAAGCCAAAATGAACATGCCGAACATGAACATGCCGAACATGAACATTAGGGTTAGTGCATCTTTTACCTCCACAGGCATCACCCCCTTTCGAGGGAGTAGCCGACCGCCCATAAAGCCTATTATATTGCAAAACGATTATAGCATAAGCTTTTAAGTTAAGCGACCAGTATTATACAATAAGGGAAAAGAATGCAGTATAAAACCCGAAATTCCTTGTACACAAGGGGCTTCGGGTTTTTTCTTTGTTATATTGACGGATGACGGAGCTCTATTCACGAACGCTTCGGGCAGTAAAAAATACTCCTTTTTAGGTATGGCGGCATGAAGTGCATTGGTTTATTCTGATCCATGTAATTGCGTGCTGAATGCGATAGCGCGGATCAGGGGGGAGCAATTTGGGGGAATTATGGACTGTATTCGGCGTCTACCTTTTCTGGTCGGGCTTTCTCGTTTATTTGCGGTGGATACACGGTTGGTTTTATCCCGAAACCGATCTGTTCAGGATTTTTAGTACACGTGTACAAAATTGGATGTTGTTTATCGGATTGCTGCTGGCGCTGCCGCTCTCTTTTGGGATCGTCTACTGGTGGAGTTAGGCAGGATACGGCGATTGAACGGAAGGGGGGCGGACATGGAGAATGCAAAAGTATTAATCGTCGGCAGCGAAACAAAAGTTCGAAAGCTGGCTTCGCATTTTGAAAATAAGGCGGGGTTTCTACCGTTGTGCGCATGCAATGGCAGTGAAGCGCTGCAAACGATGAGAACTACCAGGGCGGATCTTATTATTTTGGATACTGCTTTGCCCGATACCGACGGGATGAGCTTATGCATGGAAATGCGCAAGAATACCGACATTCCGATTCTGTTTTTGTCGGGTAAATGCAAACGGGAAGATATCATTAGCGGCCTGGAGTCCGGTGCGGACGACTATATTACGAAGCCTTGCGATCCGGCCGTGCTTGCAGCGAGAGTGAGAGCCCATTTGCGCCGTTATGTGAATAGGCGGGAGAAGCTTTCGGAGCAGACATATAATGACGGCCGCATCACCATCGACTTTCACAGCTGCGACGTTTGGATCGGCACCGAGAAAGTGACTCTGTCGGCAAAAGAAAGAAAGCTGCTGATTTATTTAGCCAGCCATCCCGACCGGACATTCCATGTCGAGCAGCTCTACGACCGCATATGGGGATGGGATCATGCAGCGGGCGACCATACGGTTAAGGTACATATTTTCAACATTCGGAGAAAAATAGAACTCAATCCTTCCAAACCGGCATATATCCAGACGGTTCGGGGCTTCGGATACAAGTTTAACGCAATAAACTGCTGAGAGGCTGGCCTCCCAGCAGTTTTTTTGCTGAAAAAAGAGCTATTTTAAGGATTCAAATCAATGAGTACAGTTCTCGTCGCTTCATCCCAGCCGACTTTGGCGCCCAACGCTTCGCTGACGAAGCGGACCGGAACCATCGTGCTTCCGCCGACGATTTGCGCCGGCTGCTCCAATTCAACCTGTTTGCCGCTTACAGTGGCAAGCTTGGAATCCGCCTGCAGCACGACGGTTGTGTCTCCTTTTTGTGCCGTGACGGTTCTCGTATCCCCGTCCCAGCTTATTTTTGCCCCCAATGCTTCGAAAATCGCGCGCAGCGGAACCATCGTTTTCTCTCCGACAATGACGGGAGGCTGCTCGAAGGACAGCGGCTTGCCGTTCAATTTCACCTTAATGCCCGTTCCTCCGACCGTGACGGCGGCCAGATCGGAGAATGCTTCGTTCTGGGCATAATCCACTGTATAGAAGCCGTACAAGTAGTCGCCTTCCGGCAGATCTTGCATCGTAAGCTTCAGCTTGTCATCTACCGTAAATTCTTTACCTGCCGTGAAGCCTTCCTTATCAGTGGCGGTATCGTGTGTGTAGAACAAAGGAGTAATTTTATCGCCTTTTTTGATTTTGATGATGTTCTTGTCGGCCATGCCTGTTTTCGGATCGATTCCCTTCCATGCGCCCAAAATTTCCGCTTCCGCAGCCCCTGCTTTAAACTCGGTGAGAATGTTGAGCTCTGTGCCGTTCAGCTTGGCAGGGATCGAATACTGAATGCTGTGTTCGCTCACGTCTGTCTCGAACATGGAGACGAAATGTCCGTTCAGCATGACCCACTGTCCTGTCCAGTTATCCTTCAATTCCCCGGTTTTCTCGTCAATATCGACGTTGCCGTCCATGCCGAGGAACATCACTTTCGTATTCGAGCCTTCTTCATACTTGGCGAGCACGGAATATGCTTCGGCGATGTCTCCGACGTCATTGGGGTTTACTTTGACGGCATAGGACGATTTGCTTCGGGATTGACCCTCCGCGCTTTCTTCTTCAAGCGCAGGAGCGGCGGTGTCAAAATGAACGCCCTTCGAGTCCGACTTGATTTGTTTCACGTAGTCGTGAACGAATTTTTTGTATTCCGGCGAAAAATCGATTTTGTCGTATTTCTCCAGGTTGGCTTCGAAGTTGTCTTTGTCCTTGAAAGGGAAGTAAATGGAGAGTCCCTTCGCATCAGGCTTTGCATCGCTGTTGATGTTGTACAGAACCGCCTGCCCGACCGCTTCCATAAGCTGCTTGGATTCTGCCGGATACTGATTGGCTGCGTTTTTCGCCAGATCGGCGAGGTCCACCATGTCCGTATTGCCGCCGTGCGCCCCGCTGCTGCCGTAATCTTCCGACTTGCTGCGCGCTTTGGCTACGGATTTGATGCGTTCCGGGTCGCTGATGTCTGCGCTCGTTTTGGCGATAAATGCGTTGAGCGCTTTTTCGACGGGTTCGATTTTAGACAAATCGGTGACGGAAAGAGTGATCGTATTCGCCGTATCCTGCTCAGCGGCTTGCTCTTTGTAACCATCCGCGATAGCGGTTCCAAGCTTGTCGCCGGTAATCGCCGGATTGTTCGCAATCGCCTGCAGGATGGGCGTATAGTTCCAACCATGGCCCGGCTCAAGCTCCTCCGAAGCGACCAGATAATGGCCGAAAGGCGAGAGCATTTTGGCGTTTTCCAGTGTCGCCATCAGACAGGCGTCGAAGCCGATCAGTTCGAAATTCGTTTTGGTCTGGGCCAGAGCGCCGCTGATTCCGGTCTGAATTTCATCCAGCGTAAGCGAATCGCCGTCA
Organism: Paenibacillus sp. sgz302191; assembly: GCF_057749925.1. NCBI lineage: Bacteria > Bacillati > Bacillota > Bacilli > Caryophanales > Paenibacillaceae > Paenibacillus > Paenibacillus sp. sgz302191. The sequence goes on from NZ_JBYLHY010000001.1 coordinate 422,866, forward strand.
TGGAGCTCATCCGAGGCAAAGCCATTGACCGAACCGGCGCCATGATCCCAGAAAACAAGCGCATATTTTTTCGCCGGATATTTCTTTACGCCCCACTCGATAAAATCTTTCAACGTGTTAGAATCGCCCATGTTCCGTGAGCCCAGATCGGGTCCGACATTCTCGATGTCGCCCTGCTTCACGAGCCATCTCTGGTTGACCTCGTTGCTGATCTTCGGGTTCACCCACTGCTTCGTGCCGCCCGTTTCGACGACGACCTTCAGCTTGGAGGACGATCCGACCTTCATCATCTCTTCCAGATCCGCCGATGCCGCGCCGGCGTTATCCGCGCTCTCAAGGTCGGATCCGTTCATGTACACCAGCACGGTGTAATCTGCAGCATCTTCCGCCGCGGCTATTCCCGCTTCGTAGGAAGCAGGCAGGATGGCCAGTGCCGCTGCCAATGAAGTCTTCAAAGCGAGTTTACCGGTTGTCTTCAACATTCGTTTCATACTTTTGTCCCTCTCCTTATGGTTCCAAAGTGCCGAACTCTGACACATTGTAGCACGGCAAGTTCAAAACCAGTTCAAATCCGGAGGACAATTTGACGAATTTCGCTATGTCGAAACCTGTGGGAATTATGCTGGAAAACAGGGAGTTTTACATCAAGGATAGGCCGTGACATCCCATAAAATAATGCTTGAATATAGACAACAAAACCGATGTTTGCTATAGTTCAATTGATAATGATTCGCATTATCATATATTTTAGGGAGGTTTATCATGCTAAAGAAAAAATCGCATTTCGTAATGGTTGCGCTGATGTTGACTTTCTCGGTACTTCTGAGCGCCTGCGGCGGAGCACAAAACGCGTCGACAACAGGTGCTGAGGCAACAGCGGCGCCGACCAAGGAAGCGGCGGCTGGGGCTGGGGCTGGGGCGGACAAAGCGCCCGAATCGGGAGTCCGCGCCTATAAAACCGTGAAGGGCGACATCAAGATTCCGGCAAAGCCCAAGCGGATCGTTACCGATTATTACGGCGGCGAACTGCTGTCCGTGGGGGCCAATGTCGTTGGCGCCGAGCCGACTATTTTTGACAATCCTTTTTTGAAAGGTCTGCTTACAAATACGAAGGACGTAGGCGCCCCGATCAACACCGAAAAAGCGCTGGAACTGGCCCCGGATTTGATCGTAATCATGTACGACAAAAACTACGATGCGCTGTCAAAAATCGCTCCGACGCTGTACATTCCATACGGCACTGCAACTAACATTTACGAAACATTGCGGCTGTTCGGCGATATTGTCGGGGAGCCCGAGAAGGCGGAGAAGTTTATTGCCGATTTTGATAAAAAGGCGGCGGCCGGCCGCGAAAGATTGAAAGGAGTCGTCGAAGAGAACGCGACTTTCGGCATTTACGAGCTGACGGACAAAGGCGATCTTTGGGTATTCGGCGACAACGGCGGCCGGGGCGGACAAGCGGTATACAACGCGCTGAAGCTGAAAATGCCGGACAATATCCGGGCTAAGGCGCAAAAAGAGGCCATGCAGCTTTCCATGGAGGTGCTGCCGGAGTACGCAACCGACTATATGTTCCTGACGACCTATGACCCGGACAAAAAGGGCGAAGCGCAGAAACAGTTGAGGAATTCCAATGTGTGGAAAGGGTTGAAAGCTTCGAAGAACAACAACGTTTTCTATAACGACTACGAAACGTTCTATCGTTACGATCCTATCGCCATCACCGCACAAATCGACATCGTTGTCGATATGCTGATCGCCAGAAAAGCCGAGAATAAGAAATGACGGAGAGGGGCCTCGGCCCCTCTTTTGTTTTTTTCGAGCGGGCAGCCGGTTATGTGGGAATGGCAGTGAGCAGAAGCAGTGCAAAACAGACTGTTGAGAAAGTGGCGGGTTAGAGGAAACGGAGGGGGCGCAGCCGCTATTCCTCAAGTCACGCCTCTCCTACGCGGGGCTCAGAGTTGAAGTAGGGGCAATGGGACTTGGCAGGGAGAGCGTCTGCGAAAGTGGAGGTTTTTTCCTGCACAGGTTACGGGCTGAAGTAGCGGGCAAGGCGGCTTAGAAAGGAAAAAGCCTGCAAAAGTGCAGGTTTATTCTCTAAAAATGGCTCGTTTGGCGAAAAGCCTGCGATTGTGCAGGAATTTTCGCTGAAATTGAACCTGAGCCCATATTCGCGGCGAAAAGCCTGCACAATTGCAGGAATATGTCACGGGCAGCGTATCCGTCGAGCAAAAACTGCACTTTTGCAGTTTTTTTCGCGCAACTGGGCAGATTAGTGCGACCGGCTCTGACGCGCGGGTTTCTGGGCAGCCTGAAAAGCGCATCTTTTTGCCTTGCCTGCCGACACGCTTGCTTTCCGCAAAACGCAGGGCTGAGCCCGAACTCAGCCGACTCCCCCCCCCCTTTAGCAGCATTCCCTTATTCCTATAAGGACCATGCGAATGGTAATGGTTCCCCATATAAAATAGGAAAGTCATCCCATAGTAGCTGAAAATTTTGTCATATATAATGAAATGGAAATATGTTGTAATGCTGGGGCGAGGGGCGCTTTTTGTGGAACAGCTACTGGGCAAAAAAATAAAATACGATGTGACGACCGGCTACGGGCTTGTCCTGGTGCCGAGCGAGTCCATCCTGGATCAGGAGCATTTGAATCTGATTCGTCAGCACCGGATCGATTTGGCGGATATCATTCTGGCGTCCGAGCAAGAGATGATGCAAGTCTCCGAAGACTCAAACACGTCCCAAATGCTTGTTCAAAAAGCTACTCAGTATGCCAAGGATTTATTCGAACGCATACAGCTGCAAAAGAAAGTACCTTTGCTCGAGGTCAAAAACGAGCTGATTCCGATTGTCCAGGAAGCTGCGGAGCATCCTGATTTGTTTCAATTGTTCGAAGCGGTGAAAGCGAAGGATGAGTATACGCATCGGCACAATATCGGCGTAGGCGTATTATCGACGCTGATCGGCAAGTGGTTGAACCTCGGCGATGCGGATGTCGCGCTGCTTTCGCTTGCGGCAACCATGCATGACGTCGGAAAAGTGCAGATTGCCAAGGAAATATTAATGAAGCCCGGCAAACTGACGGATGCCGAATTCGATGAAATGAAGCGCCATACGATCTATGGCTACAATATGCTGCGGGACACGGTGGGGGTGAGCTATCGCGTTTCGCTGGTTGCTTTGCAGCATCACGAACGTTCGGACGGAAGCGGATATCCGTTGAGATTGAAGCGGGATCATATCGATCCGATGAGCCGAATCGTAGCGGTAGCCGATATTTTTCACGCGATGTCCTCGACTCGTCCGTATCACGAAGCGATGCCGTTCTATGAGGTCGTGAGCCGAATGAGACAAGGCTTTTTCGGTGAGCTTGACCCTTACATCGTTGCGATTTTCCTCAATAATATGATTAACAGTCTGATCGGGCGCAAAGTGCTGCTGACCGACGGACAGTGGGGAGAGGTCGTTTATATCAACCCAAGCGACGATACGCACCCGCTTGTCAAAGTGGGCGAATCTTTTATCGATCTGAGCAAAGAACGCAACATCCATATCAAACAGGTGATTACTTGATTCAGAGCCCTCCGTAAAAGGAGGGCTTTTGTGTGTCATCGGCGTGGGCCCAACGATTGCGACAGACAGCGACAAAAATTTTTTTAGAAATTATGATACAAAACGGATAGTTATATGCTATAATAGATACATAACGTATCAAAGGCTAAGTTTTAGGGGGATTCGGCTTGATTGATGCCCAAGGCAATAATCTCATTTTTTTACTATGTGTACCCCGAAGCGGAAGCTCCCTTGTGACAGCCATGCTGCAAAACCACAGCCAAGTGTTCGCAACGCAGGAAATGTGGTTTTTGATGAGCTTGCTGGATCTGCGGGAAGGCAAAGCCCGCCCGTACGGGGGAGCGGGGATTATCAATCAGTTTTATAACGCCGTCGTCCCGCCGGACGTATATGAGCAGGCTTGCCGCTCCTTTGCGGTAAACATTTATAACGGCCTGATACGGAGCAGCGGAGCAACTTTTGCGGTCGACAAATCTCCCCGCTATTACGGCATCCTGGAGTTTTTGGACCGGCTGTTTCCGCAATCCAAAAGAATTTGGCTCATTCGGAATCCGTGGAGCATTCTTGCTTCTTATAAGAATGTGAATGCCCATACGAATGTCAGCTTTGACCTTGTGCAAGACATGTACAATCCTCGTTTTGACGTCAAGATGACGGATCTTACGGCAGGAATGCTCCGATATACCGATTACTTCGCATCCCGGCATCCACAAGCTTACCGGCTCTCGTACGAGCGGCTGGTATCCAATCCACAGGAAGAAATGATACGGCTGTGCGCATTTTTAGGGATTACCTACGAAGAAGGACAAGAGAAGTATGGCGATCATATGAACACTTCCAAGTCCGAAATGTTTTACAGCATGGGAGTAGGGGACCCTTTCTTGTCGCACCATAAGGAAGCCCACCGAAACTCTCTTGACCATTGGAAACAAATTTTGAACAAAAAAGAAGTCGAAATTTACGGCCGGGTGCTTGGAGCGCGTATTTTTCACGAGCTTGGCTACAGCAGCCAATTGGAGGAAGCGCAGCAATGGACCGGCGTTCGGTTCGACCCTGAGCCGGATATGGAGCTTATTGGGCTGCGGGCCAGACAGTTCGCCGAGGCGACGGGCTGGATATGGCAGGACCGGTACGCCCTGACCTCGCATTCGGCAGCGGCTGCCACAGCCGAAATTACCCCCGTTAGCGCGCCTGCACCTGCACCGGCGGACTCTCAAGTGCTGCAATGGCAGGCAGCCATACGCTCGCTTGAACGGAGGCTGGAAAAAAACGCAGCGGACAACAAGCGTCTCCGCGAGCAGCTGCAGGCGATCAGGAGCAAGGTGAACCGGGTCAAATCGTTCATTCCGTTCGGGAATCGCCTGAGCCTTTGGGCTTCCCATTATTTGGCCCAACGAGGGAGGAAATCATGAGCGTTATAGTCGGCTTCTATAACCTGAATGGAGAGCAGGCTTCGCCGGAGCAATGCGGTGCATGGATGGCGACGCTCGCGCGGTATCCCTCCGATAGATCGCATGCCTGGTCGGACGGCCCTGTGTTTTTTGGCTGCCATGCCGTTTGGATTACGCCCGAATCCGTGCGCGAAAAGCTGCCTTATTACGATGGCATGCGCCGGGTGGCGATAACGGCGGACGCGATTCTGGATAATCGCGACGATTTGTTCACCAAGCTTGATGTCGCGCCGGAAAAGCGCAAAGCGATGACGGACAGCGAGCTCATTGTTCTGGCCTACGGCAAATGGGACATCGATGCGCCCAAGCATTTGATCGGCGACTTCGCCTTCATGATTTGGGACGAGGCGAAGCGCAGGTTGTTCGGGGCCAGGGATGAATCGGGCAACAGGACGTTGTATTATCGCGATCACCGCGATAAGTTTGCGTTTTGCACGGCGATCGCTCCGCTGCTGGCGCTGCCGGGGATGAAAAAGGAGCTTCACGAACAATGGCTCTCCGAATTTTTGGCCATACCGGGCATGTATGAGACGGTGAATGTGTATGCCACACCTTACCGCAACGTCAAGCAGCTGCCTCCCGCGCATGCGATGACGATTGCTGCGAACGGCAGCGTCGCTACCTTCCGCTATTCCTCGATCACTTCCGTGGAACCGCTCCGGCTTGGAAGCGGCGAGGAATATGTGGAAGCATTCCGCGACGTCTTTCAAACCGCTGTGAAAGCGAGATTGCGCACATACCGGCAGGTCGGCGTCGCGCTCAGCGGAGGACTGGACTCCGGAGCGGTGGCCAGCTTTGCCGCCAAAGAGCTGCTGCCGGAGGGGAAGCTCCTGCACGCTTACAGCTACGTGCCGGTGGCGGACTTCGTGGATTGGACGTCTTCGCGGCTCATGCCTGACGAACGGCCTTTTATCCGCTCGGTCGTTCAGCATGTCGGCAACGTGAAAGAAAATTATTTGGATTTCCCGGGCAAAAGCCCGCTGTCGGACATGGACGAATGGCTGCAGCTCTTGGAAATGCCTTTTAAATATTTTCACAATATTTTTTGGATCAAAGGGCTTTACGAACACGCGCGGGAAGATGGCGCCGGGGTGCTGCTTACAGGGGCAAAAGGCAACTTCACGATCTCATGGGGGCCTGCGCTCGAGTATTACACCAGGCTTCTGCGCAGGCTGAAGCTGCTGCAATTGTCCCGCGAGCTCTTGCAGTATTCCCGGCTGACGGGGCTGAGCAAGTCCCGCCTCATGCGGATCATCGGCAAGAGGGCGTTTCCCCTGCCGGGTTCCCGCAGCGCCGAAAGCTTGCAAGCTTACGCTTCCGATTTAATTAACCCGGACTTCGCCCTGAAGACCGGAGTGTTCGAACAAATCCCGGAGAGCGCGTTCGAATTGCACGGCTCCTCGGCTGACGCCCTGGAGGTCAGACTGGATAAGTTCAACAACTTAGCCATTGCCAACAAGAACGGCACCGTTTCGACGAAGCTGTCGATGCGTTTCGGTCTGATGGAACGGGATCCGACCAATGATCCGAGAGTCGCCCGTTTTTGCCTGTCGGTTCCATACGAACAGTACGTGCAAAACGGGCAGGACCGCTCGCTCGTCCGCCGGGCGACCCGCGGTTATTTGCCCGACAACGTCCGCTTGAATCAAAGAGTCCGCGGCGTTCAGCCGGCGGATTGGGTTCACCGGATGATGCCGTCCTGGCCGTCGTTCCTGAGTGAGGCGCACGACATGTGCAGCGACGGGATTGCCGCGGACTATTTGAACATCGACAGGATGAGAGCGGCCGCGTCCGAAGTGAAAGAACCTGTTCCTGCATACGCCAACAACGAAAATGTCAAAATTTTGATGCAGGGGCTGATCGTCTACCGTTTTCTTAAACATTTTCATAAACAGCCGGCGGCGGATCATTCGCCCGTTCGCTTGAAGGGAGGTGAATACGATGCAAAAGAAAGAGTGGAATCAACCGTCTTTGGAAGTTCTTGAAGTTGGCATGACAATGGGAGGCAAAGGATCTAAAGAGATCGACTGGGTAAGTGTGCACGATGCTGACCTTTACGACCCGAGCTAATGCTTTTCGTACTTATGCAATTGTTGTCTGATGCCGGTGTCCGGAGAGGATAAGCGCGGGCGTTATCCTCTCCGGAAACACGCAAGCAAAAGTTGGCGCTGTCCTGTCGAAAGACGGCGACGGCCATTTTGCTTTTGTTGCCACATAAGAATGATTAAGTTCTTTACAGCGCTAAAGCGCGTAGAACAGCATTCTTATTGACGAATAAACCTACCTCTGAACGCGGTCGCTCATCTTCGAAAAGACCTTGATAGAGGTTTATCTCACAAGACAGGGGGAATATTCCATTAAAGCATATAAACGGTCTGTCTACCAGGCGTTCGGGCTGCGCATCGCCAGCGATATCCCGCTTCCGGAGCTGACACTTGCGGAAGAGCAGGCCGAAACGGCGGACGTTGAGATCGAAACCGCCGATTTGACCTTGTTTTGGCAGGAGCGGGTGGCGGCATCCGAAAACTTTGTCGTCAAAGACGGCGGTTTTCTGTTTCAAATTCCGGGCACGGCCATCTACAGGCTGCAGGAAGGCTCCAGCATTGCGGTTTCGCCGCTGCCGGGTTCCGATCCCGAAAAGGTTCGGGTGTATTTGCTCGGAACGTGTATTGGCGCCTTGCTGATGCAAAGGCGGATTCTCCCGCTGCACGGCAGCGCCGTCGTCGTAGACGGCAAAGCGTACGCTTTCGTCGGCGAGTCCGGCGCGGGCAAATCGACGCTTGCGGCCGCTTTTTTGAGCAGAGGCTGCCTGCTGCTGAGCGATGACGTCATCGCCGTCTCGCTCGCTGCGGATTCAGGCATGCCTATCGTTCAACCGGCATATCCTCAACAGAAGCTGTGGCAGGAAAGCATGGACCGGCTGGGCTTCGCGGCCAATCAATACCGGCCCGTGTACCAGGAGGTCAACAAGTATGCGGTTCCCGTTCACAGCGGCTATCATCGCGATCCGGCTCCGCTTGCCGGCGTGTTCGAGCTTATGCCGACGGACGGCAGGGAGATCGACATCCGCCCTTTCCGGAAGCTGGAGAAGCTGCACAAGCTGGTGCAGCACACTTACCGCAAGGCGCTCATCCGGCGGATGAATGCGGAGCAGTGGCACTTTGCGGTATCGGCGCAAGTAAGCGGACGCACGGAGATGTACCGGCTTCATCGGCCGCTGGCCGGATTCTCGGCGCATGAGCTGACCGAGCAAATTTTACATACAATCGGCAAAGGGGTGTATTTAACGCGATGATCAGCCAGCAGCTTACATTAAGCGACCGCGTTGTGCAAAAAGCGGGCAGCCTCGTCAGCGACATGGACGGAGACAAGGTCATGCTTTGCGTGGAAACCGGCAAATACTACAATCTTGGCGCCACCGGCGGCCGGATCTGGGAGCTGATCGCCGCCGAAACGTCTATCGGGGAAGTTGTCGGTTCGCTGGAAGCGGAATATGACATCGAGCCCTCCGCGTGCGAGGAGCAGGTAATCGCTTTTTTAAACCATTTGACCAGGGAAGGATTAATCCAAATCAGAAAGGGCTAATGGACCGTGTATAAAAAAGCAAAGGCGTTCCTTTCTTTACGTCCTTTCATGAAGCTGCTTCTGCTTGAAGCGCTTGTGTATTTGGCGTGGGCGCGTATGTTGAAAGCGGCTCCCTTCGCCAAAGTCGCCCCTACGCTCGGCAGCCGGAGCGAGGAGACGCCGCATGCGCATCTGGACCGGGATGAGGCTGTCATCCGCAATATTTCCCGCGCAATCCGCATGATGAGCCGCCATACGCTGTGGGAAAGCAAATGCCTGGTCATGGCCATAGCGGGGATGAAGATGCTGGAGCGGCGCAAAATCGAAAGCACGCTCTATTTGGGAACCGCCAAAGACAAGTCGGGTAAAATGATCGCCCACGCCTGGCTGCGCAGCGGTCCGTTCTATATTTCCGGAGCCGAGGGCATGGAATCATTCACGGTAGTCGAGAAATTCGGCAAAAGGTTTCAGTGATGAGAAAGTCGGGGGAGAACAAGGATGGGGAACGAATACGAGCTTGATCACCGTAATTGTCCAAAAGAGCTGGAACAAATTTTCACGATCCTGCGTTTGAGCGATGATGAGCCGTGGGAAGCCCCGGCGGAAGCTCCGGACATCGATTGGCGGTTGTTTCTGCAATATGCCAAGCATCACCGCATTTATCCGGCGCTATATGCGAAGCTGAAGTGCGTCGACCGGAACGGGCGGATTCCTGCCCAGGTCATGCAGGCCCTTCGCGTCGAATCCGGCCGCAATGCGCTAAAGATGCTTCATCTGGGCGCGGAGATGGAACGGGTTTGCGCCTGGCTGGAAACGCATCAGCTCCGCACGCTCACGCTGAAAGGCCCGGTGCTGGCCAGAGAGCTGTACGGCGACCTGTCGCTCAGAACTTCCAAAGATCTGGATATTCTCGTCCAGATTCAGGATGTGGAGCTGGCGGAGCAGCTCTTGCAGCGGCTCGGCTACGTGATCCGCGACAATCCCGTCCGTGTGCTGGATTGGAAGTGGAAGCTCTATCACTGTTCTTATGTGCATCCGCAAAAAAAGGTGGAAATCGAGCTGCATTGGCGGCTTAATCCCGATATGGGCAAAGAAGAGCCGCAGTTCGGCGAGCTGTGGGAACGGAGAAGAACCTGTTCGATCGGCAGCAGCCCCGTCTATTATTTGGGCAGCGAAGATTTATTTTTGTACCTCGTCTCGCACGGCTCCCGCCACGGCTGGTTCCGCCTCCGCTGGCTTGCGGATATCGACAGACTCGTCAGACTCGGGGTGCGCCCGGGAGAACTGCATGCGCTGCTTCGAAAATACGGCTGCGTGCATATCGGAGGGCAGGCGCTGATGCTCGCTTCCGGGCTGCTGCATACGCCGGTCAGCGATGAGATGAAGAGCTTGTTTTACGGGCGGCGGCAGCGCCAGCTTGCCCAGAGCGCGCTTGCGTTCATTCACGCCTTGGCGAACCTGTGCCCGGACCCGCCGCCTGAGCTGGCAAAGCCTTTTCGCACCTACCTGTTTTCTCTGAAGAGCGGCAGGCAAAAGTGGACGTACATCTTGAACCGGTTTTATCCGAGCGCAAAGGATGCCGTCGTGCTGCCGTTGCCGAAAGCGCTGCATTTTTTATACTTCCCCTTGCGCCCGTTCCTGTGGTGTTGGCGGCAAATCAAGCAGCAATCATCGTTATAGGAGGGAATGCCCATGGGGGATATGCTGTTTTTTCTGAAAAAAATGGTTGCCGTGACGGGGAAAAGAATATTTCTCAATATGGCCGGCATGGTTACGGTCAGCTTATTGGACGGGATCGGCATTTATTTGCTGCTGCCCATGCTCGGAATGATCGGATTTTTTCATATCGATGTGACCAGAAGCGTACCGCTGCCCTGGATGTCTACTGTGATAGAGCGCATGCAGAGCGTGCTTAATTTGCCCGTTATTCTTGCCGTGTACGTAGCGATTATCGCGTTCCAGGCGTTACTGCAGCGCAATCAGACGATCCGCAGTTCGAAAATTCAGCAGCATTTTATCAAGCATCTGCGCTTTGAAACTTACCGGGCCATTTTGCAGGCTAAATGGGATTTTTTTCTGGCCAGACGCAGGTCTGATTTCAGCCACATTTTGTCGACGGAACTGGCAAGGGTCAGCCAAGGAGCTAACATGTTCATGCAGTTGATCGCTTCTGTCATTTTTACCGTTATCCAGGTTGCTCTGGCTTTCTGGTTGTCTCCTCTTCTGACTGTCGTCATTCTGGTGAGCGGCGCCGCGATTTTCATGCTGTTCCGCAAGTTTGTCAGAAAAGCCAAATCGCTCGGCGATCGCACCTCCGAGCTGTCGCAGAGCTATTACGCAGGCATTACCGAGCATTTTAACGGCATCAAAGATATTAAAAGCAACCGTCTCGAGCACATTCACTTAACGTGGTTCCTTTCGCTGTGCCAGCGCATCGAACAAAATGTAACCCAATTCGTCAGCCTGAATGCGACGACGCAGTCTCTTCATAAAATTGCGGCTTCCGTACTTGTCGCGCTGTTTATTTTTACTTCGTTCGAATGGCTTCATATACCGCCTGAGAAGCTGATGCTGATCGTGATCATTTTCGCCCGTTTGTGGCCGCGGTTTACGCTTATTCAATCGAATCTGGAAAATATGGTGTCCATGTTCCCTGCGTTCAAGGCAGTTTTGGAACTTCAGTGCGAATGCAAAGCGGCACAGGAATGGAAAGTTCAAAAGGACGGCGGCTTGTCGCCCGCTATCCCGATTGAGCGCGGAATCGAATGCCGCGGTATCCGGTTCCGGTATGAGCAGGATTCCAAGTCCTATGCGCTTCATCATATAAATTTGTACATACCGGCCAAGGGGCTCACCGCGATTGTCGGCAAATCCGGCGCAGGCAAAAGCACCCTGATCGATATTTTGATGGGACTGATACAGCCGGAAAGCGGACAAATCCTCATAGACGGCGTTCCGCTTGACAGCGATACGCTGCTGCCTTTGCGAAGCTCGATCAGCTACGTATCGCAGGACCCGTTCTTGTTCCATATGAGCATCCGCGACAACCTTTTGCTCGTAAACCCTCATGCGAGCGAAGAGGAGCTGTGGGAGGCGCTGAATTTTTCCGCTTCGGCCGAGTTCGTCGGCAAGCTTCCGCAGGGCATCGATACGGTTATCGGTGACCGGGGAGTGAGGCTGTCGGGCGGAGAGCGGCAGCGCATCGTGCTGGCCAGAGCGATTCTCCGCAAGCCTTCGATTCTTATACTGGACGAAGCGACAAGCGCGCTGGACAGTGAAAACGAACTGAAAGTTCAGCAGGCGATCGAACGGTTAAAAGGGAACTTGACGATTATCGTCATCGCGCACCGGTTATCGACGATTCGCGGAGCCGATCAGGTCATCGTATTGGATCAGGGGAATTTGGTTCAGCAGGGGGGCTACCAACAGCTGTCACAGGAAACGAAGGGGATGTTCAGCAAACTGCTGGGCTATCAAACCGAGGCGCATGCTTGATTTACGATGCAATGCAATGCTATGCGCCTCGTTGCTAGGGAGAGAGAAGCTTCTCATCGACGGTGAGAAAGTTTCTCTTTTCCAATTGTTCGATAAGCAAACGAACCGATTGCTCGACAGTCAGATTTTCCGTATCAATCGTAATATCGGGGCTGCGGGGAACGTCGTATCCGGCTGAAACGCCCGTGAAATGGGGGATTTCGCCTCTCCGCGCTTTCCGGTACAGACCTTTGGGATCTCTCCGTTCGCATTCCTCCAGCGAGCATTTGACGTATACCTCCAAAAAATCCCCCTCATCGAACAAGCTTCGCACCATCGCCCGGTCGTTCTCATTCGGGGAAATAAACGCGGAAAGCACGATCAGTCCGGCATCCGCGAACAGTTTCGACACTTCGCCGATGCGGCGGACGTTCTCTTTCCGGTCTTGGCCCGTGAAGCCCAGGTCGGCGTTCAACCCGTGCCGGATGTTGTCCCCATCGAGCACATAAGAGCGAATGTCTCTGAGATAAAGCTCCTTCTCCAGCATGAACACCAGCGTCGACTTGCCTGCGCCGGACAAGCCTGTAAACCATAAGACGCAGCTTTTGTGCCCATTTTTCAAAAAGCGCTCTTGCCTGGTCACAACGGAGTGATGCCAGGTTACGGATGGAGATTGTTCCACGGCGCGTTCACCTCTGTATATACAAAATGTATCTTCTATGTATCATTATGTATCATAGTAACACAACTTTGCAGGAATGGACAGTCCTCCCGGGTATACGGGCTCTCGCTATTTTCGATTTGCAGCACTTCCTCGATGTCGCCGATGCGAATCCACATATGCAGCGCGTCATCGGTGTCGGCCAAGCCGTGACGCGCCTGTATCGATTGCAAATGAATGCCGACGCAATGCGGATAACGCTCATTCACCGTAAGATCCTCAAGCAGGACGGATACTCCCGGCTCCGTATCGGTTATGTCCTCGATATGAAGCTGCCGAAATGGCGCGGCGAGCGGCACATAGAACGTTTGTTTGCGTAAGTCCAGCTCCCCGGGCCTAAAGCGTATCGTCATCAGAAACGGTTTTAAATGCGTATCGTGGAATTCATACAAAACCGTCAGCTTCGCCATGCTTGTCCGCTCCTTTCCGCTTCAGCTGCTTCTCCAGCTTGTTCATGATTTGCATCGTCGCATCCGACCAGTTGGCCGGGTTGTATTTGCGGGCCAGGCTTCGCGTGTAAGCCAGGTATTCACTGTCCCAGATACCCTGCAGGGTACGCCGCTGAATTTGCAGCAGTCTGGCTGCGGCCAGCTTGTAGGTCACGCCGAACTCGTCCGCGATCAGATCGATGCATTCGCTTTGGCGTTCCGGCAGAGCAAGCTTCGCCAGCATCGGAAAAGGAATGGCCGCGTACATTTGAAAATTCGCCGCATCATGCTCCTGCCAGTCGACGTAATCCATCGGCATCATCATCTGATTGCCCGAATGGCGCAGCACATGGCACAGCTCGTGCAGGAAATCCTCCCACTGCTCCTTCGCGCTCAGGCGGGAGTCGATATTCATGCTGAAAAGCCCGTTATTTTCCACAGCCATGCTGTTCATATCCATATAATACACCCAGATATCCAGCTTCGCCGCCAGATTGGCGATACGCAGCTGATCGGGCGCAGTGATCTCCAGCTTTTCGTACAAGGCTTCAATGGACTGTTCCAGAGGGGTTTTCTGATAATGGGAAAACATAAAAACACCTCTCCGATAAGAATATATGTTCGGTGAAAAGCGAGAAAGAATGGCCCCATTAGGGCCAGTCAGCTTTGTTCTGTATCCGGTCTGCGGTTCTGCTGCTGCTCTTTGATGAAGTTCCAGAAGCGCAGCATCTCATCGCGCCGTTCTTTGGGCGCGCTTTTGAAATCTTTGAAAAATAGGCTGACTTCAACGTCGTCCGCATCCATCGGGTCCGCCGGGTGCGCGGATTCGAGCGCTTCTTCGTCCGTAGGCGCGAAGCCGGCCAGCAGGAGCAGTTCGTCCTTATCGCCGCCAAGCGCGTCCGCAAGCGCAATAACCGTCTCTCTCGACGGGTGGAAGCGGTTGTTCTCTATGGAGTTGATAAACGAGTAGCTGACTCCGGACCGTTCGCCAAGCTCGCGCAGCGTAAAGCCCCGCTGCTTTCTCAAGCGCTTGATCGTAACTCCGAATTGCACCATGTCTTTCATTGCTTCATCACCTGTTTCTATTGTAAATGTTTTGTCATACAAAACACAAGTGAAAAAACATTACTTTTTCAAAAAGTTTGGAACTTCTCGCCGTTCGGCCAGGGCAACCGGAAGGGCCGGCGTGTGGACGACGGCGCAGCCGTTCATTAGACGCTGCCCGGCAGCCGGCCGGCAAAACCTGCGAAAGCCAGGCTGCTGCAAAACCCCCGCACTAGGAGTCTATCCGATGAACTCAGTAGAAGGTATGCATAGGTTCGGGCTCATTTTCATCGAAAATTGCTGCACAATCCAGATCGTTGAGGAAGTTACGGCATTTGTTAGAGTTAGGGGAACGAGAGGGGGCGGTAGCCGCTTTTTCCCAATGTGCTCCGGCGTAGGTTGCGGAACTGCACAACTTGGCAGGAGGCAGCTTGGCAGGGAGAAAGCCTGCGAAAGTGCAGTTTTTTTCTGTGAAATTGGTTTTTTTTGGCGGAAAACCTGCGAAAGTGCAGGAATTTTCGCCGAAAATGAATCTCTGTCCATGTGTTCGGTGAAAAGCCTGCACAATTGCAGGAATTCTTCGTGGCCAGCGTACCAAGGGCGCAAATTCATGTACTTTTGCAGGAATTTTTCGCGCAGCGAGGCAGATTTGGCTATCGCCTCTGGCATTGGGGGCAACGGCCTGACAGTCGCAGGCCTTCCGCCTATGGCCGGCGATGCGCAGCTTTGGCGGGCGTGTTTAACGGTTTCGCCTGTTTTCTTCACATATATGTTGTTACCGTAAAGCGGTTGGCGCACGAATTGTCAAATCGTGTCTAACTAAGGTAGAATTAATGGATAGGAAGATTTGGAAGGAGTGGCAGGTCTAGAGAACAGCTGCGCTGCGCCAATCCCCATCCCTATATCATAATTTCATTGGCCAAGGAGAGAGATGAACATGCTGAATAATTTTAAATCATGGGTCAACAATGCGAAAAACGGTCTGACTGACCAAGTCAAAAAATACAAAAATAAGGATTTCCTGGAAGCGGTTGTCGCCGGCTGCGCGCTTGTCGCTGCTGCGGACGGTTCCATTAGCGCCGCCGAGAAGCAAAAAATGGCCGGTTACATCGGGCGCAGCGAAGAATTGAAGGTATTCGAGATGAGCCAAGTTATCGAGAGATTCAATCATTATGTGAGCAATTTCGAGTTCGACGCGATTATCGGCAAACAGGAAGCGCTGAAGGCAATCGGCAAGCTTAGAGACAAGCCCGAAGTTGCAAGGGTAGTCGTAAGCGTATGCTGCGCCGTAGGTTCGGCGGACGGCGATTTTGACGCGAAAGAGCAAGAAGTCGTCAAAGAAATTTGCAGCGCGCTCGCCATCAGCGCTTCCGAATTCGGTTTGTAAAAATTTGTTGAGTTCTGAAACCATTCGCCGGAAACTTCGTATTGCATGTTTGTGATTCAGCGGTTCCCGAACCGGCGTGCATGCAGCGGTGCAGGGAACGTGCGAAGGGAGGTGAACGAATTGTCTATCAGTCTGGTAAAAGGACAAAAGATTGATCTGACCAAAGGAAAAGCCGGGCTTTCGAAAATCACCGTCGGTCTGGGCTGGGATCCGGCCGTGCAAAAAGGATTTTTCGGCATGAAAAAGACCGTCAACATCGATTGCGACGCCTCTGCGATTATGCTCGACGCGAACGGCAAGCTGACCAAGGAAGGAAATCTTGTATGTTTTTACAACAAGAACAGCGGATGCAATTCCGTCATTCATTCCGGGGACAACTTGACCGGCGATGGCGACGGCGACGATGAGCAAATTTTTGTCGATCTGCAAAAAGTGCCTTCCGATGTTCACAAGATCTTGATGGTCGTTAACATCTATGATTGCGAAAACCGGAAGCAGGACTTTGGCATGATACAATCAGCCTACATCCGCATCGTCGACAGCAGCAACGACCAGGAGTTGGTCAAGTTTAATCTTACGGATAACTACTCCGGCAAAACGGCGCTTATCGTCGGCGAATTGTACCGTCATCAGGAAGAATGGAAGTTTGCCGCTATCGGCGAAGCTACCCATGCTGCGCATATCGATTTGCTTGCAAGAAATTATGTTTAACATGCCAAATCTTAAATATAGAAAGAGGTCATAACAATGGCAATTAGTCTTTCCAAAGGGCAAAAAGTTGATCTTACCAAAACGAATCCGGGACTTGCAAAAGTAATTGTCGGTCTGGGCTGGGACACGAAAAAATATGACGGCGGTTCCGATTTTGACCTGGACGCGTCCGTATTTTTGGCTAACGGAAGCGGAAAAGTCAGCTCCGACAAAAATTTCGTTTTTTACGGCAACAAGCAGAACGAAAACGGTTCTGTCGTGCACGGCGGAGATAACCGGACCGGAGCGGGCGACGGCGACGACGAGACCATACATATCGATCTTGCCTCCATTCCTGCCGATGTAGAGAAAGTCGCTTTTTGCATTACGATCCACGAAGCGGACGTGCGCAGCCAAAATTTCGGACAAGTTTCCAATGCATACGCGCGCATCGTAAACGAAGCGAACGGCGAAGAGCTGATCCGCTACGATTTGGGCGAAGATTTCTCTATCGAAACGGCTGTCGTTGTCGGCGAGCTGTACCGTCACAGCGGCGAATGGAAATTCAATGCGATCGGCAGCGGGTACAAAAACGGGCTTGCAGGCTTGTGCGCCGATTACGGCCTTCAAGTTGGCTAAACAGAAACAGGAGGTACCAAAACATGTCGATTAATTTATCAAAAGGCCAGCGTATCGATCTTACGAAAACAAACCCGGGTCTGACGAAAGTCATTATCGGATTGGGCTGGGATACGAACAAATATAACGGCGGACATGATTTTGACCTCGACGCCTCAGCATTTTTGATTCACCAGGACGGAAAAGCCAAAGGGGAAGACGATTTCGTGTTTTACAATCGTCTGATCGGCGGCAGCGGTTCCGTTCAGCATACCGGCGATAATCGTACCGGTGAAGGCGACGGCGACGACGAGCAGATCAAAATCGATTTCAGCAAAGTTCCTGCGCATATTTCCCGCATCGGCATCACCGTTACGATTCACGATGCGGAGAGCCGCAGCCAGAACTTCGGTCAAGTATCCAACGCTTTTGTTCGCGTAGTGGATGAAGTGTCCAATCGCGAAGTGCTCCGCTATGACTTGGGCGAAGATTTCTCGGTTGAAACTGCGGTCGTTATTTGCGAGTTATATCGCGATGCGTCCGGAACGGAATGGAAATTCCAGGCTGTGGGCAGCGGATTCTCAGGTGGATTGGCCGCTTTATGCCGCAATTACGGACTTCCTGTATAACGTAATACACAATTGCAAAGGGTGAGCGATACCTGAGTCTGTTCACCCTGTTTATTTATTCAGGGAAGGTGTATGCAAACGATGACGATACAGGTTATTAAAGGGCAAAAGGCCGATATCACCAAAAACAATCCAGGACTTTCGCGGATTGCGGTCAGTCTCGGCTGGAAGGCGCCGGCCCATATAGAACTGGATACATCCGCATTTTTGCTCGCCGCCGGCGGCAAGGTTCCAAGCGACGACCATCTGATCTTCTATAACAATCCTGAGGCAGGCCAATACATAAAGTATACCGAAGCGCCCGCTTCATCGCCGGCCAACAAATTGTTCCGCATCGACTTGAGCGCTGTTCCTGCGCACATAGAGAAATTGGCTGTAACGCTTACCATTCATGAAGGCGAGAAGCGCGGACAGCGTTTTAATGAAGTTAGCCAGTTGTATCTTAGCGTCGCAGACGAAAGCAGCGGTGCGGAGATATTGAAATATGACCTTGGCAATCAGTTTTCCGTAGAAACGGCAATCGTTGTCGGAGAGTTCTACAGGTACAACAGCGATTGGAAGTTTAATGCAATAGGAGCGGGCTTTTCGGGGGGGCTTCAGGCACTTTGCGCGAGTTTTGGCATTGAAGTGACGGAAGAGCAGAATTCCCCGCTGAGCAATCCGGTACCCCAGCCCGTTAATCGAGTTACGCAAGCGACACCGCCTCAACCGCCCCCAGCTCCGCCCAGTCCGAATCCGGTCAATCTTTCGAAAATTGAGCTCAAGAAAAAGGGAGACAAGATTAATCTTCAAAAGAAAGCTTCCGGTGCATTGGGAGAAATTCTTGTCAACCTGAACTGGAATCAAACGAAATCAGGCGGCTTTTTCAAACGAAAAACCGGGGTGGATCTTGATCTTGCTTGTTTGTATGAATTGAAATCGGGTG
The DNA here is from genome assembly GCF_057749925.1 of Paenibacillus sp. sgz302191. Classification (NCBI taxonomy): domain Bacteria; kingdom Bacillati; phylum Bacillota; class Bacilli; order Caryophanales; family Paenibacillaceae; genus Paenibacillus; species Paenibacillus sp. sgz302191. The sequence goes on from NZ_JBYLHY010000001.1 coordinate 441,373, forward strand.
AAAAGGGCGTCATCCAAGCGCTCGGCGGATCGTTCGGCTCGTTAAACCGGGAGCCCTTCATATCGCTCGATGGCGATGATCGTACAGGGTCCGTGTCAACCGGCGAGAACATTCGGATTAACGGCAACAAGCTGTCCGAGATTAAGCGTATTTTGATTTTTGCTTTTATTTACGAAGGCGTTGCGAACTGGGCTGAAGCCGACGGGGTCGTAACGATCAAGCAGCAGGATGGCCCGGATATCGTGGTTAAGATGGACGAGCACAACAACAGATTGCCGATGTGCGCCATCGCCATGATCCAAAACAGCGATAACGAAACGCTGAGCATCGAAAGGCTGGTACAGTATTATTCGGGGCATCGGGATTTGGATAACGCCTACAATTGGGGATTGCGCTGGGTAGCCGGAAGCAAATAGCATTTTTAAATGAGCCGGGAGGGTTCGACTTTGGCAGACTTTTTTACCAGTTTTATCAACAATTTTTCATCGTTTTTTAGCTGGAATGTCATTGTGGCGACAGTCAGCGATCCTGTAAACTGGGGGATCATCGGAACTTTGATTCTGCTTGAGGGACTGCTTTCCGCAGACAACGCTCTGGTTCTGGCCGTAATGGTCAGGCATCTCCCTAAAGAGCAGCAGAAGAAGGCGCTTTTTTACGGCCTCATCGGTGCTTATGTTTTTCGCTTCCTGGCCATTGGCGTCGGAACGTTTCTCGTGCAAATCACGTGGGTTAAAGTGGTCGGCGGCTTGTATTTGCTGTGGATTGCCATCAGCAACCTGTTTCTTAAAAAAGAGGAGCCGGAAGGCGAGGAAGTCGCAAATAAAGGCTATTCATTTTGGAGAACGGTGCTTGCCGTCGAATTGATGGATATTGCTTTTAGCGTGGATAGCGTTCTGGCCGCATTCGGAGTCAGCGAGAAGGTATGGGTACTGTTCCTTGGCGGTATTCTGGGCGTCCTTATGATGCGCGGAGTCGCTCAGGTTTTCCTGAGACTGATCGAAAAATTCCCCGAGCTGGAGAAAGCCGCTTTTATCCTGATCATTATTATCGGACTTAAGATGATCGCAGCCGCATTCGGTCTCCATGTCTCGCACGTTGTGTTCTTCTCTGTACTCATTGCCGTTTTCGTAGGGACGATCATCTTCAGCGCTATGCGGAAAAAGGGCGATTCGGCCAAAGCATAGCCGATTGCTGCCCGAACATTTGTAAAAAGCATCGCTCAAAACATAGTCTCTCCAATATAAGGGGAGATTTTTTTACCCGAGTTCAGGAGGGTCGGCATGAAGTATTTCCAGTATTTAAGCTTGGAAGAGGAAAAAGATCTCTTCTTCTCGCCGCCGGAGCAATTCGACAACCGTTCGGATAAAGAATTGCTTGCGTATTCGGTTGGCGCTGCCTTGTATATGCCGGCAACTCGTCAAACGATTGCTGATGATATTGTGTTTGGAAAGCATGAAGGACTCGTATCGATGGTCATCGATCTTGAGGATGCGATCGGTGACCACGAGGTTCGGCAGGCGGAGGATTCTTTGCTCCAGCAGCTATTTCGGATATCTTCCTTTATTACGATCGGAACGCTATGCCGGGATAAACTGCCGCTTATTTTCATACGCGTACGTGATGAAGAGCAGCTTGAACGGATGATTGCCCGGCTTGAGCATCATATTGAACTCATTCTTGGTTTTGTTTTTCCGAAATTTTCGCCGGTCAACGGCGGGAGATTTTTCGAAATTTTGCAGCGGTACAATCGGGCAAGAGGAAGCGGCGTTCCCGTATTGTACGGCATGCCGATCCTGGAAATCGCGGGCATTCTGTATAAGGAAACCCGCATCGATACCCTTTTGGCGATTAAGACTATTTTGGACGGCAACAAAGAGTATGTGCTGAATGTCCGCATCGGCGCTACGGATTTTTCCAGTCTATTCGGTTTGCGCAGAAGTCCCGATATGACCATTTACGACATCGCTACGATTCGGGATTGCATAGCCGATATTATTAACATTTTTGGGCGATGGGACAGCCATTACGTCATTTCCGGTCCGGTATGGGAATATTTTTCGAGCCGGGAACGGGTCATCAAGCCTCAATTGAGACAAACTCCTTTTGAAGAAGTATTTGGCAGGCAAGGGCGCAAGCTTCGGCAGCAGTACATTTCCAAATATGTGGACGGCCTCATTCGGGAGGTTATATTGGATAAAGAAAACGGCATTATCGGAAAGACGATCATCCATCCGACACATATCAAGCCCGTACAGTGCCTGTATACCGTAAGTCATGAGGAATATTTGGACGCGGAGAGCATCATCGGCAATACGCATGGTTATCTGGGCGTTCTGAAGAGCGAATATTCGAATAAGATGAACGAAATCAAACCCCATCTGACATGGGCAAGAAGAATAATGGCACGATCAAAAATTTATGGGGTGCTACATGAAAAACAACATTTTATCTCACTCCTGCAACAATCCCATCAAGCTTACCTATGACGTATTGGGGGATTTGAAGGTTCAAGTGAACGTTACCCATAATCCCTATGATATTCCTCCGGATTGTCTGTTTTCCATGGCTGCGAGGGTCAATAAGAAGCGGTCGTTCCTGTTCGTAAGCAAAATTCTCGGCAAGCATATTCCGGTTCAACCGCATGTCTCCCTGTTAAGCGGAGCGTCGCTCTCTCTACTCATTTATGAGCGGGCAGGGGGACAGCGCAAGGAGTCCCTCATGCGGGATATCGTGCAAGCTTTTCAGCAGCCGGCCAAAGCCAGGGAAGCTTATGAAAAGCTTGGCAGGGAAAATCTTGAGCCGCCTATGGAGCTGAAAATGATCGGGTTCGCGGAAACCGCCACCGCCATCGGCCACAGCGCCTATGAGGCGTTCAGGGCGGGCGTCGGTTATTTCCACACGACTCGCGAACAGGTTTTCTTTAGCGGCAGCAGGATCGATTCTGCGATTCATTTTGAGGAAGAACATTCGCATGCGACCTCGCATTATTGTTATCCGCAGGCGGCGAATTTTTTGCAAGGGACTGATCCGGTCGTTTTAATTGACGACGAAATCACGACGGGCAAAACTTCCTTGAATATCATACGCGAAATTCAGCGGAAATACCCCCGCACTACATATATCGTAGCCGCCCTTTTGGATTGGAGGACGGCGGAAGACGAAGAGGCGTACGCCCGCTTGGAGAAGGAGACGGGGATTACGATTCAGGTCGTATCTCTGTTGAAAGGAACGATTCAAGTAACAGGCGGGCCGATCGAGCAAGCGAAGCCTTTGCAAATGAGCGACTCCGTAGTTCGGCCTCAATATGGCGTTGTCAACGTTGCGGAAGATTTTGCCCACATGCCGTTCTATTCTGCAGACTGCAAGGGGGACGTGAACGCAGCCGTTTATTTGCGGCATACGGGCCGGTTCGGCCTGGAACCGGAACATAACCGGGACTTGAATGACTCCGTCGCCCGCACGGCGGAAAGGCTGAGAGCATTGAGGCTTGGAGGCAAGACGCTCTGCCTCGGCACCGGCGAGTTCATGTTCATTCCGATGCGGATTGCGGGGGAGATGGGGGATCAGGTCTACTATCAATCGACGACCAGAAGCCCCATACATCCTTCGCCCGAACAAGGCTATGCCATACAATCGGCATACGCGTACCCGTCCCCGGACGACGAGCAAATCATCAATTATTTGTACAATGTGAAGGGACACTCTTACACAGATCTGTTCGTTTTTTTGGAAAGAGAGACCGGGCCCGGGCAGCTGCTGCCGTTAAAAAGGGCATTGGATCAACTGGATATCCCGCAAATTACTTTTGTTTTTTTCTCGCCTCCTACTTACGACTTAAAGGAGCTTTTTCTATGACGAATCCTTTTTTGACCAAAATGGTCCATCCTCCTGTGCCTATGGGCAGTTATTCGCCTGATGACGTCACTTTTTTGTTGAAGGATATTAGCGATGCCAGTCTGGAAAAGGGGACGGAAGACCGGGAGGAAGCGATTCAATCCGGGGTTCATTATTCGGAAATGCTTCCTGTGGAGTATCAACCGTCCGAACCGTATGTTGCGTTATTTCACGAGACGCTGCAGCAGAGCGCGAAAAAAGTCGCGCTTGCCGCCGGCACTGTCGCTGAGCTCATCCTGCACAAAAAAGGAAAACAAGCCGTACTCGTCTCCCTGGCCCGGGCCGGGACACCGATCGGCATTTTAATAAAAAGATACGTCCTTATGAAGTATGGCATAAACTTGCAGCATTACAGCATTTCCATTATTCGTGGCAAAGGAATTGACGAGAACGCACTGATCTACATGCTGCAGGAGCACCAAAGCGAGCATATCCAGTTTGTAGACGGCTGGACCGGCAAAGGAGCCATTCGCCGGGTGCTCATCGAGGCCTGCAGCCGGTTCGAGGCCGAATACGGCGTCAAGCTCGATGACGATCTTGCGGTTTTGGCGGACCCGGGACACTGTTCGGATACGTATGGGACGAGGGAAGATTTTTTAATTCCGAGCGCGTGTCTGAATTCAACCGTTTCCGGGCTGATGAGCCGGACGGTACACCGGAAAGATCTCATCGGGCCGGCCGATTTTCATGGGGCGAAATATTACAAGGAATGGCTGGATAACGATGTCTCCGGGCTGTTCATCGACACAATTGCAGCTTATTTTGATGAGATTGGCGCACAGGCCATGGACGATGCACGGAACATACTGAATAGAGATGATGCGCCCACGTGGCAAGGGCTGCGGGACATTGAAGCGATTCAGCGGCATTTTGGCATTGCCGATGTGAATCTTGTAAAGCCGGGCGTTGGCGAAACGACGAGAGTGCTGCTTAGAAGAGTACCTTGGAAAATTTTGGTTGATCGTTTGGATAATCCCAATCTTCAGCACATCATGCTTCTGGCTGCCGAGCGCAGCGTGTCTGTAGAAGTTTTCCCCGGATTGACGTATTCCTGCTGCGGAATCATTAAGCCGCTTAAAGGAGAGCGGAGCGAATGATCTTTGCCAGTGATTTGGACCAGACTTTGATCTATTCCGAACGGTCGCACGGATTGGAGCTTTCATCGGAGTATCCGATGTCTCCCGCCGAAATCGTTGAAGACCGCGTGCAGTCTTATGTCTCCGATTACGTGCAGCAGCAGCTAAGCGCTCTGGACGCCAGGCTGCGGTTCATTCCCGTAACGACCAGAACGATGGCGCAGTACCGGCGGATTCATTTGTTTGCATTGAACATCAAGCCCCAATATGCGATTACAAGCAATGGCGGCAATATACTGGTGGACGGACAGCCGGATCAGGCATGGAACGGGCAGATGCAGCGGAAAATGCTTCATTCCAGCACCAATTGGCAGGAAGTCCGGCACATTTTTCAAGAAATTGCGGCTCCTGAATGGGTGCTTGGCGAACGCTTTTGCGACGAGTTGTTTTTTTCGTATGTTATTCAAAGGGAGAAAATGCCGCAGCCGGAAGTGCAGCAAGTCTCGGAATTGCTGCAAAGCAAGGGCTGGAACGTCTCCGTCCAGGGCAGAAAAATATATGTGGTGCCCGGCGCGGTCAATAAACAGGACGCAGTCGCTCACCTCCGGGAGATCGTGCAGTCGGACACCGTCATTGCTTCCGGGGATTCTTTGCTGGATCAGGGCATGTTGAATGAAGCCGATTTCGCAGTAGTCCCCAAGCATGGCGAACTGTACAGGGAGCATTTGAAAAAGGGTTCCCCCGCCAACTACCATTTTACGGAAAGATCGGGAATTCGCGCCTCAGATGAAATTGTCGATTACGTCTCGCTGCGGCTATTGGAACATCAGGGCCAGCAACAATAAAAAGGGAGTGCAACTGAAGATGAAGGAAGTCCGTGTATGGTTCAACCGCTGGTTTTCCGTAGCTTATCACTATATGACCATGATTCGCGATAACGAGGATGGCAACAAGTTCCGCCTTTACGGAACGCACCCGGACCGCAACCACATGTCCCTTCAGGCCTGCGATTACGCCGAAACCGAGCCTGCTCTCAAGGGAGACGAGTATGTGGAGTTTTGTCTGGAATTTTGCCGAGAGCACGAAATTGACGTGTTCATTCCGAGGCTGCATATGCTGGACATCGCGAAAAATATCGATCGTTTCGAAACGCAGGGCACGCAGGTGATGGTTTGCCGGGATACCGAATTGCTTGAGCGGATGATGGTGAAGCAGAAATTCTACGAATCGGTTGCCCTGACGCAGGTTATGGAAATACCGGAATATGAAGTTGTGGACAATGCGGAAGATTTCAGAAAAGCGTATGAAAAACTGGCGGCCAAAGGGCATAGAGTATGTTTCAAACCGACCAGCGCCGAAGGCGGAATGGGGTTCCGCATTATTGACAATGAACGGGACGAATTGAATGATCTTTTTGGAGCGGTTCACCGGTATATGTCGATCGATCAGGTCTGCGGCATACTTGCCAAAGCCGGCACATTTGACGAGCTTATGGTGATGGAGCACCTGGATGGCTATGAGTACAGCATCGATTGCCTTGCAACGAAGCATGGAGAGCTCGTTGCAGCAGTGCCGCGACGCAAAGCAGGGGGAAGACTTCGGCTGCTTGAGGAGAACGAGGAGCTGTTAGCCATAGCGAACCGGGTAGCCGCTGCATACAAAATTCCTTACAACTACAACATTCAAATGAAGTATAAGGATGGGGTTCCGAAATTGCTGGAAATTAATCCGCGGATGTCCGGCGGTCTTCACGTTTCCTGTTTATCCGGAATTAACTTCCCGTACCTTGCGGTGCAATTGCTGCTTGATGAAGCGATACCCGTTTTGAAGCCGAAGTATAATATTTTGGCCAGTCATGTCGAGAAACCGATGCTGATGCAAACCTTTTAACGTATAGAATGAAGCGCTCCGGCATATCCTCTTAAAAAGGCGATTTTTTAATAGAGGGTGTTGGAGTGATAAGCGGTATCGTTATCGGTTCGATCGTCGTTGTTCTCATTGTCGTTGCAAGCTCGGAAAAAGCGGAATCTATCATGAATGCGAAAAAGTAGGGGGAACAATCTCCCCGCTTTTACATGTGTTTGCTAAGGGGGAGCCGTATGCTGGACTTCACATTTGAAATTATAGATGGAAATACGATAAATATCCGGACGCTCTACGGCACGGAATGGTTTACTTTTAATTTGTATAGCAATCATGGGAATTGGACGCTTCATCCATTTGAAGGCATACTGCTGCAGAACAAGGAGATGTGCCGGCTGGTCGTAGGAGAGCTTGTGAAAAATAAAAATTTTCACGTTTTGTGCGCAAAAGAGAACATCGGGATGTCTTCGATCAGGACGAGCATTAATCTCGATCCCCATACAGAAGAGCGGGAGTCGGTACAATCCGATAGATTGTCCGATGCGCCGGATCATTTGGATGATTTTATCGCAAGCCATACCATGGAAGAAGTGCTGGAATTGGAAATGAATTTCGTTCAGGAGCGAATCCAGCTGTATTCGGGCATTTTGCAAAAAATGTTTCTGCAGCATTACGGCCCTGGAGACCCCGACTTTGACAAAGTTCAAATGCTGCAGCGTATTTACAAAGAAGCTCATGGCAAACTGACCGAGCTGTGCAATCCGGGAGACCCCCGGAAAAGATTTTAGCAGCAGAGAAGCCCTTCTTCCTTATTTGGAATGAAGGGCTATTTTCTTTAATCGCGCACCCGCATGTGCGGTGGTTTGAGAGATCAGGGACTAGCCCCTGTTTGTTCGATTGAGGGTGTAGATCTTGACAGAAAACTTTGTTTGTTTGAACTATAAAAGATTTGCATTTCTAAAATATTTTTCAGGTCATTCAAAAGAATGTAGGTTTTTCGATTTTGCGACTTAAGCGGCTTGGATAAGTTCAGGAATGGTTGATTATTTTTTAGCACGGTTAGTTGATCAGGGGTGAATATCCAGTGATTGTCTTTAAAATACACATTTATGTTTCCTTGATTATCCCGAATTACGATTCCGCCGATTTGATTGACGGTCTCTCTAAGCGGGACATAGTCGAATGTTTGATATAAATCGATGGACCGTTTAAGGATAGCATTGTGTAAGTTCCAAGGCGTTATCGCAGGGTTGCCGGCACTTATTCTAGGAATTTGCAGAGGATCATCGTTTCTGGTAGCTATTTCGCTGGCAGTAGTGAATGCGTATTTGATTCCGGCCTTCCGAATGAGATCGATTGAAGCCTTATTATAACTGCCAAAGGGGTAAGCGTAAGAATCAATGTTGGTCGATGTAATTCGATTCAACTTAGCGATGCATGCTTGGGTATCGTTGGTAATTCTGCTAGTGTAAGCTTCTTCGGTTTCTTGATTTCCGTTTTCGTCAATCCTTGCGGTCAACATGGGCTCGGTGTTATTGATTTTACGATGGAGCCGATCGGAATGGCATTGTATGTCCATTTGATTTTCTGACATTTCCTTTACGTCTTGTTCAGTAAGAGAGGGCAGTTTGCCGCTAAACGGCTGAGTCAAATCTTGAGTGATAACGAAATTAACCGCAGGAATGCCAAGTTCCTTCAATATAGGGTGCGCATATTCGTAAATGCTCTTGTAGCTGTCGTCGAAAGTCACTAACACCGCATTATCGGGCACGGGCTTGCCGGTCATGAAATTTTTGAAATCGTCCATGCTGATAAAGTTATAGCCTTTATTCTTAAGAAATTCCAATTGACTTCGAAACAGCGCAGGGGTAATCGTTACATTGCTTTGATCTGTTGGACTAAGATGATGGTATAATAGTATGGCGACCTGATCCCGATAAAAGTAGCTTGAACCTGATGTGGTGGGGGATAGCAATGTGACGCCAATTAAGAGCAATAAGAAGATTCTCTTTACAATAGTAACCACGATTACACCTCATGCATATGTGTTGGACTCGGAATATCCTGCGATATAAAGTCTGTTGAACTTTTTGTCGTATTTACTCGAAAATCTCATCTAACATAATAATATATGATAGAAAGAGGTTTGTGAATCGAAAGTATTTTCAAAAACGTTTATACTATATTTAACTCAAAAAAAGAGGTGACATCATGGCAACTATTTATGATTTTACAGTACGCAAGTCCAACGGCCAGCGAATTCCATTGTATGAATTTGAAGGAAAACCCGTCGTGATCATCAATACGGCCAGCAAATGTACGTATACTCCTCAATTTGCCGATCTGCAGCACCTTTACGATCAATACCGTGCATCCGGCGTGGAATTTCTAGGATTTCCATGCAATCAATTCGGCGAGCAGGAGCCTGGCAACAATCAGGAAGCGGAAGCATTTTGTCAGATCAATTACGGGGTCAAATTCCCAATTTTATCCAAGATTGAAGTCAACGGTCTGCACGCTCACCCTCTATTCAATTACTTAAAGAATACCGCCCCATTCAAAGGATTCGATGAAACGAATATTAACGTAAAGCTGCTAAAAATGATGATAACCGAGAAAAATCCGGAGTGGCTGCCAGGGGACTCCATCAAATGGAATTTCACCAAATTCCTTATTGATAAGCAAGGGCAAGTTGTCGCAAGGTTCGAACCTACCGACGAAATCGACATGCTCTCGCGAAGTATCGAAGCACAGCTGAACAGCTGATAATTATAAAGCTCTCCCGCCGATGAATTCGTGACAGGGAGAGCTTTTTTTCACTTTTGGTTGCCGCGGTAGCCGGGAGGAGGGAGCTGCATGCGGTGGGGATAATCGGGAGAGATTGTATAACGACCGGAGGGCTATTTTGTTTTGAGTGGATGAAAAATTTAACAATTTGTGTTGAAAAAATAAACAAAATCGCGTAAAATTTGTTTAGGATAACAAAACAGCAAAAGGAAAGCGTGGGATGAGCTTGAAAACAACTCAACTACTGGATCATATGGAAATAGACCGGAATGCGACAAGAAAGCGGGTGGAGGGGGTGCTGGAGACCGCGAGAATTTACCGGCACATCGGCTTCGTACGGCGGGAGACGAAAGTGATCTCCGGCTACGAACCGAGGTTCCACGGAAGCACGAATAAAATCGGCAAAGTGACCGAGCAGGCTGCGGTTTACAACGCGGATACCGAAGAAAAGCTCAGACAGCTGAGCGAGGAGCTGGAACAAGCCTTGCTGTGCCTGGAAAGCAAGGAGCAGGAAATTATTCGCAAACGCTATTTGCAGCGGGAATGCGAATACGATTTTCTGCTCTGCCACGAGGTTAATCTCAGCGAACGGACGTATCGCCGTGTAAAAGCGAGAGCTATCGAGAAGCTTGCTTATATGCTGCGGCTGGAAGTCAGACGGGCTTAACCGGCGCGGTGGCGTCAGGGGGATGACCGCAAGTTGGCCGCTTGTTGGCAGTCCGTTTGGGTTTTATCATGGTATGATCGTAATGTAGACAAATGAGGGAGGCGATCAAGTGGACAAGCAAAGAGAGGGAATAACTCCGGTTAGCAGACCTGAACTGTGCAAAGGCTGCGTCTGGGGGCGCTGGGAAGGAGTGAAGCAGTTTTGCAGCCGGCCTGAGTGCGCCAAGCGGTAAGGTTTGTTTTGAAAAAAAAGTTTTGAATTTCAAAACAAACAGAATGGCTGCCGAAAGGAGGTGATCGACAACATGATTACGGATATTGCAGGCCAAATGGCTCTTTATCTTCAATCTGCGGGACAAGGAACGATCGGCAGCGATCTGGTCATCGATACGGTGCCTGAGGCGCCAGGCGAGCTTATCGTACTCACCCACCATGGCGGCAGCGCGGAGTTCAAGCTTGATGCCCCCGATGTGTGGTGCAAGCTGGCCCTCGTGGCCAGAAGCGCAACTCCTTCCGGGGCGCAGGAGCGCATCTGGAATGTTTTGAGCAAGCTGATCGAGCCCTCCGGCGGTCTCATCGCAGTGAACGGCAGGACGTACACCGCGGAAGTTACGGCGCTGCCTGTAATCCAGGATCGCGACGGAGCCGGCAGATACTTGATGAAAAGCGTCATGATCGTGCGGCAGGTCACGGCGACGCAGGAAGCGTGGATCACGGCGCTGGCCGATTTTAGCGCGGCCGTTCTGGGCACGGGATGGCGGGTGTACCGCGGTTTCGCGGGCACCAGCCGGCCGAGCGTGTCCTGGCAGTGCACAAGCCTGCAGCTGGCCCCGTCCGCGGGGGTTGCGAACAGGCTGAGCAAGCGTTATGCCGGGCGGATTTCAGCCCGCACGACGCAGGAGTACGAGCAAGCCGCACAGGCTTTGCTGGATGCAATGGCCGTCCAAAACAGGCTGCGCCTCGGGCCGGAAAGCGGCAGATGGCTGACGATTTCCCCATCCGGAGCAGAGCTCCAGCCGGCCAATCTGGCAACCGGCATATGCACGGTCACGTTAACGGGTCCGCTTGAACGGCCCGGGGACAACACCCCGCCTATAGCCGGGATGCATGTCGAAACAACAATCCAACAATGAGGTGATGAATGTGGAAGAAACGGTCAATAAGACGGAAGAAAGCTTGTATTCCAAAGAAGAGCTGATGGCAAATTCGCTGGAGCTGTTCGCCTGTACGCCGGAGGTTTTGGCGGGGGCATGGCACGGCAGCGCGGAAAGCAGTTTTACCATTGAAGGCACGAAAGAACTCATTCAAAACTTTTTACAAAGGAAGGTGCAGGTATAAATGGCGGGTGGAACTTGGAATCAGACGGATCGTCCCGTATTGCCGGGATTTTATATGAACTTTGAGGCTGCGGCGTTAAGCGCGATCGAGCCTGGCAGTCAAGGCATTGCAGCTATGCCGGTGAAAGCGAACTGGGGACCGGTTCGTCAGTTTGTGGAAATTGTCAGCGAGCAGGGAATCAATGATACGTATGGCACGGATCTGAGCGGAGGCGCGACGGCTGCGGCTGTATTAAAGCTCTCTTTGCTCGGCGGGCCGAAAAAGGTGCTGGCTTACCGCCTTGCGGATGCGTCCGCGGCCAAAGCTGCCGCGACGCTGAAGGACTCGGCCGGGGCCGACGTGCTGAAGCTGGAAGCGAAGTACGAAGGTACGAGAGGCAACGGCTTCACGGTGATCGTGCAGACGAATCCGGTAGATTCGACGAAAAAAGATTTGAAGCTGCTGGAAGGAACCGCTGTGCTGAAAACTTTCACATTTGCCGGCAACTCCGTTCAGGCTGCGGCTGACAGCGTGAATCAGAATAGCGGCAATGTTTGGATCAACGCCACCGTGCTCGCTCCGGGCAACGGAACGCTGGCTGCAGCTGCCGGAACGGCGCTGACCGGGGGGAACTCCGGCACGAGCGGCATTGCGGCTGCGGATTATGTGAATGCGCTGAGCGTGTTGGAAACGCAAGATTTCCACGTTTTGTCGCTGGACGGCGTATCGGATTCGACCATCCAAACTTCCGTTGCAGCCTGGACTTCCCGTTTGCGCAGCGAAGGCAAAGGCATCATCACCGTGCTCGGCGGCTCCGCAGCGGACGATACGGCTGCCGATGCCGTTAGCAAAGCGGCGGCGCGAAGCGCGTCCTTCAATCACGAAGGCATCGTGAATGTCGGCGTAGGCGCCGTGCTTGACGGCACGAGCTACAGCTCGGCGCAGATCGCGGCTTACGTCGCGGGCCTGATCGCCGGCAAGCGGCTGAGCGAGTCGACGACGTATGCGGCGGCTCCGTTCAGCGACGTCAATCGCCGCTGGACGCGCAGCGAGCAGGAGACGGCCGTGCGCAGCGGGGTGTTCCTGCTGTACCACGACGGCCAAAAGGTAAAGGTGCTGCGCGGCATGAACTCACTGATCAGCCTGCGCCAAGGCCAGAGCACGGCCTGGAAAAAAATCCGCACGATCCGCGTCATGGACGCCATCAACGGCGATTTGCTGCGCACTGCGGAAGACAACTATATCGGCAAGGTGAACAACACCGAGGAAGGCCGCCTTGCGCTCGTTGAAGCGGGCAAGCAGTACATGCTTACATTGTCCCAGGCAGGCGTAGTCGATTCCGGCAATTTCAGCGTGTATCTCGATCCGTCCTATTACGGTCAAGGCGCAACGCTTAAGCCGGAGGCGGACCAAGTGTACGTCAAGTGGGAAGCGCGCTTGAGCGATGTGATGGAACAAATTTTCGGAACGTTTATCGTAAATTAAGGAGGCAGAAGCGATGAGTTTAGATGCGAGCAGAGTAATTTTAGGAACGTATGGTCAAGTTTTCATCAATGGGGTCTGGCAAACCAACTTTAATCATATGGAAGCAAATGTGGAAATTCAGAAAAAAGAGCTGAACCTGGCCGGCGATCCGTGGGTGCGCCACAAGCGGGGCCCGCTCAAGGGAACCGGAACGATCAGCGGCTTCAAAGTGACCAGCGATATGATCAGCCGCGGCTTTGAGAAGTTTACGCTGATGTCCAAGCTGGACGATCCGGACGCATACGGCTTTGAGCGCATTACGATCAACAATGTGATGCTGGACAAGCTGCAGCTTGTGAACTGGACGGCCGGGGAAGAAGTTAAGGAAGAAATTTCCTTTACTTTCGAAGGCTACACGTTGAACGATCCCATTAAAGCGGTAAACTAGGAGGCTGACATTCGATGACTGATGAGCAAATTTTGCAAAAGCTGCTGGAAGCGGACCAATTGCCGGAAAAAACGCTGACCCTTCCGCGGATCGGCATTCCCGTAACGCTGCGGGGATTGACAGGCAAGCAGGTGTTCTCATTAAGAGAACGCTGCACGGAGCGCTCGGACCGCCGAGGCGCCAAAGCGGACAGACTGGACGAAGAGCAATTCAACGTAGCGCTGATTTCGGCTGCAACGGTGTCCCCCAACTGGGGGGACTCCCGGCTGCTGACCAAATATCAGGCGAGCTCGGGCGAAGAGGTCATCAAGCGGATTTTGCTCGCCGGAGAGCTGTCCGCGTTGGGGGACGAGGTATTGGACCTGAGCGGGTTCAACACTTCGCTCGATGAGGTAAAAAACTAATTTCCTCCGGGGGGCTGCCTGCCATGCTTCATTCCATATGGACGCGGCATCATCTGCGCCCCGGAGTTTTCTGGACATTGCCCCGTGGAGAGCAGCTTTTCCTGCTTGCCAGCCTGGAGCTGGAGATCGAGCAGGAGGCCGCTCTCCGGCGGGAACGTGAACGCGCGAGGAGGTGAAAGCGGTGAGTGAAACAGCCGTTCAAGGCAATTTGGCGAGAGTGACCCAAATGCAGGAACGCCTGCGCAGCGCCGCAGACCGGACGAGCCAGTCGCTGCAGCGGATGGAGCAGTATTTTGGGCGTGCCGCATCGGCGGGTACCAAGCTGAGCCAAATTACGGCAAGACCGGCCATTGTGGTCCGGGATTATTTTTCTTTTGCCATCGATCGGCTGCTTCTGCAGCTTGCGAATCTCAGCCGGATGAAAGTGGAGCTGAAGCTGATCGTCAACAATCAGGTGATCGCCAGCGTCAAGCAGCTGAAGCAGCTGCTGCAAGGGCTGGGCGGCTCGATAAAAGTGACCGTGCAAGGCGCGGCCGGCGGTGCTGCCCGATCTGCCCAAGGCGGTGGGGGCGGTGCAGCCGGCGTTATAGGCGACGGCCTCAAGAGCATAGGCGCCGGAATCAAAAGCATAGGCGAAGGGATCGGCAGCATAGGCGACGGGTTTAAAAACATCGGAGCTGGAATCGGCAGCATCGGAGATGGCCTCAAGAACATCGGAGCTGGAATCGGCAGCATAGGCGACGGGTTCAAGAACATCGGTGCAGGAATCGGCAGCATCGGAGATGGTCTCAAAGGCGTCGGTGACGGAATCGGCGGCATTGGAGATGGCCTCAAGGGTGTCGGTGACGGAATTGGCGGCATCGGAGATGGCCTCAAGGGCGTCGGCGACGGAATCGGCAGCATAGGAACCGGGATCAAGGGCGTTGGTGACGGAATTGGCAGCATAGGAACCGGGATCAAGGGCGTCGGCGACGGAATCGGCAGCATAGGAACCGGGATCAAGGGCGTCGGAGACGGAATCGGCAGCATTGGAACTGGCATCAAAGGCATCGGCGACGGAATTGGAAACATTGGAGCGGGAATCGGCAGCATCGGAGACGGCTTCAAAAGCATCGCCGATGGAATTAGCGCTGTAGGAGCGAGCATAGGCAGCATAGGCGACGGCATCAAGAGCATCGGCGACGGAATCGGAAATATTGGAGCCGGAATTGGCAGCATAGGAGACGGCTTCAAGAGTGTCGGAGACGGAATCGCAAATATTGGAGCCGGAATCGGCAGCATAGGCGATGGCTTCAAGAGTATTGGCGACGGAATCGGAAATATTGGAGCTGGAATCGGCAGCATAGGTGACGGTTTCAAGAGTGTCGGTGACGGTATCACAAATATTGGAGCCGGGATCGGCAGTATCGGTGATGGCTTCAAGAGTATCGGCGATGGAATCAAAAATATTGGGGCCGGAATCGGCAGTATCGGTGATGGCTTCAAAAACATTGGAGCCGGAATCGGTAGTATAGGGGACGGTTTCAAAGGTATTGGTACCGGAATTGGCAGTATCGGCGAAGGAATCGGCACCGTTGGCACAGGCTTTAAAACCTTAGGTGACGGAATCGGCAGCATCGGTACAGCGCTTAAAGGCTTCGGAGCCGCTTTGAAGGAAATTATACAAGCGTTGAGAGGCTTGAAAGACGTATTTAAGGGCTGCGGAAACATATGCGGCTCCGGGTCCAAGACAACCAAGCCTACTGCCGGCAGTAAGACAGCATGCAAATGCAACGATAAAACGGATCCCAAGACAACGGGAAAAACCGATTCTAAGGTTTCGCAAAAGACAGACCCCGCTACGAAAGGCAGAACGGACTCGAAACTTGGAGATTTAACAGACACCGTGACTGCAGAGAAAACGGATCCGAAGCTTAAAGAAAAAACGGAATCCGATGCAAAAGCTAAAACCGACTCTAAAGCAAAAGATGCTACAGCAACTAAGGCTGCGGAAACGACTGAGCCTAAATCTGTCGCTAATTCTTCTCCAAAAGTGGACGCGGCTTCGTCTTCGGCCCCTAGAACTTCGAAAGCAGGCGGTTTGAAAAGCTTGCTGAAGGGCGGAGGAAAAGCCGTCAAAATGCTCGGCAAGGCTGCATCGAAGATGGCTGCGCCCCTTGGAATCGCTATGTCCATAGCGGATATCGCTACTTCCGATAACAAACCGAAGGCGGCCGTTTCGGCTGTAGCGGGTACTGCCGGGGCTGCGCTTGGAGCAACAATCGGAACTTTTCTTCTCCCTGGAATCGGCACTGCTATCGGCGGTGCACTCGGCGGAATGGCGGGGGATGCTTTGGGCGAGTGGGTCGGAAATAAATTTTTCGGAGACAAAAAGCCGGCGGCCGATAAGGCGGACCAGATCGATTTGGTACCGCAAGATCGTCCGTCCGTCGCTGCGTCTGCCGTTAACGCAATCCCTCCGGCAAATCAGGTTTCAGACCAGCCGATAGATGCAAGCAGCAAGTATGACATTAAGGTGGATGGAGTCGCGGTTAATTTTCCGAAAGAAGAAGTGAACAAGGACGAATTAGCCCTAACGATTGGCCGGCAGATCGTGCAGCAAATGAACGCGGTTATGCCCAATCTCGCATAAAGTCGTGGTGAACAAACAATGAATAAATATGAAAACATAGATATAACGCTGGAAGATCCGTCTGGAACGAAGCTTCATTTTCCCGTTAATCCGACGGAAATCAATATTCGCAGGGACAAAAGCTTTGAAACGCTCACAATTGTTCACGGCGGGGAGCTGGATGTGCCGCAGGGCGTGAAGGTGAAGGAAATCACCTTCTCTTCCTTTTTCCCCAATCCTGATCAATATGATTCCAGCTATTGCAGGTACAAGCCGCTGCCCGATCCGCAGATTACTATGAATCAATTGAATACATGGATGGAGAACAAGCAGCCGCTGCGGTTGATTATAACAGGCACGGCTGTGAATGTGCTCGTCATGCTATCCGCCCATAACAGCAGCTTCAAGGGCGGCGAGGTGGGCGATGTCTACTTCGATCTTACGTTCCGCACATGGCAGGACTATAAAATCCGCACGCTTGCCGAACGCGAGGGCGGCGATTCGTCCGGCGCACCCCGCGCCGACATCAAGCCCGTTCCTGTCCTGTATACCGTCAAGTCCGGGGACACGCTGTGGGGCATTGCCAAATTAATGCTCGGTTCCGGCGGCCGCTGGCGGGAAATTTACGATGCGAATCAGGAGACGATCGGGCCTAATCCTGATCTTATTTTTCCCGGGCAGGAGTTGGTCATGCCGTGAAATCGCCCGAAAACGGATACGCGTACGATGTAATCCTGGACAACAAATATTCGCTGCTTGACGTTATTCACGAGCTGACGCTTGAAGAGTCATTGGATGAGATTTCGTACAGAGCGCTTGCAACGGTTGCGGTTACCGACGATTTTCCAGGCGCATCTCCTGGACAGGACATTCGTGTGACAGGGATTCCTTTTGGCGGCAGTGTGGTGCAAAATCTTTTGTCCCCTGCGGTCATTTGGCAGTGCGAGAACAGCTACGGCCAAAGCGACCGCTTGGCCATTACGATATACGATCGAACGATTTATTTGGCCAAATCGGAGGATGAGTATTTGTTTCCGAACGGGACCACAGCGAGCGAACGGATTCGCAAGTATGCGGAGGATTGGAACATTAAGATCGCTTCGCTGCCCGATACGGGCGTTGCCCTCAGTAAAGCGCTGCACCGCGCGGAGTCGATCTACTCCATGATGATGAAGGATTTGAAGGAGACGGCCAAAAAAGGCGGACCGATGTACAGGCCGCGGATGACGGCGAACGGGCTTGAGCTGGCGCTGATTGGCGGAAACGAAACGGTTTGGTCTCTGGAGCCTTCCGTGAATGTACAGAGCATCACGCAGAATCGAACGCTGGAAGGGACGATTACCAAGGTGAAAGTGCTCGGCACTAAAAACGGCAGCGACGATTCCGCTTCCCAGGTGCTGGCGGTCGAAACCGGGGATACGGAAGCTTTCGGCACTTTGCAAAAAATCGTGCAGGACAGCAGCTACCAATCGGTGGAAGAGGCGAAGGAGGCGGCGCACGCTCTTTTGTCCGGCATTCAGGAGACGCTTAGCGTAACATCGATCGATGTCAATACGATTCGCGCCGGCGATAAAGTTGACCTGGCCGGAAGCGGGATGGAGCTTATCGCCATGTCGGTGCGCCACGAATTGGGCGATCCCGGCAAAATGGTGCTCGAACTGGGCAGCCCCGCGCTGGTGAGAAGGAGGTATTACATTGAATAATCCGTATAAAAAACTGGCGTCTATACTGGACGCGCGCATGTCCGGCCACGCAGCCGCAGCGGTTACGGGCTTGCCCGCAGAGCTGGGCACGATCACGGCGAACGGGCTCAAGCTGGACAGCTTGAAAACCGAGATCGCGGACTATTACGTCGCAGATTGGGTGGCAAAGCTTCATTTGCCCGCGTTCACGCTGACAGGCACTGTGACCGGCAGCATTTCGGGCCAGGGCACGTTTGCTTTTGATGCGGCGGAAGTGGAGGAGGTTCGGCTGGAGTTTCAGCAGGGCTTAAAGCCGGGCGACCGCGTGCTGGCTATTCCGGTGGAGAGCGGGAACGATGCGGTAATTATTTGCAAGGTGGTGAAATAATGTGCCGAACTTATTTCCTGCTTCATTAACCTGGGCCGCAAACGCCGGGAATTCAGGCTCGCAACTAGGGACGGTCAAATTCGGGCGCAGTCCCAAATTCGATCATGCCAAGGGCGATTTTGCAACGACCTCTACGGGTAAAATCGCGGAATGCACCGATTCGGAAGCATGGCTGGAATGGTGTCAAAAGGCGCTGCGCACCCAGCGGTATATGTTTTTGGTCTACTCCCGGAATTATGGTCAGGAGTATGAAGATTTGATCGCCCGCGGACTGACCCGCGAAGCCAATGAGCTGGAAATTGCGCGAATCACGACGGAGACGCTGAAAGTCGATCCCCGGACGGCTGACGTCCGCAATTTTTCTTTTCAATGGGCGGACGGGGCTTGTTATTTTCAATGTGAAATTACGAATGTACGCGGGAAAAAAGCAACGATGACAGAAAGTGTGGTGACAAGTTAATATGGCAGTTTTGCCTGACTATTTAACCGAGCAAACCGAAGAGGCGATCCGGCGCCGTATGCTGGACAGCTTGCCTTCGGATTTGGATCAATCGGAAGGTTCGTTTATTTGGGATGCCGTTTCGCCCGCTGCGATTGAGCTGGCGCTTGCGGCGATCCAGGCGCAGGAGGTGCTGCGGCGCGGTTTCGCCGGGACTACCTTCGGCGCATACCTGGATTTGCGCTGCGCCGAGCACGGCGTGACGCGCAGGCCTGCGGTCAAAGCGGGCGGCAAAGTGAAATTTGCCGGAACCGCAGGAACGGTTGTCCCCGCCGGGACGCGCGTGGGAACGGCTGCGGATGCCGTGCATGGGACGGCTTCCGTTATTTTTGAGACGTTGGAGTCTGTTACTCTCGACGGTTCAGGAACTGGTGTTGCGCCGGTCGCAGCCGTTGAGGGCGGCGTTAAAGGCAGCGTGCCGAGCGGAGGGATCAATCTTTTGATCACCTATGTTGCGGGTGTAACCGGTGTAGTTAACACCGATGCGACAACCGGGGGGATGGATGTGGAGAGCGATGCGACGCTGCTCAATCGGTATTACGCCAAAGTCCGCTCCCCCGGTACAAGCGGCAACAAGGCGGATTATTTGAACTGGGCGCTGGAGGTGCCGGGAGTCGGGGGTGCGCAGGTGCTTCCTTTGTGGAACGGCCCGGGCACCGTCAAAGTGGTGGTCATCGGCACGGATAGCCGGACCGCTTCGCCTGAAATTGTTGCTGCCGTGCAGCAATACATTTATCCTAATCCTCCGCTGACAGGCAAAGCCCCGATCGGGGCGATTGTTTCGGTTGTGAAAGCTGTGGAAGTGAGCGCCAATATCAGCGCCCAGCTCACCTTGACGGGAACTCGCACGCTGGCGCAGGTGAAGAGCGATTTTACGGAGGCCGTTCGCAAATATTTGGCTGAGCTGGCTTTTGCCGCCGATCCGACGGTGCGCTATGTGCGCGTCGGCTCTCTGCTTTTGGACATCGACGGCGTGCAGGATTATGCCGGCTTGCAGATCAACGGCGGAACGTCGAACGTCGCAATCGGCGCGGAAAAAATCGCCGTCACAGGGACGGTGACGTTCACATGACAGCTTGGACATCGGCCGGCGGTCCGCGCATGTTGGGCTATCTCCCGGCTTATTATGAAACCTCCCGGGTGATGGGGGCGATTTTGGACGCTCACGGCGGGGAGCTGGACAAGCTTCAATCGGCGCTGCGGGAGACGCTCGATCAGTTTTTCGTCAGCTCGGCGACGTGGGGGCTCGATGCCTGGGAAGCGGAGCTGGGCATCAGCTCCGATCCGGGAAAACCCGATGACCAGCGGAGAGCGGTCATCAATTCGAAGCTGCGGGGCGTAGGCACCGTCACCGTCGACCTGATCCGGAACGTAGCGGAAGCCTACGATCGCGGAGAGGTGGACGTCACCCAGCAGGCGTCCGCTTACCAGTTCACGGTAAGATTCGTGGACACGCTGGGCGCGCCGCCCAACCTCGCCGACTTGAAGGCGGCGATTGAGGAGATCAAGCCTGCACATTTGCAGGTGGTGTATCAGTACAAATATTTATTACTGAATCAAGTTCATCAAACGATGACGATCAACCAAATTCAAACGAGGAAATTGACGGATTTCGCTCCGTTCATGCCTCTCTAAGATGGAGGGAACAATAAATGCCAAGCACGACAACGAATTTGGGCCTCTACAAAAAAAATCCGGCAACAGATGGAAATGACACCTTCGACATCAATACGATGCTCAACGACAACTGGGACAAAATTGATGCCCAGCTAGGCGCTCAGGTCGCAGCAAATCCTGGGGCGACGCCGGTGAACTTGTCAAACGGGCTTCAGGTCGTGAACGCCGCGAGAACTTCGCCGTTTAATCTGACGAGCATCCAGGGCGGCACGTTGGTGAACCTGCTGGGGCGGGATGGGAATTGTACTAGTCTTACTCCGTTTGTGGTAAGTGGTTCAGGTACAGTTACAGTAGATTCAACTGTCTCAAAATATGGGACAACTTCGATTAAACTTGTTGAATCTAATACAACAGCATACATCTATAAAAACAATATCCCTGTTACTACAGGTAAATTTTATATGGTGGCGATGGATGCTTATCTTACTTCTACTTCTGGTGGTACTAATTTTGTTGTTAACGTACAGCAAAACAATATCGGGACAGTTATTGCATCATCTTCTATTTTTTCCTTTGATAATACGAAGCTTAACCAGTGGCAAACTGTGGTTACTGTATTCTCCGGCGCTTCTTTTACAGGCGGTTTATGTTCGTTAGTTTTTGGTCTTACGACTGGGACTGCAACGGGTTATATCGATGGTTTACGGCTATATGAAATAAGTTCAGCGGAGTATGTAAATTTTAACAATCAAACTATTTCACAAATCACCACCAAATACCCCTACGTAGACGATGTGAAGCACATTACAGCACCATATGTCTATAGGTATGGGGAAAACCTGTTGCCGCAATTTAATGAGTGGGTAGATTTCATCACTTCAGGTACAAAATATTTAGTCGAACCTTATACTTTAAATCTTGTGAAAACAGCAGGTAATTTTAGTGGTAATTACGTCGAAATATCTGTTATACCCAATCAATCGTACACATTTACCACTACTGTTAATGTCTCTGGTATTAATGGAACCACTATATATGGGGCGTATTACAATTTACAGCCAATTGATTCCTATGGTAACCTATTGACTGATTTGGGCTCATCCCCATACGTTACCACTAATGGAACTACAGTAATAAACAAAACGGTTACAATACCTTCTAATGCTGTGAAGTTGAGGATTTCCTTAGCCGTAGATTCAGCGGTAAGCGGAACGATTACGTTCTCAAGCCCTATGCTCAACCTTGGATCAATAGCCAAACCATTCAAACCGCGTAATGACGATTATCTATACATTCCGAACGTCCAGCTTGCCTCCAGTTTAGACGGAACTGTATATGACACGCTATTCAAGCGTGATGGCAAGTATTGGCGCGAGAATCGTTTTGCGAGAGATGTTGTGCTAGATGGCAGTTTATCGTGGTTGTTTGATCAAAGTAAAACTGGGTATAAAGCAGTGTTTTTTTCCGGGACAGGACTAGGAGGGTACAAACAATTTACTGAATCTGTTGTCAAATACGATGGGAAAATAGTGCGTTCAACTATGGATGCAGCGACTTATTTGTCAGCAGCCGATCAAAGCATTCTGAACGGTGCTGGTATAAATATTACTATTCCAAATACAGATTCAGGCTGGGGAGATAATTACACGCCTTCGACACCCGAGATACAGGCATATTTTTATGGTTGGAGAATGGGTGTATGGAATGGCACGAGTTTTACAGCAGGATACAACGGAAGCGGTACAAAGGCATGGGTTAAAATGGATGGAAACGCGCCTACAACGACACTACAGACCGTATCCTATGCAGGGTACACTCCTTACAAACTCACATACCAACTTGCTACTCCAACATTCGAAGAAATCGCTGTAGAAGGCAGCATTTCGCTTCACGAAGGAATGAATCAGATTGAAGTTGGAACGGGTATGATTGTGCGGGAGAAGGCGAATCCAGTTTATTACCCAACTAATAATGAGTACTTGATAAATAACACCGCATTTCCCATGTCACAGTTACGCTATAGGACATTAAAAATTATTAGTGTATTTAAAAATGGGCGAGTAGACCCGCAATGGTCATATCCTTCAGGAACGCCATATGGATATGCTCAAGCCCGTATCGCTACTGCTAATTACGATTCAACCGCCACTTACGAAGTGACTTATCTCACTATCGATCAGTACTTTATATCTGCTCCTTTGATACAAATCAACGGAGAGTACGTAGGCAACCTAAAAACTGTTGTCGATGCACTAGCTGCAAATCAAGCAGATGCAGAGGCGCGGATAAGTACTACAGAGAACTTGGCGAGACAGGTCTACCAAGTGCCCAGACAAACTAGGCAAGCCACTACGCTATACGTCGATGCGACAAACGGAGCAGATAACAATGACGGAAGCGCAGGAAAGCCTTTCAAAACGATCATGAAAGCAATAAATAGCGTTCCGCAAATTTTGAATCATGTTTACAATATCAGTGTCGCTGCAGGTACTTACAATGAAAATGTCGTTATTCAAGGATATAGTGGTTCCGGTCAATTATCCTTGAATGGAGATACGGCTGTTTCCTCAAATTACTCTGTAAGTACTATAGGTGTTTATAATTGTGTTTGCCCTGTGAATGTAAGAGGTTTTAATGCAACATCAACATCGATCGACTCGTATGTTGTAGCTCGTTCTTCTTACGTATTTCTTAATTATTGCAATTCTACAGGTTCTTGGGCAGGAAATGGATTGTATACTGTCAGTTGTAACGCAATCATTTCGAATAGTGTTATTTCAAATAAAGCACAAGCAATCCTATGTGATTATAATTCAAATATTTATAGCGATACCAATTTAGGTGCAAACAATTCGGTCGGTCTATACGCATATCATGGTGGAAAAATAGCAAAAAGAGGCACGCAACCCAATGGCACCATTCCCGAATATGTTGATTTTGGTGGCATGATTAATCTTCAAGGCGTTCTTAACCCTTGGGGAGATAACAACAGCGCAGTCAGTAAAACATTAAACGGCTATCAAAAGATTCCTAGTGGAATTATTCTCGAATGGGGAATAGTTACAGTGACTGGTGGTTCGAGTTCGGCTGTTACGTTCCCAATTACGTTTCCTAACTTTTGTATGAATGTGTATACAACTGTCGAAAGTGGAATACCAACGGATACAGCCTCTGCCGGAAGCTATACTAATTCTGGATGTACTGTCTGGATTAATGGAACAGGTACAAAAACTGTTCATTACTTTGCTATTGGGTACTAATAAGAGGGGGGAACACTATGGTGCAACATTATGCAGACTATGACATAATTGGAAATATTATTGCCTTTTATAACGGTGATATATGGGATGTTAGTAAAATTCCGACGACTGCAATTCTGATCTCAGAGGAACAATGGCATGACGCAATTGCTAATCAAGATAAGTACGTTATTCAAAGCGGAAAATTGGTTCAAACAACCGAAGAACAAAAAAAGAAATGGAATGCGATTGAACACCTTTACCCTACTGCTGTTCGTATGGTTGACTATATCGTCCAAGACGACAGCGACGGTAAAGGTCCATACATCGCGCAATGGAACCTGGACGCAGCGCAGCCGACGGAAGAAGAACTCCAGGCGGCATGGGAAGCGTATCAAGCAGCGGAAGCTTCCACGCCGGTTGTGCTGACCGCAGAGCAGCAAATATCGGCGCTGCAGGCTGAAAATGCCAAGCTGAAAAACGATAACGTCGCAACCATGGAAGCTGTGGCAGAGGTTTACGAGATGCTGCTTAAGCTGCAAGGAGGGAAATAGTTTGGTTCAGTTATACTACATGCTCGTCAAGGAAGGTCGGCGCACGATGGATCAGGTGCCGGAACGGCACAGAGCGGATGTGCAGGCTCTGCTCGACGCAGATCAAGATTCGGCGGCTGCGAAAAAGGGCGACTAGCCTTTGAAAATTCCCGCCGCCCCACCAAAAAACAGGCTCCCAACAACAGGAGCCTGTTTCCCATTCAACGGCATAGCGCACGCATGCCGAAACAGAAAGGAGAAAAAACGATGAACCAAGCCGTGTTTAACTTCGTCTCGGCGGTGGTCGGGACGCTCATTACGTATGCTTTTGGCGGTTGGAATGAGCTTCTCGGCTTGTTTGTTACCGCGATTGTGATCGATTATGCGACGGGGATTGTCGCGTCGATGAAAGAGCACAAGGGCCTCAACAGCCAGGTTGGCTTTTGGGGCCTTACCCGCAAAGGGCTGATGCTGCTTGTTATCATGCTGGCGCACCGCCTAGATTTGATCATTGGCGGCGATTTGCTGATGACGGGGGCGATTTATTTTTATTTGGCCAATGAATTCATTTCGATTACTGAAAATTATGGACGAATGGGGCTGCCGCTGCCTGAACAAGTGAAGCAAATTATTCAAGTGCTCAGAAATAGGGGGGAAGGTCGCGAATGAATAATAAAGAAGCGTTTATTTCGCAAATTGCCGGGGCGGCGCAGGCGGATATGCGGGAGTACGGCATTCTTGCCAGTGTGACGATTGCGCAGGCGATTTTGGAAAGCGGCTGGGGGCAGTCGGCCCCAGGCAACAATTTGTTCGGCATCAAGGGAAGCGGGCAGCAGCTGACGACCCAGGAATACATCAACGGCAAGTGGGTGCAGATCGTGGACGGGTTTCGCGTGTATGCGAGTTGGGCTGACAGCATTCGCGATCATTCTTTGCTTTTGGCCGGCAATGCCAGGTACCGCGCCGTTCTCCAGGAGCGGGATTACAAGGCGGCTTGCCAGGCGCTGCAGAGCGCGGGGTATGCGACGGACCCGCAATATGCCGCCAAGCTGATGGCGATTATCGACACGAACGGGCTTACCGGCTACGATACATGTCCGGAGGACGATACGAAGGGGGAAACTGAGATTATGATGAGCGCTGAGGACGCTAACAAAGTGATCGGCTTTTTATCAGCCGCGTGGCAGAGCACGGACAATCAGGAAGCCAGGGGCGAGTTCCATCGGCTTGCCAATGAGCTGCGCAAGGTGTCGGGGCAAGCGGCGGAATAAGCTTATGCTGTGTCCGATTGTACAACTCCAACATAAACTATCTTAAGAGAAAAAGTAGGAGAGGTCAGATAGGAGCCTGCCGCTGAATCTAGCGGGAGGTTGCTTATGCCAGGCGGACTCATACGTTTAACTCATCAGGCTGAGAAAGGAGTTGGAGTTGTATGGCGGACAACAGTTCGAACAGTTCAGGCGGTTCAAGCAGTTCAGGCAATTCAAATAGTTCAAACAGTTCATCATTGGCGCAAACGGCGACAAATTATTTTGTGCAGGAAGGCATCGCGGACGGCAGCCGCCCTCAAGATTACGTCACACGGGAGGAAATGTGGACGCTGCTGTACAGTCAAATGCAAGCCGACATGGCAAAAGGCAAGGTAAGTCTGGCCAATTTCCCAAGGCTGACCGGGGAGACGACAGATGACGCCAGATTCCAGAGGGCGTTCAATTTCCTTGGTACGGAAGGCACCCTCTATGTGCCGAGCGGCATTTATACGGTGCAGTCAACGATAGCGCCCAAGGTTCAAACGATTCCCAATGTCGCGCGCTTAGGCGGGTTCACCATTATGGGCGACAATATGTACACTTCGGTCATCAAATACACGGGTACAGATTACTGTTTCGATTTTACGGTGAATCAAAATCTGGTAGACGCCTTGTCGGTCGTCAATATCCAGATCGATACGACTACGGGCGGGGGTATCCGGCTTCCGCAGGGGGGACAGCTTTATTTTGACGGATTTTTCCAAAATGGTTGCGCTTCCGGAAAATGGGGCATTTACATGGACGGACAGTTTCAATCCGGATACGGCGTGTATATGATTGAAATTTCACGTTCCCGATTTTGGCGGGATGCGTCGTTGGGCGGTTACCAGGGCCAAGCCATCTATGTGCTGGATTACCATACGCTGAACGTGAAGCAGACATTCATTTCCCAGATGCGATACGACGGGTCGGTCATTGTCATCAAAGACGGCAAGAACTGCTCGTTCCGCGATGTCGCCATCGAGGGTTCGAATACGACTTCCGTCAAGCAGATGATGCTTGAGTTCCAGGGCTTCAACTCCAATATAACGCTGGAAAATTTGTATCTGGAAGGAAACTGGAATACGGGTATTTATTTCGATCCGGCGGGGGCTGCCAAAAACGTCAATGTATACGGCCTGTATGCGTGGTGCTACAACCGCAAGGAGTCTGTCGCGATGGTGACCGGGCCGAACGACAATGTGAACATCGAAGGACTCGTGTACAAGTGCGATTCGAGCGACAGCAGCGTGAATCCGATTATTAACGATGCGCAGAACCGTGTCCGCATTCTCGATTTTATGAACGATTCCCCGCAACCGAACCAGAAAAATCGCTCGATCAAGCAGAGAAGTTTTCAGATGATTACGGACAATTTCCTGGACAATATCATTACCAAAAGAGACAAGTTCGAGCTCCCGTTTTCGCAGACGATCAATACGTTCATCACCCTCCCGACGCCAGGCACGTATTTGCTGTCGGTCACGGTGATGAGAAATGATTTGAACCACGGCAGCACGGCTTACTATATCGTTAGCTATGACGATAAAACGTACGATTTTGCCGATGTGCAGAAGCTCGGAAACACGATCAAAAAAGGGGACGCCCCGTTCATCCCGAGCTTTACCGCGACGGTCAACAGCCAGGGACTGGTGTTCATCAACGGTTCGGGGCCTTCGGCGCAAATCTGGTACTTGTTTTACGGATTTGTGTTACTCGCGCAAACGACCTATTAATGCTTATATTGAGATTCGCAGGGCTGCCGCAGAAGGCAGTCTTTTGTTGTTACTAAGGTATTTAGTTAAAAATGTGAGTTTTCACACAATTTCGTAGCCCGGGAACTTGTAATTGCGCAAATCAAATGATACAATTTGTATCAAAACCTAACAAGGATGTGCAGCATGTGAAACGCTGGAAGATTATCGCGTTAAGTTCTGCTATTGCCAGTACCTTGTTGTTGGGCAGCTGCGCATACTGGGAGCTTGAGCCCGGTCGCCATTTTCAGAAAAGTGAAGTGCCGGTTCTTTCGACACCCGTGGGAACAGCGGGAGACGCTGCGGAAGCGGTCCCTACGGATAATCGCCAGAACCCCGCATCCCCGCAAGCTTCGGCATTCAATGTCCTGCTGCTTGGCATCGATGCCAGGGGCAGCGAGATTTCGCGGACGGATGTCATTATGGTTATACATGTCGTGCCTTCCGAGAAGAAAGCGAACGTCCTGTCGCTTCCTAGAGACACGCGGGTCTATTTGCGCGATGTGGGGTATACCAAAATCAATCATGCCCACGCTGTCGGCGAAGCGAAAGGGGGGAATCATCAAGGAACGGAAGAGGCGATGCAGGCCGTTAGCGATTTTTTGAAAATACCGATTAATTACTATGTGAAAACGAATTTTCAGGGATTCGAGCATTTTATCGATGCGGTCGGCGGCGTTGATGTGGATTTGCCAAAGCAGCTGCATTTGCGCAGTACCCAAAAGGATTTGCCGGCAGGCAAACAAAGATTGGACGGCGCTATGGCGCTCAGCCTGGTCAGAGAGCGTTGGGCTTTCCCCGACGGAGACTTCGGACGACAAAACGAACAGTATCAAGTGCTGCGCAATATCGCAGCCGAAGCGCTTGCCCCCCAAAATATGAAAAAGACAGTCGAACTTGTCACGTCCATGAAAAAAGATATCATTGACACCAATTTTCATGACAGCGATATCATAAGCTTGGCATGGATGCTGGAAGGCATGAAAGAGTCCGACTTTCAATACGCGCAAATTCCCGGCCAAAGCGGATACAATGAAGACCCGTTGGTCCATGCCCAATTGTATTACTGGCTGCCCGACATGGCAAAGGTCAAGGAAATCGTTGAAAAGCTGTTTTCCTGAGACCGCGGTTAACTAAAGCAAAGGAGTGAAGCTGATATGCAAATCGTTCAACCTATACGAGATCACGAGAAGATTGAAGAGATTCAAGAAATTTTGAAAAGACAGTCGATGCGCGATTGGTTGTTGTTCACTATAGGCATTAATTCGGGCCTGCATCTGAACGACCTGCTGACTTTGAAGGTCAAGGACTTGAAGGGCAAGAGCAGAGTAACGATCCGGGAAGAGAAAACCCGCAAGGAAAAAACGTTCGTCATCCAGCAGCAGCTTTCCGAGAAGATCAACGAGTACATCGCTTATATGAGCGACGAGGATTTTCTCTTTCCGTCCCAGCGAACGGGAAGGCCGATTAAACGCATTCGCGTATACCGAATTTTGAACGAAGCGGCGAAGCAGGCGGGGCTGGACGATATCGGCACACACACTTTGCGCAAAACGTTCGGCTATCACTACTATCAAAAGACGAAGAACATATCCGTTCTCCGCGATCTGTTCAATCACTCTGCGCCTTCGGTCACGTTGAAATATATCGGAATCGGGAACGAGCAGCAAACGGCGAGAGGCTGATTAGCCAAATGATGCCGCTTACATTCGTGTGACTTCACACATCATGTATGATATGATACAAAATGTATCATATTCGATAGGCAGGTGTCCAACCGCTGATGAAAAAGCGAAGGATTACGGTACTATGGAGTTTGGCATGGCTGATGCTGTTTCCTTTAACCACGTTCTCCGCGGATGTTCCCCGGACGGACGTCTATTTGGAGCCTGCGGACCAATCGGTCATCACCGCCGATTTGCTGCATGCCGCTGCAGCGGCGCCTCCCGGCGAGGCCGGCGCGCAAGTGAAGCTGATGCTGCTGGATGAGAACAATCATCTTTTTGCGGAAGCGGAGGGGCAGGGGCGTGTAGAACGCGATTTCGATATCTCCGCTTATCGGAACCGGATCGTTTATTTGCAAGCCGAGGTATCGGATGCGGCGGGCGGCGGAGTTAGAACCCTTTATCATACTTTGTATGCGGACAATGGCCTGCGGCTGGTCAAGCTGCGGCAAGTTCCGGGCGTCATCGACGATTTCGACGAAAACCGGATCCTGTATACAGCTTATGATAAAAGGCTCCATTTGCTGGATGGCGAGGGCGGTCCCGATACGGTTGTATACGCGAAGCCCGATAAAATAGGCGCAAAGCTTACTCCGTCAGGCGCCGTGTTCACCGCGGGACTGTACGGGGACGGCTACGCTCATACGCTGCTCTGGAAAGACGGCTCGGCGGCGGACACGGGGCTGAACTATTTTGAAACGTGCTGCGACGGCGGCGACAGGCTCCAGGTCGCGGGCAGCTATGTGCTGCGGCCGGGTACGCACCGGGTTGACTGGATCGATTCAGCGACCGGCGAAGCGTGGAAATATCCCCTTCAAGGCACGTCCGCCTACGGCGCCAGCTTGAACATAAACGGCGAGTTCGTTTACTCGGGAACGGCCCGGGGAGACGAACTGACGCAGATTTACCGCCATGCGCAGGGGCAAAGCAGCCTCATCATTCCGCACCGGGAGCGTGCCAGCTATAATCCGGTATGGGACGGGCGCACGATCGTCTTCATCGGGGAAGGCGGCAAGCTGCTGAAGAAGCGGGACGGCGTCATCACCGAGCTTGGGCCGGCTGCGCCGCAAGGCACGTACGTCTATCCCCGCGCCGATTACGAAATCGCGCAGGGCTGGATCGCTTTTACGAAGCAGTCGGGGGATGGGACCCGGCAAATTTATGTGCAGTCGCCTTCAGGCTCAGTGACGCAGGCAACTTACCTGCCAGTGGACGTGGACCGACCGAAGATCGACAAGCTGGCTCCTGACGGCACGCTAACCTACACGTTCGACAAGCAATTGTTTCTGATTGCGCCAGGTCAAGCGGCATCGATCGATTTGGGCTACGGCGGCGGAATGACCAAATGGCTGCACGGCTCGTGGTACAAAGCAGTGGGCGGTACGCTGTTCAAAATGAATACGGACGCAGCAGAATGACTCCATGGATCTAGGTCCATGGGGTCTTTTTTGTTTTTGTGCTAGGGATGTGCCTTTTTTGCCATAAATCGGCTTTATATTGTGATTTTCGTCACATGAATGCGTCCGAATCCTCCCTATAATCATGATCATAAGAAAGGGGGGCGTTATTTTGGACGCTTTGGATTGGAGCAGATGGCAGTTTGCAATAACGACGGTTTATCACTTTTTTTTCGTCCCGCTATCGATCGGGCTCGCGTTTTTGATCGCTTTTATGCAGACGCTGTACGTAGTGAAACATGATGACAAATACAAAATGATGGCCAAATTTTGGGGCAAATTGTTTCTCCTCAATTTCGCGGTCGGCGTCGTGACGGGGATTATGCAGGAATTTCAGTTCGGCATGAACTGGGCGGATTATTCCCGGTTTGTCGGGGCCGTTTTTGGCGGGCCGCTCGCAGTGGAGGCTCTCGTATCGTTTTTCCTCGAATCGACATTTCTCGGCATCTGGATTTTCGGCTGGGACCGGCTGCCCAAAAAAGTGCACCTGGCTTCCATTTGGCTTGTCGCCATCGGCACGACGCTGTCCGCGCTTTGGATTCTAAGCGCCAACTCGTTCATGCAGGAGCCGGTCGGCTATGCGATTCGGAACGGGCGCGCGGAGATGACGGATTTCTTTGCGCTGTTGGGCAATCCGCAGTTGTGGGTCGAGTTCCCGCACGTTGTTTACGGGGCGCTTGCGACCGGGGCATTGTTCGTGACCGGCATCAGCGCATACAAAATACTGCGCAAGCATCAAACGGAGCTGTTTCAATCTTCTTTTACGATCGGAATCGTGGTTGCGCTTATAGCCAGCTTTTTGACGGCCGTCGCAGGGCACGAGCAGGCGCAGCATCTGATGAAATCCCAGCCGATGAAGATGGCCGCTTCGGAAGCATTGTGGGAAACGACGGGAGACAGCGCTCCGTGGACGGTTTTCGCCTTCATCGACCCTGCCAAAAAGGAAAACAAGTATCAGCTTGAAATTCCTTATGCGCTGAGCATTCTTTCCTATAATAAACTGCACGGAAGCGTGCCCGGCATGAACGAGCTGCAAAAAAAATATGAAGCCCAGTACGGCCCGGGCAACTACATCCCGCCGGTCAGAACGACCTTCTGGAGCTTCCGTATCATGGTTGCCGCCGGGGTGCTGATGATTTTGCTCAGCATGTTCGGCACTTATGCGGCGCTGCGCAATCGGCTGGCCGGAAGCGCCATCTACCTGAAATGGATGATACCCGCCATTTCGCTGCCCTATATCGCCAATTCGGCAGGCTGGATCATGACCGAGGTAGGGCGCCAGCCATGGCTCGTCTTCGGCTTGCAAAAAACGGAGGACGGCGTATCGCCGCTCGTTTCCACAGGCATGGTAGCGACTTCGCTGATCGGTTTTACGCTCGTGTACGGACTTTTGGCTGCGGCGTTCGTGTATCTTGTCGTTCATTTCGTGCGCAAGGGCGCCGACGACGAGTCGCAGCTTAAGCATAAGCAGGTTAGCCCGAAAAAGGGAGCCGTCTCTTATCTCTAGAATTGGCGGAGGCGCAGTGAAAAAAGGAAAGTGAGGCGAACGTCAACATATGCTGGAAATTTTATGGTTTGTTTTAATCGCCGTGCTGTTTGTCGGGTTTTTCTTCTTGGAAGGTTTTGATTTCGGCGTCGGCATGCTGACGCCTTTCCTCGGCAAGTCCGATGTGGAGCGGCGCGTTCTGATCAATACGATCGGCCCGGTCTGGGACGGCAACGAGGTGTGGCTGATCACGGCCGGCGGCGCGATGTTCGCGGCGTTTCCGGGCTGGTACGCGAGCTTGTTCAGCGGATTTTATATGGCTTTGTTTTTGATGCTGCTGGCGCTGATCGGAAGAGGAGTGGCGTTCGAGTTTCGCAGCAAACTGGAAAATCCGAAGTGGAGAACGATGTGGGACTGGATCCTTTTCGGCGGCAGTTTGCTGCCTCCGCTGCTGTGGGGCGTCGCGCTGGCCAATTTGATGAAAGGCGTGCCGATCGATGCCAATACGAATTTCGTAGGTTCGTTCTGGGATTTGATTTCGCTGTATTCGGTAATGGCCGGTGTCAGCATCGTGCTGTTGTTTTTGCTGCACGGAGCGCTGTTTCTGTCGCTCAAAACGGAAGGGGAGCTGCGCGATCGCGCCCGACGTTTTGCGAACCGGGTCGGCGCCTGGACGAGTGCGGCGCTTCTGCTGTTCGTTGTGCTCAGCTACGTGGAGACGGATATGTTCACGCGCGACGGGATCATCCCGGGCATGGTGCCGCTGACCGCCGGCATGGCGCTGCTGTCCGTTCATTTCTTCCTGAAGGCGGGCCGCGACGGCTGGGCGTTCATTATGACCGGCCTCACGATCGCCCTATCTACCGTGACTGTGTTCATGTCGCTGTTCCCAAGGGTGATGATTTCCTCGCTCAACCCGGAATGGACGCTGACGATTTACAATACGGCCTCCAACGAGTACACGCTAAAAGTAATGACGATTATCGCGCTTACGACGGTTCCGATCGTCATCGCCTATCAGGCGTGGACGTACTGGGTATTCCGCAAGCGGGTCAGCGTCAAGGACCATTTGGAGTACTGACATGATGAGCCGGTTGTTTGCCAAAGTGCAGGGAACCCGCGCGCTGTTCGCGGTCTGTATCGCGCTCGGCGTGGCGGGCGGGATGCTCATTATTTTGGAGGCGGCGGGTATCGCCCGGATTGCGGACAGAGCTTTTCTCGGCGGGCTCGGCCTTCAGGGGCTGCTTCCCGCATTCGGCATTCTGCTCGGCCTGATCGCGCTCAGAGCGGTCGTCCAGGCGGCGGGCGAGCAAGTATCCGCCCGCATGGCGCTGCGGATCAAAAGCGACCTGCGCGGGCGGCTGCTGCGCAAGCTCTCGGAGCTGGGGCCGAACTACGCCAAAGGCGAGCGCAGCGGCGAGCTGATCGGGACGGCATATGAAGGCGTCGAGCAGCTTGAAGCGTATCTGGCCCGTTATTTGCCGCAGGTCGCCTTGTCCATGCTGATTCCGGCCGCGGTATTTTGCGTCGTGGCGGGGCTGGACTGGATCTCGGCCATCGTGCTGGCCGTTACGCTTCCGCTGCTTGTGCTGTTTATGATTTTGGTCGGCCTGACCGCCAAATCGAAGGCCCGCAAGCAGTTCAAGACGCTTGGCCTGCTCAGCGGGCATTTTCTGGATGTGCTGCGCGGCCTGCCTACGTTAAAAATGTTCAACCGCAGCCGGGCGCAAATCGAAATTATCGCCCGCATCAGCGAAGATTACCGCCAGACGACGATGGGCACGCTGCGGCTGGCCTTTTTGTCGGCATTCGTCATGGAGTTGTTCGCCACGCTCAGTACGGCTGTCGTTGCCGTTTTCCTGGGCTTGCGGCTTATTGCCGGGGAAATCGGCTTTGAGCATGCTTTTCTGGTGCTGCTGTTGACGCCGGAGTTTTATGCGCCGGTTCGGACGCTGGGAACCCAGTTCCATGCCAGCACGAACGGAATGTCCGCTGCGGCGCGCATCATGGACATTTTGGAGACGGAGCCGCCGGGTTTTGTCGAGCGTCCGGGGGCGAAGCGGGGCACCGAGAATCCGCGGGGGCACCGGATCGAGTTTCAAGCGGTCGGCGTGTCGTATCCGGATGCCGCGGAGCCGGCGCTTGCGAATATTACGTTCACGCTGGAGCCGGGTGAACGGATTGCGGTTGTCGGGCCGACGGGAGCGGGCAAAAGCACCCTGCTCGATTTGCTGCAGGGCTTCGTCCGGCCGACGTCGGGGCGCATTTTGATCGACGGCATCGACATGGCGGAGCTGTCGATGGATTGGTGGCGCAGCCGGCTGTCCGGCGTCGCTCAGAACCCCCGGTTGTACCACGGCACACTCGGGGACAACGTGACTTTGGGCAGCCCCGGGGCTGGGGATGCCGAGATTGCCGCGGCGCTCCGCGCGGCAGGCGTTGATTTTATAGACCGCCTCCCGCAAGGGCTGGAGACGGCGGTCGGCGATTCCGTCCGCCTGTCCGGCGGACAGGTGCAGCGCCTTGCGATTGCGCGCGCGCTGCTGAAACGCGCGCCGCTGCTGCTTTTGGATGAGCCGACGTCGGGCGTCGGCCTTGTTCATGAAGCCGCCGTCAGGAAGGGGCTCGATGCATTGCTGCAGGGCCGCATGTCCGTTACGGTGGCGCACCGGCTGGACACGGTGCAGGGTGCGGACCGCATCATCGTGCTTGACGGCGGGCGCATCGCGGAGATGGGCCGGCCGACCGAGCTGCTGGCCGCCGGCGGGCTGTACGCCCGCATGATTCATGCGGGCGCGGGTGGCGGCAGCACTGGCGGCGCTGCCGATGGCGGGGACGCCGGGCCGGAGGCTGCGGCGCCTGGCGCGGCACCCGGTCGATGGGCCGGCGCCGCTGAGGCGGCAGCGCCGGACGGACAGGGCAGCGGCGCTGCCGGGGCCGGGGCCCGCAGGGGCACCTTCCGCCGCATGCTGGCGTTTGTCCGTCCGTATAAAGGACGGACGGCGCTGGCGGCGCTGCTCGGCTTTGCGACGGTGGCGGCTAACATCGGGCTGATGGGGACGTCCGGCTATTTGATCGCCCGGTCGGCGCTTCGCCCCGAATCGGTGCTGATGCTTTGGACGCTGATCGTAGGCGTCCGGTTTTTCGGCATCGCCAGGGGAGTGCTGCGGTATTTGGAGCGACTCGTTTCCCACGATCTCACTTTCAGGGTTTTGCACCGCGTCCGCGTCTGGCTGTATGAAAGCCTGGAGCCGCGGGGAGCGGCGCTGCTGGAAAGCCGGCGCAGCGGCGATGTGCTGAACGCGATTACCGGCGATGTGGAGCAGCTGCAAAATTTATATTTGCGCGTGCTCGCTCCGCCGCTTGTCGCTTCGCTGACAGGGCTGCTCGGCTTTGCGGTGATGGCCGCTCACGATCTGAGGCTGGCCTGCATCTTGGGCGGGATGATGGTTGCGGCCGGAATTGGCATCCCTTGGATTTGCGCCCGCCTCGGAAGGCGGCACGGGGAAGGCGTCGTGCAGGCGCGGGCCGGTATGAATGCGGAAATGGCGGATTTGATCGCCGGCATGAAGGAATTGACGTTGTTCGGCCGGATGAGCGACCGGCTGGCCCGGATCGGCGACATTCAGGAGCGGTCGAACGCCTTTCAGGCGGCCCAGAACAGGCTGGGCGCTTATGCCGCCGGAACCATGCTTGGGGCTGCGCATCTTGGGATGTGGCTGGTCCTGCTGGCCGCGGTTTATCTCGCCGGCGCGGGGCGGCTTGAAGGGCTCGCCATTCCGGCGCTCGCGATGATGGCGCTGGCCTGCTTCGAGCCGGTCATGGCGCTGCCTGCGGCGTTCCAGCACATCGGCCAGACGATGTCGTCGGCCGACAGGCTGTTCCGCCTGGCGGACGAGTGCCGCCAGGCCGAGCCTGCGGCCGCGCCCGCGGCTGCGGGGACCGGGCCGGAGCGGTCGGCCGGCGGCTGGGAGGCGCGCATCCGCGATCTCTCATTCCGCTACGGCCCGCGGGAGCCTTATGCGGTTCGCGGCTTGTCTTTGACGCTGCGGCAGGGCAAAAGCGTCGCGGTTGTCGGCGAGAGCGGAGCGGGCAAAAGCACGCTGCTGCAAGTGCTGCTGCGGATGCGTCCGTATACGGAAGGATCCGTAACGATCAACGGGCAAGAGCTGAGAGGTTTGCCGGAGGAGGCAGTCCGCTGCGAATTTGCGGTTGTTTCGCAAAAGGTGCAGCTGTTCAACGCGTCCGCCGCCGCGAATTTGAAGCTCGGCCGGCCGGAGGCGTCGGAGGAGGAGATGCGGGCCGCGGCGCGGCTTGCGTTAATCGACGAGACGCTTGCGGCGCTGCCGGACGGCTACGATACGGTCATCGGCGAGCTGGGAGACCGCTTGTCCGGCGGCGAGCGTCAGCGTCTCGCTCTCGCGCGGGCTTTGCTGCGGCAGGCTCCGGCCGTGCTGTTCGACGAACCGGCCGCAGGGCTGGACGCGCTGACCGAAAAAGCGTTCGTCGACAACATGGACGCTTTGCTGAAAGATAAAGCGGTTTTGTGGATCACGCATAAATTGTCCGGTCTGGTTGAACGCATGGATGAAATCATCGTGCTGCAGGACGGCTCGGCGTGCGAAAGAGGCACTCACCAGGAACTGCTGAAGCGCAAAGGCTATTATTGGCGGTTGTGGCAGCTGGAAAGGGAAAAAGACTGGGAGCACGCGCTATTTCAGCAGCGTACCGGGACATGACACAATTTTGAGTGTTAAAAA
Source organism: Paenibacillus sp. sgz302191 (assembly GCF_057749925.1). Lineage (NCBI taxonomy): Bacteria > Bacillati > Bacillota > Bacilli > Caryophanales > Paenibacillaceae > Paenibacillus > Paenibacillus sp. sgz302191. Next base: position 478,331 of record NZ_JBYLHY010000001.1, read on the forward strand.
ACTTATGGGACAATTCCCCTTTAGAACGGCTGACAAAGCAGCCGTTCTTTTTGTTTTCATTTCGAGGAGCGGGCCGCATGGAGGAAGAGGGAAAGTTCTTGTCTAGTCATATGAACTGTTTTACAATGAAGCTATTAAGATCGGTGTTTCCGGAGCGTATTCTGTTTGGTTCTTATGAACATCATCAATTCAATTGAAAGAGGTACATATGCAGATTAATCATCAAGCCAGGAGACCTGACGGTTCCACTAAAACTGCTAATGCGAACGCGCCGGAAACGGTTGAGATGCAGTCGCGCGGTCTTCAATTATCTGCTGATGTAATGGTACAACGACCGATGAACGTGAATTCGATGAATTCACGTCAATTGTTACAGCTGCAGCGTACGATTGGCAATCGCGCTGTTGGTGAGCTTTTCAAGCAAAATGCCGGCAGGTCTGCTGAGAAATCGGAGACACCGATACAGCAGCCAGTAAATCAATCAGCTTCAACTCCTTCTGTACAAAGAAAAGTGTACATCAAAAATAGAGTCTTCAGTGGTTTCAGACACAAAACGAAAACCAGTCACGGTCGTTTGGGTGAGGGTGAGCGAAATGTTAGTAACATGCTGAAAGATTTTCCATCCCGATATTTTAATAGTAAAGATGAGATGAAACAGTATGCGGGTAAATCAACTGATAAGATAGGTTATGTTAGTAAGAAAGGCACTTGGATTCGTCTCCCTAATAAGCTGCTTGTGCTTGGCGAAGAGCATGCGGCACTTAATCTTTCAGATATAACAGCAGCAGTAGGTACCGATAAATATATGCATGAAGGCTTCACCGAATATCCGGCCGAGGCTGGAAGCAACCCCGACTTAACGAATGATATGCGAGGACGGGACGAAGTAATCAATGAAAAGTTTAAAGGGGCCGAAGGAGAGAGAAGTCACAGGGCCGAAAGCTTTTATCCGAAAATATTAAGGGTAGTAAGTGGAGTTAGTGTGGATGAAAAAAACTATCAGCTTCTAGGAACGACTACGGAATTAACTTATTTGGTAATGGCTATTCATTTTGCTTCAAGTGCAGACGAAGAATCCGATCTCTTTCAAACTTATATGCTCCATAAAGAGATGTGGGATCAAACCGCTGCAGCTATTTCGTCGCGGGAAAGCGCGGATGCCGCAGTCACGGCAGAGATGAGGAAAGAAGGCAGCAGTGCTTTGTTCCAATCTTTTTATCGAGATCTGACAGCCTATGTTGAAGAGAAAATACAGCAAGAGCAGGAGTCTGCGCCTGAGAAAGACAAAGCTTCCTTCAAAGAAAAATGGCATCTTGCGAGTAAGGATTACAGTACGGACGGGGAATCACCGATGATGAAGGCTGAGAAGGCAAGAGATTTCTCGATGTTCCAGCATATTAAAAAGGCGAAAAATGAAGGGTACCTGTTATACGGTCTCGGCGAGCTTCATAGGCAGCGTTTAAAGGAATTGCTAGACCAGGAAGGCATCGCTAATGAAAATATAAATACGTTTATTAATGAGCAGAACACGAATCATCCTCAAAGATAAAATAAAGCTCACAACACGGTAGTTATTACCTTGTTGTGAGCTTTATTTGTTACAAATTATGTTTAAATTTCCTGTATTCCGGAAGGATTTTCGCGAATGATATCGAAAAGGATGTAAGGTGAGAAGAATTGCGTCTAAAACGATACGAAATGTATCATTTTAGAACTACAATCGCACCCCAAGGACGTTTCACTAAAGAAAAAGCCGTCGTACGAAGGGGAGAGAACTGCTGCGCACTTATGAAACCGTTCAAATTTTATCCGGGAAAGAAGGGGTGAAAGCAGGATGAAGAAGAGTTTGCTTGGTTTGTTGCTGATGTTGGCGGCGGTGGTCTGCTTAGCGGGATATGCCCATGCCGCAGGGGGAGTTAGCGTGTCGTTCGAATATCCGTCGGCAGCAGGGTATCCTTACGACAAATTTTTGGATGTTTCCGTAAGGGTGACGTCGGAATATGAAATGAAAACCGTCATTGCCAAAGTGAAGGACAGGGAGGCTGCTTTGCAAAAAGTGTGCCAGTACAGGGACTGCACCTGGAAAGGCGTTCTTTCCGTGGAAGGTCTTGAAAAAGGAAATCAAACTCTGACCGTCACGGCGACCGACCAAATGAATCAGACTGGACAGGCAAGCATCGAGTTCGTTTATGACTCTAAACCGGAGGTGTCCGTCAAACCTGCCGATCAGTTCGTCATTACAGCCAATTCTGCCCGCATTTTGGTGACAACGGTCGATGATCGTTCGATTCCTGATATCAAGGCGAGTCTGGTCAGCGAAGGGGATTTCAAAACGATTTGGACAGGTACGGGAGCGGGAGTTCTCGATCAGACGGTCGATGTTTCTAGCTATGCGGGCAAGTCTCTTCGGCTGATGGTCGACGTCTCCGATGGATTTTACTCCGAGGGACGCCCGGTTGTCAGAGTCAGCTCAACGAGCATGTTGTATGTGGAGTCGAGCGACAGGCTGGCCGTAGCCGATGAGGCGGAGGGCCGGGTTATCGATTTTGACGAAAGCCGGCTGCTGTACACAGGTTCCGATATGGGCCTGTATGTCAAAAATCGCTCAACCGGCGGAAATACGCTAGTTCGGGCATATCAGAGCCTCGTATCTTTGCAGGAAGCAAAACTTATTCCCGGCGGTGCTATTTTGTGGCTGAACGATTCTTCCGTTCCGGAGGCGCGTATTTACATGTGGACGAACAACGTGCTGAAGGATACGGGCATTAAATTCCGCAATTACTGCTGTGAGAGTTACACCAATTATATACAAATATCCGGCAATTACGCCCTCGTGCCTACGGGCCGGATCAATTTGGCTACCGGCGAGGTCCTGCAAAATGCGCTCATAGACCGCAATTCCGTGCTGGCGCCCAACGGCGAATTCGTTTTCACCGGCACGCTGAACGGCTCCAGCCGGACCAACATATACCGCTACTATGCGGACGGTTTAATCGAAACGGTTGCGCAGGAGCCGAACTACGACAGCCGCGCCCCAAAATGGGACGGAAATACGGTCGTATACACCCGGGGAAGCACCAACGGCATTTATAAAAAAGACCGCGGCGGCGCTTCCCAGGAGCTCAGCAGCTATTCGTCGCCTGTCAGCTACGAGGTCAATCAGGGCTGGATCGCTTTCACGAAGCAGCCGGCCGGGGGAGCGCAGCAAATTTATTTGCAGTCTCCGGACGGTTCGGTGACGCAGGCGACTTATTATTTTTCCAGCAACCCGCTGGTTGACAAGTTGGGTTCGGACGGCACCTTTACATTTACGCATGCCGACAAATTGTATATCAAGCCTGCAGGCGACACTACTTCTTATTTCGCGGGCTCGTCCAAAGGAAAGACGAAAATTGTAAACGGCAAATGGTACAAAACAATGGGCAATTCCGTGCTGCAAATCAAGCTCGCCGATAGCGATGCCGCACCTCCGGTATGGCCGGCAGGGGCGCAGCTCACAGTCACTGACGTGACTTATAACAGCGCCAGGCTGCAATGGCCGCAGGCGCAGGACAACGTCGGCGTGAGCCGGTACGACATTTATCGCGACGGCCAAATGATCGACTCGGTGTCAGGTTCCGTCTACAGCTATACGGCGGCAGGTTTGGCTCCGCAAACAACGTATACGTTCTCGGTGACTGCAAGGGATGCGGCGGGCAACGCCAGCGTCGGCAATCCGGGCAAAAGTGTGACGACTTCCGCCAATGTGCCGCCTTCCTCGGCTGCGGTCGCTTTTGCTTCGGCTTCGGATATCGCCGAGGTCGGTTCGACGTTCAGCATCCAGCTGCGTGCGAGCGATGCCAAAGATTTGTACGCGTTCCTGCTGAAACTGCAGTACGATACGGCTCAGCTGAAGCTGACGAAGATCGAATACAGCGGCGAATTCGGCAGTGAGAACGTCAGCGCGGTGTTCGGCAAAGACACTTCGACCGCAGGCCTGGTGAAGCTGACGGGTGTGCAGCTCGGCGCAGTGCCGGGCAAGAACGGCAATGTCGGCTTGATTACACTGAGCTTCATAGCGCTCAAAAATGGTCAAACGCCGATCGTCCTGCAGCCTGACTCCGAGTTCGCGGACAGCCGGGGCCGCCGGCAAAACGTCGCCGCCTCCTCGTTCCTTTTGACGGTTGGCGGAGGGGATTTCGATCATGACGGAAAGGTGACGCTGAACGATTTGTTCCTGATTTCGCAAAAGAACGGCTTGAAGAGAGGCCAGCCCGGATTTGACGAGCAGTTCGATTTGAAGCCGGACGGCGTGATCGACAGCAAAGATATTCAATATGTGGCCATGAAGGCGGCAAAAGGGTAAGCGTCCCAACAAACGAAAGGAATAGGGCTTTTCACTTTATAAGGAAAAGTCCTATTTAATGTAAAAAATATCCAACCATGTACCTATATAGTTTCGAGACGATTTGTATCGGATTTTCCTATTTTCACAAACTAAAACCTTGACAAGATCCATTTTGTATCATAAATTAGACCTATGGAACGAAGATACAAATCGTATCTAAACTGTTGAGAGGTGTTTGCATGGCGCAAAAAACAAATAAGCAGCCTATCATGATCGATGTGAGTCCAAGGTCACGAATTTCAGAAGCTTACCGCACGCTCCGCACGAACATCGATTTGTATGATGAACCGGAAAAGCTTAAGGTGATCTCAGTCACCTCTTCGTATCCTGGGGAAGGGAAGACGACGACGGCTGTCAATCTTGCAGTTGCCTTTGCGCAGGCGGAACAGAGGGTGCTGCTTATCGATGCGGCATTTCGCAACCCTTCGCTGCAGGACATTTTTCTGGCGCAAAATCACACGGGCCTGAGCGGACTTTTATCCGCGAAGGACGACGTCCAGGATCCGGCGCAAAGCACTCATATTCCGAATCTGTTCGTACTTACCGCAGGGTTTGCTCAGAACAATCCCTCCGATTTACTCTCCAGCAACTCCTACACCTCAATCATCCACAGCTACAGAGAACTGTACGACAAAATTATAATCGACACATCGTCAGCTTATGTTATGCCCGAAACTATGATGATCGCCGCCAAAAGCGACGGAGTCCTGCTTGTCATCGAGCATGGAAAAGTGAAAGCCGAAGTTATGGAACAATTGAAAGAGACGTTCGACCGGTTAAACATACAAATCGTCGGAGTAGCCATCAATAAAATCAATAAAAAATAGTTCAGTTAGACAGCGCAGCGGAATTGCGGAGGGATTTGTATGGAATTAAAGGATTTTTTTCGGGTCATCAAAAAGAGGCTATGGATCATCATCGCCTTCAATCTTTTAATTACGGGAGCAGCCGCCTTTTATTCCTTTAACTACATGCCGCCCAAGTTCGAAGCCAAGAGCGATCTGGTCGTGAATAAAACGAACGAAGCGGCGGGCGGATTGGTTTCATACGATTTGATTATGGCAAACAAGGGGCTTATTGCAACGTACAAAAGAATTATTTTGAACCCTGCGATTTTGGGCAAAGTTCTTGAGCAGTATCCCGATATCGGAATGTCGCAGACCGAATTAGGCAAGCGTCTTTCGGTGACATCGGAGGATAACACGCAGATCATTACCGTCGCCTACCGGGACACCTCTTATGAAAAAGCGGCCCACATCGTCAATGCCGTATCGAAAGTGTTTGTAGCGGAAGTGCCGTCGATCATGAAGGTGGATAATGTCGTCATTCTGAATACCGCCGCTGATTCGGACAATGCGGGTCCAGTCAGCCTGAATCCTCTGGCGGCTGCGCTTGTGGCCTGGTTTGCCTCCCTCGTCTTGCTGATCGGCGCGGTGAATGCGGTCGAATACTTCGATACGACGATCAAATCGGAAGAAGACGTGCTCAAGGTGTTCGGGGTCTCGGGCGCCGTACTGATTCCAAAATTCAGCAGGAAAGACCGGAACCGGGATTCGTTCAAACCGGGACAAAGCAAGCCCAATAAGCCGACTGTGGCGGCAGGTTCTTGATATGGACAAGAAGACGCTGGTGAATAAAGTACTGTCGGGCGGAGGTTGGGCGCTGGCGGGCAAGCTGGTGTTCGCTGCGGCGAGCCTGCTGATCAATGCGATGCTGTCCAGGCTGCTCGGGCCGCAAGAGCTGGGAACGTATTTTATTGCTTTCAATATCGCTTTTTTCGGAAGCATCGTCGGGATGCTCGGCCTGAACCAGAGCATTGTCAGGTTTTTGGCCGAAAATAACCGGCTTGCGCGGTACCGGGACATGCGGCGGGCGGTTCAACTGGCGATCGGCATCGCGCTGCTGAGCGGTGCGGCCGTATTCGTCCTGTACATAAGCTTTCAGCACTTCTTTAATCTCAATTTGTTCCATTCTCCGCTTTTGGAACAGATGAATGTCCTCGTTGCATTGTGGATTTTGTGCAACATGTTCCAGCAGCTGCTGGCGGAAAGCTTCCGGGGGCTGGACGACATCCGGCTCGCCACGGTTTTCGGCGGCCTGCTGTCCAATCTGCTGCTGGTTGCCGCTTTATCCGTATTTTTTGTTACCGGACGGCCGAATCTCTCGGATGTTCTCCTGCTGGTCAACCTCTCGATTGCGCTGAGCATCGCCGTGTCTGCGGCGGCTTTATTCAAGAAGCTCCGCCGCCTGCGGGCGGATCAGGGGCAGCGTTCGTCCGCCCCGCTTGCCGCGGAAGCGCGCCGGATGTTTGCGATTTCGCTTCCCATCATGGTATCGGCGGTCACCCTGTTTTTTCTCACTTCGTCGGATATTTGGATTTTGGGCGTTTTTCGGGGTGCCGACGAAGTTGCGGTGTATGGCGCCGCCACCCGGCTGATTGCGCTGGTCGCGCTCTGTGAAATCGTAAGCAATTCGGTTTTGCCCTCGCTCATCGTCACCATGAATACGAAGGAAACGCTTCCACAATTGCAGAAGCTCGGCCGGATCGTTACCGCCATCTCGCTGCTGCCGGCCGCTGCGATCATGATCCTGTTTTTACTGCTGGGGTCGTGGATTCTGGGCGTCATCTTCGGCTCCTTCTATGAGAAGGGATACTGGATTCTGATTCTGCTCAGTCTCGGCCGAGTCGCGAATGTATGCGGCGGAGCGAACGGGCTGCTGCTGACACTGGCCGGCCATCAGAAGACGCTGATGAACATTACGCTGATAACGAGCATCGCGACTGTCATCGCCAGCGTCGCCGCCGCCGCATATTCGGGTGCGGTCGGTTTGGCGGCGGTCATGTTTGCCGGGCTCGGCGTGCAAAACGTATTGATGTGGGTTTGGACGAGAAAGAAGCTGGGAATCGTGATTCATCCGGATTTTCCGCTGCTGCTTAGCGAAGCGAGGTCTTATTGGGACCAAAGAAGAACGCGCAGCGCGACAAACGCGAACTGAAACATAAAATTGTGTTTAGAGGAGCAGCAGTATATGAAGAGAGAAGCCATACCGGTCTCCGTCATCATTATGACCAAGAACGAGGAAAAACGAATCCGCCGATGTTTGGAAGGTGTCAAAGCGTTTGAAGAAGTATTTGTTGTGGATTCCAACAGTACGGACCGAACGGCGGAGATCGTAAACGAAATGGGGGCCATCCTCGTCAACTTCACTTGGGACGGCAAATATCCGAAGAAAAAACAGTGGTGCCTGGAGAACCTGCCCTTCAAGCACGATTGGGTCATCTATGTGGACGCGGATGAAATCGTCACTCCCGAAGCCGAGGAGGAAATTCGCAGGTTGTTCCTCAACCAGCCGCAGAGCGACGGCTATTTTGCCGGCTACGACTATATTTTTATGGATAAAGTGCTGAAGTTCGGACATCGCATGTACAAATTGATTCTTTTCAACCGCAACAAGGGCAGATTTCTGGATTACGACGATTTGGACGCATCGAATATGTGGGAGGTGGAAGGGCATTATCAGCCGCAGATCAACGGCAGGACGGAAGTGCTGAGCAAGCATCTGATCCACTTTGACCATGATTCTTTGTTCGATTACTTTGCCAAGCACAACCGGTATTCCGATTGGGAAGCGGTTGTCCGCAACAAAGGCCTCTTCTCGAACCTGAACGAATCCCAGATCGCAATCCGCAGGCTGCAAAAAAAGATTTTCAACAAGATGCCGATGAAGTGGGTGTTCGCCTTCCTGCATTCCTACTGTCTGAAGCTGGGCGTGCTTGACGGAAAAGCGGGGTTCCACTACGCGCTGGCGCGGTCGATGTATTACTGGCAGGTGGGCATCAAAATGTACAGCATGAACAGCGCCAATAAGGACAAAGCGCTATGACCGCATCCGTCAAAAGCGGCTTGTACATAGCTCTTGCACTTGTGATCTACGCGACGCTCAGCTCCCCGTTTCCGAAAAATCCCGGCTTGTTTGAAGCCGTCATCGCCTTGTTCCTGCTGCTGTTTGTCCGCATTCCGGTCGGTACGCTGATCGCCGCCGGTTCCTTTCGCGGGATGGAGCCGTACAGGAGCTTCCCGGCGTGGCTGCACATTCTTTTCTTCTTCCTGCTGTGGTGGGAGCTGTTTAACGGAGCCGTGCTGAAGGGCAACGGTTTAAGAGATATCATTCGCGATCTGATTCCGTTCGTTTATTTGTATATGCCGTTGTTCCTGCTTCCGGTTATAAACAAGTCGAAACACAATTTCGGAGCGATTCTGCCGTGGCTCATTTCGATGACAGGCGTGATTTTCGCAATTCGCTTCTATATAAAAGCAGGAGTCAGCCTGCTGGACATCGGCCGGATGTACTTTTCCGACTATCTCCTTTACTTCCCGTACGATCCCAGCGTCATCTTTGCCGGTATTTTCCTGCCGCTGACGGCGATTCAAATGTGGAAAATGTCCAGCCCGGCCCGCATGCTCGGCAGCATTGCGATGATTGCGGGAGGAGTCCTGGCCCTGGGCTCATTATTGGCGGTGGCCCAACGTGCGCCGATCGGTCTTGCCGCAGTCTGCTTTATTCTCTATTCACTCGGCATGGCGCGGCAATCCTTGGCCAAATTCGTTCTGGTCGTAATCGTGTTCGCCGCCGTGTACGTCATCGCGCACGACCAGATTACAAGCTCCCTGGAGCTGCTGCAAGCGAAGCAAAGCGAATACGGCGCCAACGGAAAAACGGATGAAATGTTCACGATTTTTTCGGAAGTCGTAAGAGACCCCTCCGCATTTTTCCTGGGGAGAGGCTGGGGAGGGCTGTTTTTTGATCCGATCTACATGGATAAAGTGTCCTATACCCATTCCGTCATTACCTACTATATGCTCAAATCGGGGGTCATTGGACTTATAACATTCATTTTGTATATGGCGTGGATTTTGCGTCATACGGCAAGGTCTTTGTCCATGAGCCGCCTGCCGGTCATTCTGGCGTCCATCGTACCGGTAAGCATCGGCATGTTTTTTCAACCCAGCTATAAATGCTTGTCTTACGGGGTTATTCTAACGGTATTATGCACACTTTCCCAGCGCGAACAGGTGAGGGAACGGGAACCGCAGAAGCGGGGGCGCATCCGCATGTTGGCAAAAGCAAGCAGCTGACGAAGATGTATCGAAAATATGATACATATTGTATCTGTCGAAACAAAAAGAAAAAAAGAAAACCGACCCTGATGGCGTAGTATTTGCCAGAAAAAGGGAAATATATCTTCGAAAATGTTCTTGACACGATACAAGATGTATCATAAATTAGGTACATAAGAGAAAAGTGCTGCACATAATATGATTCTAAAAACGGTTGGAAAAGAGGTTCTTACATGAAAGAAGAAACTCCCATCACGCTTGACATATTGAAGGTGTTAGCGCAGCTTGGTTTGAAAGAAGAAGCGTTTATAAGCAGCGAGGACGATAAACTCGTTACCTTAGAGAACGCTCAGCCCTCACAAAAGCAATAAATCGCTTTGCTTCCTCGGGTGTCAATTTATTTCCGTCCACGGTTAGCGAAAACTTCTCAAGAATCGCATCGTCCGATAACTCCAGCTGGTCGACAAATTCCCGCACATCCTGATCAAGCACACTGTCCGATTTATTCGTTCTTCCTAACAAATAATCTATAGAGACGTGAAAGAAAGATGCGATTTTATCGATCGTATCGTAATCCGGTTCTCTTCGAGAAGTCTCGTAGTGAGATAGGGCCGCTCTGGAGATCCCCAATTTATGGGCCAATTCTTCTTGGGTAAGCGCATTTTTCTCGCGCAAAAAGGCAATCCTGTCCCCATACTTTGTCATAATGTAAGTTCCTCACATTTCGATAAGAATAATAGTAACCATTATTACCATTGTGTAAGACCTATTATACCAGTGTATGTAAGTTAGGAAAACCTAAAATATTGATTTTGTATATATTGCATGATACATATCGTATCTATGTTTAGTTCACTTTTGCCTGTTTATGAAAGGAAGATGAAAAATGTCCATGGCAAGAAGCACCGCGCAAAATTATAGAATCGGGTTCGCCCCCCGCATGCAAGGGGTTATGCAAATCGCCAGTCTCAACGGGCGGCGGATGGATTCCAAAATAGCTCCGATCGAGCTGTTGTCCGCAGATGCCGATGGCATCAGATTCCGCTCGGACCTTAAGCTGCCTGTCGGCGGGCAAGTCGTATGGCGGTTCCAATTTCATGGTGACAACCGCCATTCGGCAGAGGGCGTATTGGTCGCCGCAGCCGGCGAAGCGGGCGGTTATGAGTATGAAGCCGCCTGGCTGGACGGCGAAAAAGCGCGGAGTTCGCTGCTGGAATCTCTGTTCGTTTACGGGAAGCTGCAATACATTTTGTTTCAAGCGATGCGCAGCTATGTTAACCAGGATTCTCCCGACGCCCAGCGTCATACGATCAATTTACTAGGTTAGCGAAAGGGGGAACTTTATGCTTATCGACACCCATTGTCACATTTTGCCGGGGCTTGACGACGGCGCCGATCAGACGGATGACGCCATTGAGATGGCCAGGGAGGCGCAGCGGCAGGGCATACATACGATTGTAGCAACCCCCCACCATGCGAACGGCAAATATGATAATGCGGCGGTAGATATCGATCATGCAGTAGATGCGCTCAATCGGGAACTCCAGCTCAGAGGCATAGCGGTGAATATACTCGCCGGCCAGGAAGTCCGGGTCTATCCGGGATTGTTGAACGATTTATCCGCCGGCCTTATCCGCACATTGAACGGGTCGCGGTATTTGTTAATCGAATTCCCTTCGCAGAGCGTGCCCGCCTATTTTCAGGAGATGCTGTTTGAGCTGCAGCTGATGGAGATTACGCCGGTGATCGCGCACCCGGAACGCAACGCGGTTTTTTTGAAACAGCCGCGGGAGCTGGGCTCGCTGGTGAGCCAGGGAGTTCTATGCCAGGTCACTTCCCAATCGTTGTCAGGTTTGTTCGGCAAGAAGATTCAAAGATTTGCATTTGACCTATGCAAGGAGCAGGTCGCGCATGTCATTGCTTCCGATGCCCACAATATGGGATCGAGACCGTGCACCCTTGCCAGGGCATATGCTTATTTAAATTCCAGCCTGGGCGAAAAACACGTCGGGCATCTTGTGGAAAATGCCGGCCTGCTGATCCGCGATGAAACGATACGGATCTTTTCCGCAGGGCGGATAAAGAGAGATTGGCTGCGCTTTTTACGGCCGCATTCGAGCCATTTTTAAAATAATTCAGATACAAAATGTATCTTGTTATTTTGACTAATTGGCTTGTAAACAAATGAAAATTTTTGAAAATCACTTGACACTATACAAAACGTATCTTAAAGTAGAGTCATAGATACAAAATGTAACATAGAAAATGCAGCTGATGTAGAAAATCGTTTAGGCTGGAGGTCCAGATGGAACTAGAACTGAAAGAGTATGTAAGAATATTTCGCAAAAGGCTGTGGATTATTTTCAGCATCGTGCTGGCCAGCACGCTGATCGCAGGAATCATAAGCTACTACTTCATGCAACCGGTGTATTCGGCAAGCGCCAAGCTGATCGTCAACAAGTCCGAGGACAGCAAAGGAAAAGAAGCGTTTGATTATGGGACCGTAAGCGTCGACATCAAGCTGGTGAACACTTATAAGGAAATCATAAAAACGCCCGCAATTATGGATAGAGTCGTGGAAAGATACCCCGAAATCAAGCTGTCATCGGAAGCTTTGATCAACAAAGTGAAAGTCAGCTCCGTGAACGAAACGCAAGTGATGACCATCTCCGTGCAGGACCAATCTCAGAAGCAAGCCGTGCGCATTGTCAATGCAATATCGGAGGTCTTCCAAAGCGAAATTTCCTCCATTATGAAGGTCGATAACGTTACGATTCTGAATCGTGCCAAAGAATCCGACCGGACCGCCCCCGTAAGCCCGAATCCGACTACCAATATCGCCATCAGTTTCCTGATCTCTTTGCTGGTTTCCATTGGAATCGCCTTTTTGCTGGAATATATGGACGATACCATTAAGACGGAAAAAGATGTTGAGAATTATCTTGGCATTCCGACGCTTGGCGTTATTACGAAAATCAAGCCCAAAGATGTAGTCAAAGGCTATTCGGCCAAAAAACAAAGAGTAGTGGGGGATGCAAAGTATGTCAACGTCAACCAATAAAAAGGGCATCCCGCTTATTACCAATACGAATCCGAAGTCGTACATCTCGGAAGCGTACCGTACGCTTCGCACCAATATTACCTTTTCCTCGGTAGATAAGGAAATACGTCGAATTCTGGTGACGTCCTCCCAGCCGAAAGAAGGAAAATCGACGACGATTACCAATCTCGCTGTAGCTTATGCTCAGGAAGGCAAAAAGGTTCTCGTGATCGACGCTGACTTGCGTAAACCGACACTTCATCATTATTTTCTCAAATCCAACCGGATGGGCCTTACCAATGTTTTGGCGAATCAATGCACGATGGAGGAAGTCGTCACGGCAACGGATATACCGAATCTGTCCTTTTTTCCTTCCGGGCCGGTTCCGCCCAATCCTTCGGAGCTGCTCGCTTCCCAAAAAATGAGCCTGCTGCTCCAACAGTTGGAAGCGGAGTTCGATCTGATCTTTTTCGATTCCCCTCCGCTGCTTGCGGTGACGGATTCGCAAATACTCGCCACATTGTGCGACGGAGTCATTCTTGTGGTTCAATCCGGCAAAGTGAAGCGGCAGCTTGCCAGACGGTCGCTGCAGCAGTTGGACAATGTGAAAGCGAACGTGCTCGGCGTCGTGCTGAACAACAAGCCGAATCTGAAGAACGACGATACGCCTTACTACTATTATTACGGTGCGACCGACAAGTAAATAAAGGATTAGGTAAAGTCTGCTGCACCTTTATCACTGCAGGCACTCGATCATGCTGTGGGTGTGCGAGCACCTTAGACGTATATCGTCGGTGGTGTGATGTGAGGAAGGGTTGAATGCCCCAAGTAAAAGTGCTAGTTATTCTGTTTTATGAAACGATAGCTTCTTAAGACGGAATACCTAACACTTTTATTTTAGACAGAAAGAGGCGTAGGAGCAGAATTCAGAAAATGGAGGTAACCGTATGAAACAAGTGAAGAAGGCAATTATCCCAGCTGCAGGACTCGGTACACGATTTCTCCCGGCAACGAAAGCAATGCCCAAAGAAATGCTGCCTATCGTAGATAAACCGACGATCCAGTACATTGTTGAAGAAGCAGTCGAATCGGGGATTGAAGACATCATCATTGTAACTGGGAAAGGAAAGCGGGCGATTGAAGACCACTTCGACAATGCCTTCGAGCTGGAGCAAAAATTACTCGAAAAAAACAAACTGGAACTGCTGGAGCAGGTACAGCGATCGGCGAAAATGGTGGACATTCATTACATCAGGCAAAAAGAGCCCCGCGGTTTAGGCCACGCCGTATGGTGCGCGCGTAAGTTTATCGGCAACGAGCCGTTTGCCGTGCTCCTCGGCGACGATATCGTAAAAGCTGAAACACCGTGCCTCCTGCAGTTGATTCATCAATATGAAATAACGGGCCGTTCGGTGATCGGGGTTCAAAGCGTGCCGGACGAAGAAGTTCACCGGTATGGCGTCATTGATCCTGCCGAATCGCTCGGCAGCAGACTGTATCAAGTGAGCAATTTTGTCGAAAAGCCGAGCAAGCTGATGGCCCCGTCGAATATGGCGATTATGGGCAGATATATCCTGACGCCGGAAATATTCAACTTTTTGGATAAACAAGAGGTGGGAGCCGGCGGCGAAATTCAATTGACCGATGCGATTCAGAGGCTGAACGAGCTTGAGCAGGTCTATGCCTACAATTTTGAAGGCACACGCTATGATGTGGGGGAAAAACTGGGCTTTATCCTGACTACTCTGGATTATGCGCTGATGAACAGCGAGCTGCGGGAGCCGCTTCTGGCCGCTCTGGAGCAAATGGTGAATCGAACCAATACTTATGCTAGATAAGGGGTATGAGTTATGAATCTGTCTGATGTAGATGTTGCTGCCCGGAGAAGCCAATATCAAGCTGCTCATTCGACAATTACTATCGAGAAAGATTTATCCTTGTACTTGTTTGTCAAAAGGACTGCGGATATTGTGCTGTCGCTGGGGGGAATTATTTTTCTGATCCCGGTATTTTTCTTCGTCGGCGCGTTGATCAAGATCGAGGACCGCAAGGGCCCTGTATTTTTCAAGCAGATTCGGGTGGGGAAAGACGGCAAGGAATTTTATATGTTCAAGTTTCGCTCCATGGTCAGCAACGCGGAGGAGCTGCTCGCAGACCTTTTGGCCAAAAACGAAGTGAGCGGAGCTATGTTTAAAATGAAAAACGATCCGCGGGTAACGAGAATCGGCAGATTCATCCGCAAAACGAGCATCGACGAGCTTCCCCAACTGTGGAACGTGCTGAAAGGCGAGATGAGCCTGGTCGGGCCCAGACCTCCGCTGCCCAGAGAAGTGGCGGAATATACGGCTTACGACAATCTGCGCCTGCTCGTTACGCCGGGCTGCACGGGCCTCTGGCAGGTAAGCGGGAGAAGCAACATCGGCTTCGAGGAAATGGTCGAGCTCGATCTGGAGTACATTATGAACCGCAGCGTAAGGAACGATCTGAAAATTATCGTTAAGACGTTTGCCGTTTTGCTTGGCTCCAAAGACGCTTTTTAATTTGGAAGAGATATGAGGTGCCGTATGGAACTAAATGCCAACATATATGTGGCCGGCCACCGCGGTTTGGTGGGCTCGGCGATTTTAAGAAGCTTGCAGGCCAAAGGCTTTGCCAATCTGGTAACGCGCACGAGCGCCGAGCTGGACTTGCGCAATTTTGACGACGTGCTGAGCTTTTTCCTGAAAGAAAGAATCGAATATGTGTTTCTTGCGGCGGCCAAGGTCGGGGGCATCGTGGCGAACAACGAGTATCCGGCCGATTTTATTCGCGATAATTTGCTGATTCAGACCAATGTGATCGATGTATCGTACCAGACGAGCGTGCAGAAGCTGCTGTTCCTCGGTTCGACTTGCATTTATCCGAAGCTGGCTCCCCAGCCGCTCAAGGAAGAATATTTGCTGACCGGCGAACTGGAGCCGACCAACGAGCCTTACGCCATCGCCAAAATCGCCGGCATCAAAATGTGCCAATCATACAACCGTCAATACGGAACCCGCTACATATCGGCGATGCCGACGAATTTGTACGGCCCCAACGACAATTTCGATCTGGAAAAATCCCATGTGCTTCCGGCGTTGATCCGGAAATTTCATGAAGCGAAGGAGCAGGGGCTGCCTGCCGTAGAAATTTGGGGAACGGGCACGCCGAGACGCGAATTTTTGCATGCGGACGATTTGGCGAACGCCTGCGTCTTTTTGATGGAGCAGTACGAAGGCAGCGATATCGTCAATATCGGAGTGGGAGAGGATATTTCCATTAAAGAGCTGGCGGAGCTGGTCAAGGACATTGTCGGCTTTGAGGGCGGCATTGCATACAACACCTCTAAGCCGGACGGGACACCCCGCAAGCTGGTGGATGTAGCGAGAATCAACAGTCTCGGCTGGAAAGCGCAAATCCCGTTGCGAGACGGAATCCGCTCGGCCTATCGGTGGTTCCTCGACAATCAGCTCGCCGTAACCAAATAAAATACATTCTCTGGAGGATATATGATGAAAACAGCGTTAATTACCGGCGTTACAGGTCAAGACGGATCTTACCTGGCGGAGTTCTTATTGGAAAAAGGATACAAAGTGTACGGCCTGCGCCGCCGCACGAGCACGCCGAACTATGAGAACGTCGAGCACATTAAAGATCGAATCAACTGGATTTCCGGAGATTTGACCGACCTGGCTTCCCTGATTGAAGCTGTTCGCATTTCCCAGCCTGACGAGGTTTACAACCTTGCGGCCCAGTCCTATGTCGCCGCTTCATGGCCGCAGCCGCTCACGACAGGGCAAATCACGGCGCTCAGCGTGACGAACATGCTCGAAGCCGTGCGGATTATGAAGCCGGACGCGCGCTTTTATCAAGCCTCCAGCAGCGAGATGTTCGGCAAAGTGGTGGAAACCCCGCAATCGGAAACAACCCCGTTTTATCCGCGCAGCCCTTACGGCGTAGCCAAAGTTTACGGGCACTGGATCACCGTCAACTACCGCGAAAGCTTCAACATGTTCGCCTGCTCCGGCATTTTGTTCAACCATGAATCCCCGCGCCGGGGGTTGGAATTCGTTACGCGCAAAGTGACGGATGCCGCAGCGCGCATTAAACTGGGCCTGCAGTCGGAGCTGCGCATGGGCAATCTCGACTCGCTGCGCGATTGGGGTTTTGCCGGCGATTACATCAAAGCGATGTGGCTGATGCTGCAGCAGGATGAGCCTGACGATTACGTCATTTCCACAGGCGAAATGCACACGGTCAGAGAGCTGCTCGAAGTCGCGTTCTCCTACGCGGGATTGAATTACGAGGATTATGTCGTCATCGATCCGGCTTTCGTAAGACCGGCGGAAGTCGATCTGCTGCTGGGCGACTGCTCCAAAGCCAAGGAAAAATTAGGCTGGAAGCTTGAAGTCGGCTTCAAAGAATTGATCCATATGATGGTCGATTCCGATCTGAAAAAGGTAGAGGCCGAAGGAAGGGCGAAGCTCATTCAAGTCTGACCGGTAAGGATGCTGGACACATGCATGCAATTATCAAAAAAATCCCGGCGCTCTATGCGAAGTTCAGAAATCACGGCGATCTGAAAAAAATCGCCTTTAACGCCGGCTGGCTGTTTCTCGACAAAATTGTGCGAATGGGCGTCGGCCTGATCGTCGGCGTATGGGTGGCCCGGTTTCTCGGGCCCGAACAGTTCGGCATGTATAATTATGCGCAAGCTTTTGTATTCCTGTTCAGCCCTTTGATTACGCTCGGCCTGGACGGCATCGTTGTGAGAGATATCGTCAACAAGCCCGAGGAAAAGGAAGAAATTCTCGGCACCGCCTTTACGATGCGGATCGTCGGAGCCGCGCTGACGCTCGGCCTGTCGGTGACGGCCATCTCGCTCATCGACGACGACTCGGTCATCCGCTGGCTGGTTGGCATCGTGGCGGTCGGCACGATCTTCCAGACGTTCGATACGATCGACCTCTACTTCCAGACGAAGCTGAGGTCGAAGCTGACGGTATATGCCAAAAACATTGCGTTTCTGCTCACCTCCGTCATGAAGGTGATTCTTATTCTGACGCAAGCGCCTCTTTTGTATTTCGCCTGGGTCGGATCGCTGGAAATCGCGATCGGCGCGGCCGGGCTGTTCGTCAGCTACCGGATGCAGGGCTCAAGCATCCGCAACTGGCGGGCGAACATGCGGCGCGCCAGGCAGCTTCTGGGCGACAGCTGGCCGCTTATTTTATCCGGCCTCGTCGTCATGATCTATATGCGGATCGATCAGATCATGATCGGCCAGATGCTCGGCCAGGCGAAAGTCGGCATCTACACGGCCGCCACGAAGCTGTCGGAGCTGTGGTACTTCGTGCCGACGGCGATCGTCAGTTCCGTTGCGCCTTCGATCATCGAGGCGAAGAAGCAGAACGAGGAGCTGTACTACGCGCGGTTTCATAAAACGTTTGTCCTGCTGATCGGAATGGCTTATGCAGTGGCCGTTCCGATTACTTTTTTGGCGGATACGATCGTGCGGATCATGTACGGGGAAGCTTTTCAGGAAGCGGGGCCGGTGCTGACGATTCATATTTGGTCGGCGGTGTTCGTGTTCCTGCAGCTTTCCACGGCCACCTGGTTTATTAATGAAAACCAGAGGCTCGAAGCTTTTCTCAGAAACTTGGCGGGGGCCGGCATCAACATTGCGCTCAATCTGTACACGATTCCCTCCTTCGGCGTGAAGGGCGCGGCCATCTCCACCGTATTCGCTTACGTGTTCGTGATTTGCTCCCCCGCGCTGTTCTCCAGGCCGTAC
This sequence comes from Paenibacillus sp. sgz302191, assembly GCF_057749925.1. NCBI lineage: Bacteria > Bacillati > Bacillota > Bacilli > Caryophanales > Paenibacillaceae > Paenibacillus > Paenibacillus sp. sgz302191. The sequence goes on from NZ_JBYLHY010000001.1 coordinate 496,687, forward strand.
CGGAGGCTGTTTCGGATCATCCTCAAGTCACTATTTTTAAGGAAGGTATAACATGAAAATCATTTCCTTATTCGATACATCGATTTCCAGTTCGAATCTTGGCGATCAGATCATTATGGATGCCGTCAAAAGCCATCTGACCGAGCTGTTCCGGGATTCCTTGTTCATTCCGATCCAGACGCATGACGTCATTTCCAAAAACTCGTACCGCTACATCCGCAAAAGCGACTTGAAGTTTGTCGGGGGAACGAACCTGCTATCCTCCAACATGAATGCTTACAGCCAGTGGAAAATCAACCTGTTCGATTCTTTGTTCATCCAGGACATCACTTTGATGGGAGTCGGCTGGTGGCAGTATCAGAGCCCGCCCAACGCGTACTCCAGAATGCTCTACAAGCGGGTGCTCTCCGGCACGACGATGCACTCGGTCAGAGACTCGTTCACGGAGCGGCAGCTGAGGGCGGCCGGCATTCACAATGTCATCAACACGGCGTGCCCGACGATGTGGAGGTTAACCGAGGACCACTGCAAAGACGTTCCGGCGAGCAAACAGAAGGCAGTCGTCGTAACGTTTACGGATTACAATCAGGACAGAACGAACGATGCGAAGCTGTTTGAATTGCTTAGTAAAGAGTACGAAACGGTCTACTTCTGGACGCAGGGGCCTGCTGACTACGAATATATGCAAAGCATCGGCGGAAGCAAGGTGAAATACATTCCCCCGAGCCTGCAAGCGTTCGACCATGTTCTGGCCACTCTGGATTGCGATTATATCGGCACAAGGCTTCACGGCGGCATCCGGGCGCTGCAGCACAAAAGAAGATCGCTGATCCTGGCCGTCGACAACCGGGCCAAGGAAATTTCCAAAGACACCGATCTTCCTGTCGTGGACCGGGCGGACATTTCCGGCATCGGGGCGTGGATTGCGAAGCCGCAAGCAACGAAAATCCGCCTGCCGCTGGAACAAATCCGCGCCTGGAAAGAGCAATTCACCGGCGAAAGCAAGGCCGCAGCCGCCAGCCAGTTCGTATCATCGGTATAATCCCGCGTTTGTCGACCGGAGAAGGAGGGCCGTACATTGAACGCACTGCTAGTGAACACTACCGACATAGAAGGCGGGGCTGCGCGTGCGGCTTACCGGCTGCACAAAGGGCTGCAAGGCATCGGCCTGACGTCCAGGATGCTTGTGCAAAGCAAGAGCAGCAGCGACCACTCGGTATTCGGGCCGCTCAGCAAAACGGACCGGATCCGAAGCAGCCTGCAGCCGTCGATTGACAATCTGCCGGTGCATTTGTACCGGAACCGGGTGAAGTCGCCCTGGAGCATATCGTGGCTGCCCAGCAAAATAGTGAAAAGCATTCACGCGCTGAATCCCGACATTATTCATCTGCATTGGATCAATCACGGATTCGTGCCCATTCATGCGCTCGGCAAATTCAACAAGCCTATCGTTTGGACGCTGCACGACATGTGGGCGTTTACCGGAGGCTGCCATTACTCCGGCAGCTGCACAGGCTACTTGCAAGGCTGCGGTTCGTGCAGCCAGCTGCAGTCGACCTCTGCCGGCGATTTGAGCAGCAGAATGCTCAAATGGAAAAGAAACGCCTGGGGAGATCTCAATCTGACCGTCGTCACCCCGAGCAAATGGATGGCGGACTGCGCGCGGGCGAGCACGTTGTTCCAAGCCGTGCGGGTCGAGGTCATTCCCAACGGCATCGACCTTGACCGCTTCAAGCCGCTGGACAAATCGCTGGCCAGGGCGATGCTGAATCTGCCGCAAGACAAGCGGCTGATTTTGTTCGGGGCGATGAGCGCGACGAGCGATCCGCGCAAAGGGTTCCAGTATTTACAGCAGGCGCTGCTGGAGCTTGCGGGCAAGGATGTTTTGCCGGATACGGAATTGGTCGTATTCGGCTCCGATCCGCCGGCGAACCCGGTGCCGCTGGGCATGCCGGTTCATTATACGGGCCGGCTGAACGACGACATCAGCCTCGCGCTGCTGTATTCGGCGGCGGACGTATTTCTCTCGCCGTCGCTGGAAGACAACTTGCCGAACACGGTGATGGAAGCGATGGCCTGCGGCGTTCCGTGCGTCGCTTTTCGCATCGGCGGCATGCCCGATTTGATCAACCATTGCCACAACGGCTATCTCGCCAAAGCGTTTGACGTGTCCGACCTTGCGCACGGCATTGCCTGGGTGCTGGAGGACGAAGACCGCAGGTCCCGGCTGTCGCAGGATGCGCGGGAGAAAGTCGTGAGCTCTTTTGAGCTGTCTCATGTTGCAGGCTGTTATGCGCAATTGTACGAGGAAGTCATGCAGGAACGAAGAGCGTAATTGAGATAAGGGATACAAGGAGTCCGTCCGACGGAGTTACTCCCAGAAACGAACTGTGAAGGGGAATTACAATGAACCGTTTGATTTACATAGCTGCCTTTTTACTGCCATTAGATAATTTTCCGTTCATGTTCGGGGGCGGCTACAAGCCGGTATCCCTTATTTTTATCGCTCTCTATTTGATGGTGAACCTGTTTTCGGTGTTTCGGACGAAGTACAAAGCTTCGGAGATATACGTACTGCTTGTTATGATCACGTTCGTGCTGTGCACCTTTTTCCAAAATCTTTATTATCACTACGAAAATACGGGCTTAGTAGATGCGCTTTTGACGATCATGTCGGGAATAGTAATTTATTTAAGCTTTAAAATATTTGTCGCCAAGCATGAGGAGCCCGGCGCCTATCTCAAGCTTTTCAAGTATATGATCTACGGTTACGGAATTGCGATCGGCATAGGCGTGCTGCAAGTGATCTATGTCTACGTGCTGCCGGCCGGCTTCCTGTCCAAGTTCATCGGGCTGTTCGTCAGCAGAACCGGATATATGAGTACGGCAAGGATCCATTTCACCTTTTCGGAACCTTCCTATATCGCCTTGCATACGAATCTGCTGCTCGTCCCGGCGTTCATCGCTCTGAAAAGGGCGAATCAGCTCAACTGGGTCATCAAAAGCATCGTCATCGGACTGTTCGTCGTCTCCCTGTTCTCCTTCTCGCTGCGCTACTACATGGACAGCATCATTTTGCTGGTGGTGTTTTTATTCCTGTATACGAAGCGGGTCGTCAAGCTTAGCCTGATTACGGGATTCAGCCTCGCCGGCCTGTACGCCGTCTTGTATCTGGTGTTTGTGATCAACGTGTTCGGCATCAATGCCGACCATTTCGGGCGAATCGGCGCATTCCTGAAAAATCCGACGGAAATCAACCAGGACGAATCGTTTTCCATCCGCAGCACGTTCTCGAAGGTGGCGATGGATTCGTTCAAACAGAAGCCGCTGATGGGTTACGGGTTGGGCAACTATTACTACGGTTATAGGGAAAATTATTCCGAGATTGTCGACCTGAGCTCCATCAAGCAAAAGGAACTGCGGGACGCGGACAAAGACAAGACGCTGCATCAATACAACATGTATACGAGAATCCTTTCGGAAATGGGGCTGCTCGGCATTTTACTGGTTGCCCCGCTCTTGTATTTCGTCATTCACCAACCGAAGAAAAGCTATTTAAAAATGGTGCTCATCCTTTTGGCATGGTCGCAGGTTCAGTTCGATTCGTTCGCGCTGATCCAGATTTATTTTTGGCTGGCTCTTATGCAGCATCCGTACATAGCCGGTCTGGAGCTGAGGGAACCGGTGCCGCAGCAGGCTTTGAGAGCCCCGTCGCCGGCGAAAAGCCCGGTGATGGCCAAAACAACATTACATTATCGATAGGATGATTAGGGTGGAAAAAGAAACGGTGCTTATTGCCGACTGCTTGCAGCTGGTCGATGCGAACGGACAGCCTTCGGGTCATTATTGGAAAACGGCGGCGCAATATGCAGAGACGTTAAAGGAACATTTTCACGTAGAGGTTACGGCCAGCACCAGCTACGTCGGCAAACTCAGCCGCTATCCGCTGCTGCCGCTCAAACATGCGATTCTGGACCATCAGAGAGGGCCCGTGAACAAAATCAAGCGGTTATACAAGCTGTTCGCCAATCTGTTTCGCATTCTGAACTCGGAACCGTCCAAGGTGATCATCCAGGCTGTCGACATATTTGCTCTCTGCTTATGCCTGCTGTTCTATGTCGGCGGCAAAGACATTTATTTGATCCGCTACGACAATCTGAGCCATAAAAGCGAGCTGAAGCGGTTCATGTTCCGCCTCGTCAGCCGCAAAGTCAAAGGCGTCATCTCCGGTCTGGAGGAGTCGATGAATTCCTACCGGAAGGACGGGATCGTCATTCCGGACTACCTGTTCTTCGAATCGTCGGCGCAGACGGCGGCCCGGAGAAAGTACGATTTTGTAACGGTGGGCATAATCAGGGACGACAAAAATATCGAAGATGTCGTAGACAGCTTCATCGGCACGCCGTACAAAGTGTGCATCGCCGGACGGTTCGTCGATCCCGGCAGGTATGAAGCGATCAAGCCGAGGCTGACGGACAACATCGAAATCATCAACGATTACATAAGCGAGGAGCGGTACGACGAGCTTTTGGCCGGCACCGGATTCGTTATTCTGCCTTATCGCAGCAGCTACAATTCCACATCGAGCGGGGTCGTATTCGATTCCCTCTACAAATACAAGCCGGTGATCGCTTCCGACGTGGCGTGCATGCAGTTCATCAGGTCCGAGGGTCTGGGTTACGTGTACGGACAATCCGTCAGGGAGTTTGTGCAGTTCATGGAATCCCGCAGCATGGAAGCTTTGCTGGAGGGGTACCAGTTGCATATCAGGGCGTACATCGCCCGGTTGGACGAGGAAAGCAAGAACAAGCTGATCTTTTTCATCAAAGGGCAGCCGCAGTATAAACCGGTCAGACAAGCAATCTGAAAGGCCGCGCCAGGGGACCCAAGCAAGCCGGAGTAGACGAATCGTTCTGGAGGTTATCTTGATGAAGATTTTAACGAATGCCACAGCGTTGGATTCGAGAGGCGGCTATTCAGTCATTCACGATTTTCTGTATGAAATTGCAGGCAAATCCGATGTGCTGCGCGAGAGCCGGATTGAGTTAACCGCCCTGGTGGCCAAAGAAAATCTCTGCAAATTCGAAACCGGGCAGGTCAAAGTGATCTATGAGCCGTATCCGAAAAAAAGTCCGCTGCACAAATGGAACTATGAAAACCGCCTGCTCCCGGCATTTATCAAGGAAAACAAGTTCGATTTTTATTTGTCCCTGCAAAATTTCGGATTATCCAATTTGGATATTCCGCAGTACGTGCTGATTCATCAGCCGATTCCTTTCTCCGATTTGCGGGCGAACGAGCTGGAGCTGAAAAATTTTGTCAAATATAAAGTGATGCTGCATTCCATCTATAAAAAGCAGCTGGCCCATGTCGACGGCGTGTTCGTGCAAACAAGCTGGATGAAAGAAGCGATTCAGCGCAAATACAGCTACCAGAAGGACATTCATATCGTGCGGCCCGCAATCCAGAGCATCGAAAACAATACGAATCCGCTCGGCAGCGAACTGGATCTGGAATTTCAGCGGACTGGGACGAAGCTGCTCTATATGACAAACCGGGAAAAATACAAGAACAACGACATTCTCATCGAGGCGATTCGCGAATGGAACGCCCAGAACGGGGGCAAAGTCGTCCTGTATTTGACTCTGGACGGTCAGAGCTCGGAGCATGTCCGGTATATCGGCAAAATTCCGTACGAAAGCATATTCAAAGCTTACCAAAGCGTGGACGCCTTGATTTTCCCGTCTTTGACCGAGACTTTGGGCCTGCCGCTGCTTGAGGCTCAGGAGGCCGGGCTGCCGATTCTTGCCGCGGATTTGCCGTATGCCAGAGAGGTTTGCGGCTCCAATGCCGTCTATTTCGATCCGCGCAGCAAATCGGCCATCATGCGTTCCATCAGCAGCTTCGTCAAGAAGCGTTATATACGGACTCCCGTGCAGAACTACGAAAGCAATGCCGCTGCCCCGAGCGATAATTATATGAAATATATTCAGATTATTGACAGCCAAATCGAGCAATACCGCGGTATTGCCAAGACAAATCAGATGCTGGGTGGAACATGAAAACTAACGTAGAACTGAACAAATATAATCAGGATTGGTATTCCCGGGGACGAAGCAAATTTGTCGTTATGATGTGGTGGTTCGTACAGAGTACGCTATTCCGGCTGTCCCTGCACAACATGTACAGCTGGCGCCGGTTTCTGCTGACCCTGTTCGGCGCGAAAATCGGCCAAGGCGTCAGAGTCAGAGCTTCCGCCAAATTTCTGTACCCCTGGAAGGTCGAGATCGGCAGCTATTCCTGGATCGGGGATCAGGTGGAATTTTACAGTCTCGACCGGATCAAGATCGGCGAGCACTGCGTGATCTCGCAAAAAAGCTATTTGTGCACAGGCTCGCACGACATTCAGGACCCCCAGTTCGGACTCATTACGAAACCGATTCACATCGAGAACGGCGCCTGGGTAGCTACGGACGTGTTCGTCTATCCGGGCGTTATTATTCAGGAAAAGGCTGTGGTAGCTGCTCGAAGCACGGTAACCAGAAACGTACCCCGCAATGAAGTGCATGCGGGGATGCCTGCGAAATTTTTGAAATTTCGCTTTGAAGAGGGGAAGTAAGTAATGAAGAAAAAAATCGTATTCGTCGCCAATTACTTTTATCCGGACTTTGCCTCGACGGGGCAGCTGTTGACGGAGCTGTGCCTGGAGCTGCAAAAAGATTTTGAAATCGTCGTTCTGGCCGTGCAGCCGGAGCAAAACAAAGGCAAGAAAACCCGCCTGTTCGAAGAGGACTATTTGGAAGACATCAAGATCATCCGCGTGAAAACGCCTGAAGTCATCAAGACGAACAAGATGAGCCGGCTGAAGTTCATTATGGCGTATTTCGTCCTTTCCACCATCGCCTTGCTGAGGATCAAGAAGATCGACACGATCTTTACGATCTCTTCGCCGCCGGTGCTCGGGGGGCTGATCGGAACGATCGGCAAGCTGTTCAAGCGCAGCAAGCACGTGTACAACATTCAGGATTTCAATCCCGAGCAGGCCGAGGCCGTCAGCTATACGGACAAAAAATGGGTGTTCGACATCGCGAGGCGGATCGACAACTGGAACTGCAAAAAATCGGATCATATCGTCGTCGTCGGCAAAGATATGCAGGAGACGCTGTCCCGCCGGTTCCGCGGGCATAATGTGCCGAAAAGCAGCGTCATCAACAACTGGACGGACGAGAAAGACATTATCCCGCTTGGCAAGGAGCATCCGCACGTCAGGCGTTTCCTGGAAGAACACCGGCTGCAAAATCAGTTCATTGTGATGTATTCCGGGAATCTCGGCCTATATTACGATCTTGAGAATATGATCCGGGTCACCGAGGCGTTCAAGGATGAGCCGCAGCTTTCCTTTGTTTTTATAGGAGAGGGAGCCGTCAAAAAGAGCATGCAGCAGTTTGTCGAGGACAACAGCATCGGGAATGTGCATTTTCTGCCTTTTCAGTCCAAAGAGTTTATCAAATACTCTTTGAATGCGGCTGACGCCCACCTGGTCGTCAATCAAAAGGGCATCAAGGGCGTGTCGGTGCCGAGCAAAATTTACGGTGTCATGGCTGCGGGAAAACCGGTGATCGGCGTATTGGAGCAGGGAAGCGAAGCGCAGCGGCTGATCGAGGAGAGCTCCTCGGGCATCGTTGTGGAGCCGAATGATTACAACGGCATCATCGAGGCCATCGCAGCGATGCATAAGATGGAGCGGCAGCAGCTGCTCGAGATGGGTTTGCAGGGACGAAGCTATCTGGAACGGCATTTGAAGAAAGAAATTTCCATAACCAAATATAAATCTTTGCTTGTGACCGTATAACAACGACGAAGGAGAGCGTCCACTATGAAAGGCAAGCTCTACGGTTGTATTCTCTTACCTGTCCTATTGACCGTGCTTCCGGGCTGCGGCGATTTTCAAGCCGGCGACAGCACGCGCGTATTTTATGTGTCAACGGACGGGAACGACAACAATAAAGGCACTTTGTCCAAACCGTTCAAGACGATAGAAAAAGCGCAGGAAAGCGTGCGTAAGGTAAACGGGAATATGCAGTCCGATATTGTCGTCTATCTGCGTGGAGGCACCTATACGCTTGCGAATACGCTGGAATTCGATTCCAGGGACTCGGGATCGAACGGTCATTCCGTCATCTTCAAGGCTTATCAGGACGAGAAAGTAACGATCAGCGGCGGCACGCCGGTATCCGGCTGGACGATGCACGATCCGCAAAAAAGTATTTACAAGGCTCACGTCGGCGACCTGAAATCGCGCCAACTGTTCGTTAACGGTACGCGCGCCAAGCGGGCGATCAGCGAGACCCCCTTGCCAGAGGCGAAGAAGCTGAGCGACGGCTTCTCCACCACCGCTGTCAAGCTCGCCGAGTGGAAAAACGTCAAGGACATGGAGCTTGTTTTCCTAGACGTGTGGACCAACTCACGGGGGCTGATCGACTCCATTGAAGTGGTCGACGGCAAAGCTATTATCAAAATGCAGCAGCCGGGCTGGTACAATTTGACCAATAAAGGGCTGCCGGAATTGTCGGTGCCATGGTACCTGGAGAACGCGTATGAGCTGATTAACCAGGAAGGCGAGTGGTACCTGGACCGCACGAGCGGCGATTTGTTTTATAAGCCCTTGGCCGGCGAAGATATGAGCGCCGCGAAGGCGATCGTTCCCGTCGTGGAGACGCTGGTCGACTTGAAGGGCACGCCGGAAGCGCCCGTCCATCACATCGGCTTCGAAGGGCTTACTTTTACCTATACGACATGGTATCAACCGAGCCTGACCGGTCTCCCGGACGCACAGGCCAATATTATTAAAGAGAAAGTCGATGGGCTGCAGTACCACAAGGAAACGCTGATCCAGGCGAGCTTCGACGCCCAAATGGCGGAAAATATCGCCATTGAAGACTGCAGATTCGAAAAGCTGGGCGGCGCCGGCATCAATCTGACCGAGGGCAGCCAAAGCGTGCGCATCAAAGGCAACGTGTTCACCGACATTTCCGGCAGCGGCATTCAAGTCGGAGAGCCGGACCGGAACAACAAGGATAACTTCAACCCGGACGATCCGCGCAAAATCATTAAGGACATCGAAGTGTCCAACAACTACATTCGGGCGATCGGCAAAGATTACCGCTCATCGGTAGGGATCTTCGGAAGCTACACGCAAAATATGGTCATTCGGAACAATGAGCTGACCGATCTTCCTTATTCCGCGATATCGCTGGGCTGGGGCTGGGGAAAAGTCGACCCGACGTACAGCAAGGACAACAGAATCGAAAATAACCTGATCACCGACGTGATGAAGACGCTCTATGACGGCGGGGCGATTTATACGCAAGGGTCGCAGCCCAATTCCACGATCAAAGGCAACTTCATCGACAAACAGGTGCATAAAGGCGGAGCGATTTATCCCGATGAAGGCAGCGCCTATTTTACGATCACTGATAACGTCGTCATGAATGTGCCGAGCTGGCTGCAAATATGGGCAAAGTCGGTTCGCGACAATACCGTGACGGGCAACTTTACGAATTCCAAAATGATGACGAATGCAGGCTCGAATAACGTTGTCGATAAAAACGACAACATCGAATCCGTCGATGCGAACGACAAGGCCGCGAAAATTAAAAGCCAGGCCGGTCTGGAGTTCACGTACCAGCATTTGAGAATGAAATAACCCGGTGCGGGAGGCGCAGCTTGCCAAGGGAAAGGAGGCGGTCCGGCATGAAGATCACAATGGCCTATTACATATCGGATTACGGCTTCGGCCACGCATCGCGCAGCATCGCGGTCATCCGCAAATGGCTGGAACGGTTTCCCGACTCCAGCGTCGTAATCTGCACCTCTTATGCGCTGGATTTTGTCGGGCAGTCGCTGGCAAGCTGGCCGCAAGTACGGCTGCGGCGGGTAGCGACCGACATGGGCTACATGTTGCGGCGGGATTCGCTGGAGCCGGATATTAGCCGAATGAACGGTCAATTCGACGAGTTTGTGAAGGACGCGCCGGAATGGATCCGCGAAGAGACGCGGTTTCTGCGGGAAGCCGGGGTCGGCCTTGTTCTGTCGGACATTTCCCCGCTGCCGTTCGAAAGCGCAGACCAACTGGGCATACCGAGCATCGGGATATCCAATTTTACGTGGCTTACCGCTTACCGCAACTTGCTGCCGCCGGATAAACTGGCATTCCTGCAGCAAGCTTACCGCAAAATGGACTATTTTTTCGAGCTGGCCGCAAGCCATGAGCCGCCATGGGGCCGGCGCGGCAGGCGGACTTTCGGGCTGGTCAGCCGGGAAATCGATGCGGCCGAGCTGGCGAAAGTGACCGCGGCGGTAAAGCCCGTGAGCGCCAAGCCGCTTGTGTACGTAGGCTTCGGCATGAAAACCCGGCTGGAATCGGTCCGCTCCTGGAAGCTGTGGGATAACGAGGCAGTGAGCTTTCTCGTCTCGGGCAGCCATCCGGTCGATCATCCCAACGTCGCCGTCATCCCTTCCGGCAGCACGGAAACGCAGCATTATGTCGCGGCCGCCGACCTGATCATCACCAAGGCCGGTTGGGCCACGGTCGGCGAAGCCGCGATGAACCGCAAGCCGCTGCTTATTGTGGAAAGAAATGCGCTGGAAGAGGATCGCAACACTTCGCAATTCGTGGTGGAACAAAAGCTGGGCGAAATGATCCGCTGGGAGCAGCTGGCGGATTTGCGGCTGGACGCCGCGGCGATCGCCGCCATGGCAAGCAGGCTGCCGAGCGTTCGCCGGCATGGCGATTCGGCCGCGAGCATCATAGATGCCATACTGGAAATTATATATGCCAATCAATCGGAAAAGGATGTGGGCTAATGCAATTAGTGCTGTTATCCGGAGGTTCGGGAAAACGTCTCTGGCCGCTGTCCAACGACGCGCGTTCCAAGCAATTTTTGAAGGTGCTGCGCAGTGAAGCGGGCGGCCTGGAATCGATGGTTCAGCGCGTCTGGAGCCAGGTCGCGAAAGTCGGCTTATCCGGCTCCGCGCACGTCGCTACCGGCAAGGGCCAGCTGGATATGATCTACAGCCAGCTGGGCGTGGACGCGCCGATTATTATCGAGCCGGAACGTAGGGATACGTTCCCGGCGATCGCTCTTGCAGCGACGTATTTGTACTCGATCGTCGGCGTCAGCCTCAGCGAAGTCGTTACTGTGCTGCCGGTGGATCCTTACGTCGAAGACGACTTCTTCGTCCGGCTGAAGGATCTGGAGCAAGCCGTGCACGAGGCATCGGCGGATATCGCGCTGATCGGTGTGAAGCCGACGTATCCGTCCGAAAAGTACGGATACATCGTTCCCGCCGAGCCAACCGGCGCAGCCGGTCATGCGGACTACAGGCAGGTCAGCAACTTCAGAGAAAAACCCCGCGAAGATCAGGCGCAGCGGCTCATTGAGCAAGGCGCGCTCTGGAATTGCGGGGTTTTTGCTTTCAAGCTGGATTATGTGATGAATCTGCTGATTGAGAAGGGATTGCCGATCCGGTACGAGGAATTGGCGAAACAGTACCCTAAGCTGAACAAAATCAGCTTCGACTACGAGGTAGTCGAAAAAGCGGAGCGCATTTTCGTGCTTCCTTACGAAGGTTACTGGAAGGACCTGGGCACGTGGAACACGTTGACGGAGGAAGTCAGCGGCAATTTGATGGGCAAAGGCATTATTAGCGACGACTCCCATAATACGCACGTTTTGAATGAGCTGGAAATTCCGGTGACTGTCATCGGCTTGTCCAACGTTGTCGTGGCTACGAGCGCGGACGGCATTCTCGTCGCCGAGAAATCGTCGAGCCCCCGAATTAAGGACATAATGAAAAATTCCGACCAACGTCCGATGTACGAGGAACGGCGCTGGGGCTGGTACCGGGTGCTGGACTCCGGCATTTTGAACGACGGAAGCCAGGTGCTGACGAAGAAAATTTTTATCCAGGCCGGTAAAAATTCCAGCTACCAGCTGCATCACAAGCGCTACGAGGCTTGGACGATCATAGCCGGGGAAGGCGAGCTGATTCTGAACGACAAGCTTATCGACGTCAAGGCCGGTGACGTGATTCAGATTCCGATGCGGGCCAGGCACGCGATCCGGGCTATTACCGATCTGGAATTCATCGAAGTGCAGACGGGCAGCGAACTGATTGAAGAGGATAACATTCGGCTTTACACCGATTGGGAAGAAATTGTTGAATTTGTCGTCAGATAGACGAATCCGGGATCTGTAGATGAGCCGCTGAACCGCGCTCGTCTGCAGGTCCCGTTTTCGTTTAAGGGCTTTTTGGGGATTCGTAAGGAGGAGATTGTGATCAAGCTCAAAGCAGCAGGACTGTTGTTTATCGTAACCGTATCGATCTTGTTGGGAAGCAATTGGTATTTGCATGAAAATCAAATCAAAAAAGCAGTGGACGATTGGCAGCCGATGTCCATGATTGATGTCATCCGCGATATTCATGTGATGAAAGGCAGCGTCAACATATCCACGCTCGGCAGCAGCGTAACGGCGGGCGCGGGCGTGAGCCATGTCGACAAAAGCTGGAGCTCGATGCTGCGGGACTATTTGAAAGACCTGGACGGCAAAATGAACGTTACGCTCACGAACAACGGATTTAGCGGCTACAGCACCGACCTGATCAAAAGCAAGGTGGACACGATCGTCTCGCAAAAGCCGGACGTCGTCATTTTTGAAACGTGCCTTATTAACGACTTCGGACAAGCGGTGCCGATCGAAAGAACGCTCGACAATATTTCATCTGTCGTCGACGCGCTCCATAAGGATTTGCCGGATGCGCTGATCATTCTGCTGTCTCCCAATCCGAGAGCCGATACGGGTCAAAATTCGGAAGGACTCACGTATGAGAATTACGTGACCAAGACGAGGGAGCTGGCCGCCGGGAAAGGCTGGCTATTCATCGATATTTACACGGGATTCAAATCCCGCAATGCCGACCTGACAGAAGTGCTGAACAAGGACGGCGTGCATCCGACCGAGGCCGGCTACAAGCTGTGGTTTGAAATCATGAAGGAGGAATTGGGGAAAAAGATCATTCAAAAAGCTGCTAAATAAAAAAATTATAGAATAAAGCGGGTTGATTCAATGAAAACGGACGCCGGAAAGAGCAAAGGAAAATTGTTCTTGATTGCCATTTTCATGATGGCATGGATGGGGACGATCTTTGTATTTTCGTCGCAGTCTTACGACCAGCAAAACTTAAGGCCATGGCTTAAAACGCGGATCCCTAGTGAGTGGACTCATTATTTCGCCGATGTCAAGTTTACTTACGAAGGCACGACTATTAACGTGAAGCAGAACGGGGTAACGGAACTCGTTGAATTCGTCATCAGAAAGATGGCGCATATTGTAGAATATGCATGTTTTGGTATCCTGGTATGTCTGCTTGTCAATCTGCTGCTGAAAAGGCGGGCGTTATTGGTATTTATCGTCACGATGGTTCTGTGCCTGGCGTTCGCGGCCACCGACGAATATCATCAGCGGTTCGTATTCAGCCGGACCCCGAAGGTAGGAGATATCGTCATCGATGGTGTGGGCGCGCTGATCGGCAGCTCGCTGACGCTTGCTTTTTTAGCGATCCGCAGAAGATTTCGGGCAAAAAAAGGAATAACCTCTTGATTTGTTACATATTGTAACATATAATGGTTGATGAATACATTATGTAACAATGTGCGACAATATTTAACAAATCGAGGAGGGAATGGGTGTGGATGCATTTGAAACTGTCTATTGTGTGGGGTGCAACACAATTGTTTCTAAATATCACGCCGAGCGTGTGTTTAAAACCGGTTATTATAAAGTGAAAATTCCGCTCGCTCAGTGCAAATCATGCGCTCATAAAGAATGCAAGAAAGAAAGCATGCTGATGGATTCGACACCCGGCTTCATGGGTTATACAGTTGATCTGCCGCTCTTGGCGTAAGGGCGATGGATCAGCTTTTTTTACTTTTGAAATGGAAACGCTCTCATCGGGAGCGGACGGCAAGGCCGTCTCCGGCACCTGCTTTCGCACCTCGCAAAGTCCCGGAGCGCGAGGCTGCGCTGCATGACGGCGGTCGGTCGACTGCATACTGCCGGGAAACAGCCGCGGGCTTGTTTATTTAAAAAGAATCATGCCGTCAAATTGAACGTCAAAATGGATCGCCGTGCCGTCGGGAGCGTTCAGCTTGCTCTGCACCTGAAGCTGTTTGCCGTTCATGCGCGGGGACAGCACTTCAATGTTGCCGTACTGTTCGCCGCCAAGCTTCACAGCGGTCAGGGCGGAGCCGTTCCAGCTGATTTTATACATCTGGCTCGTGCGGATGCCGCTGAACTGCGTGACGACGGACAATACGCCTTCCGCGGAAAGCCCCAGGGTGAATGTGTTCATCCAGGGCGTGTAGCCTGAATTCACTTTGGCCTGGATGATTGTTCCGTTATCCCTGATGTTGACGGGCACGGTATAGGAATTACTGTAACCGATATCCCCCGTTTTATTATCGTAAAAAGAGTTGCCGGAAATCATCCAGCCGCTGCCTGAAGAATACAGGTACAACCCGTATCCTGCATTGTTTCTCGTTGTGTTGTTCGTCATGCGCAAATTATCCTGCTTGCCCCCGACCACGATGCCGTGCCCCGCATTATCCGTCACCACATTCTCCGAAACGACCAGGTTCGCCTTCCCTTCGGCGACAATTTTCATGCCGCCCGCGCCGTTCTTCGTTACCGTATTGCCGGTAATCGTCGTGTTGGAAGCGGTATTGTTCGGGTCGATCTCCAGATGAATACCGTAGTCCGCAGCATCGCTGATCGAGTTGCCGGTAATCGTAATGTAGTCGCCGTCGATGACGTAGATGCCGGAATTGAGCCCGTTATCGGGGTTGCTCTTCACGCCGTTGATAATATTCCCGGTAATCGTAATGTATTTCGAATTATCCTCGATATGAATGCCTTCATAGCGGACATTCTCGATGGTATTGCCGCTGATGGTCACGTCCGAGGCGCCTGCGATGCCGATTCCGAAGCCGCTCGTCGGCGCGTTCCCATATTCCGGCGGCACCGAAATATGGTTGTTGGCGATGACGATGTTGCTGGCTTTCGCCGTCTCCGGCCCGCCGGGATGGTTGATCTCGATCGCATCGGCGTACACGTTCGCGAACACATTTTGGACGATGCGCAAATCCCGCAAATTGCTGGCGTTCCGGTTGGTCAGAACCCCGTAGGCCACTTCCTCGAACCGGTTGTCCGATACGAGCACCTGCTTGATATCCGCGGCGTTCATATTGACGGCCTGCGAATTAGGCCCGGTAAACGAATTGCCGCGCACCTGAATATTGGACGAGCCGTCCGCAATATCGATCATCATGCTGTCCGACTTGCTCAAATTTTCCAGCCAAAGTCCTTCAATAGTAATGTCGCTTTGCTTCGCCATGATCATGATCACGGTGTACCCGAGCCCGCCGTCCGCTTTTGAAATTTTGGCCGAATACCCGACGAGATTCGTATTTTTGTAAACGTACAGATTTCTGGTCGTTCTGTATGTACCTTTGGGAAAAAAGACCGTGCCGCCGCCGGAGTCCTTGGCTAGATCGAGCGCTTTTTGAATAGCGAGACTGTCATCGGCCACCCCGTTGCCGACTGCTCCGAATTTGGCGTCTTTTACATTGAATGTGGATTGGATTTCTTCTGCGGATGCGGGGATTGCTGCGTTCGAGGGGTGAGGTCCTAAGCTCCATAAAAGAGCAAAGCAAGTGAGCGGGATGAAGAAACGTTTCATTATCATTCTCCTTTGTGCTGTATGCTTGCTGCCGTAAATTGTATAATTTCAAGTCCTCCTTGTTAGTATGTCAAAAACGTCGGAAATTATTGGAAATCGGCCAAAACCGTCTATGAATCTGCGAATCTTCTACTTATAGATTAACAGATTCTTGAATATAATGGAATGAATTGTCGACATAAAAGGCTTTTTTTCGCGAAAAAAAGCCGCAGCTGGCCGCCTGATGCTCCGATCATCGTGTGAAGCGGCATTGTCGGGCGGGAAGCGCGCTCCGCTGGCGGCGCAGTCCTTTCCCGTCGCTCGTTGCGGCGCTGTACAGCGGGGGCGTGAGGCGGCTTGGGTTGCGGCGCTGTACAGAAGGTGGTACGAGGCTGCTTGGCAGACCAGGCCGGGGAAAAACCTGCAAAAGTGCAGGCTTTTTCTGTTAATATGGTCCGTTTTGGTTAAAAGCCTGCGAAAGTGCAGGAATTTTCGACGAAAATGAATCGGAGGCCGTGTGTCCGGTAAAAAGCCTGCACAATTGCAGGAATTATTCGCTGACAGCGTATCGGCGAGCAAAAAACTGCACTTTTGCAGGTTTTTACTCGTTTCCAAGTAAATGTGTGACCTTCCAGCGTGAGAGTATTAACAGTCTGACTCGGTTTTCTGCGCGTTACCTGGCAGATGTGCTGCTGGCTCCGGCGTGTGACTTTCTCAAGCAGCCTGGAAAGTGCAGGCTGTTTCGAGGAAACCGACTTGTTGGAGGAAAAGCCTGTGATTGTTGTGCAGGAATTCCTGAGCAAATGGAACTGAGCCCGACTGGGCCCCGCGCATGAGCGGAGAAGCCTGCAGATTTGCAGGAACATTTCAAGGCATGCGGATCGGGGAGGAGCAAAAAGCCGCACTTTCGCAGGCTTTCTGTGGACAACCGGTTTATGCGTAAGAGATGCCTCCCGCCACGAAAGCGGGGTCTCCTTAGCTTTCGGAACTGCGCTGAAGGGATGAAAATTTCAAGCTTTCCTTTCCATCTAAAATCCTGAATAGTTAAAAAAAGGAATATTGTATGCTATGCTAACTAGGGGATATTGATCAAGCAATTAGTATGGAGGTAAGTTTTTCTGTTTACAATTGATAATCGAAGTATTAAACGTGAAACTAAGAGTTCAATTGTAAAAAGCGTTACAGGTAAGGATAATGCATTTGTTTTTGATCAGTATAAGTTGAAAATATGGAATCTAATTGATCATGTTCCTAATCTTTCGGTGCATGATTTAGGCCATTGGATTCTTTTTCATGAACGATGGTTGAAAAGCCTTGCACATGGGGATAGGACAACTTACTATGCTCCCGGTACAATCTTAATGGCGGATCTTGGCGCTACAAATTTTGGTCATGAACCTCAGTTTGAGCATCCATGTGTCGTGCTCATCATTGATTTTAATAGTATTTTAGTTGCTCCTTGTAGCTCGAAAAAATACGGTCGAGGATTTACTTTTGAGTGAATTAGAGGACTATGTGCTGAATTTGTTTCCGAGCTATAGTAGAAATTTACAGGCTGACAGGCTGATCCAACTACTTAAGAGCCTTTCAGAGCAAAGTGGAGTAGAAGCAATGATTCAAGAAGCAGCCGCAGCAGCTGGTGTTGATCTTTCAAAGCTCTAGATTATGTAGATATATGTTGCGTATGCAGTACATACGTGATATAGTATTAATAATAGGGATAATGGATTCAATTGCATATATGTTTATTCACCGCAAGGTGAGATCACGTGTTGAGAAAAGCTTCTGTGAAAACGGGGCTTTTTTCGTTTTTATAAAGTTTTTTGCTAGTGGGCCTGCTTTCGATCTAATATGCCCAGTTGTGTTTCCTTATACAGAGGACATTTTGTTTTTGCCTTTGCTAAGCGTGTTGACACGGGATACGGATGAGGAGGCGCTGGAAGCAGAACAGCAACAGTGAGTGACTTTGATCTGAAGCCGCATCTTGGGAGGCTTGGTCGTATGTTCTCTGGTCATGACTTTTCCGAGTTGTTATTAAGAAAGCGCGGAGTTGATTACACGCGACCCTATAAATATAGCTGCAGATGGCCCTGGACAGCTAGTACCGGCGCAAAAAGCTGCTCCCTGAAGCCGATTCTAGGCTTGACGGGGAACAGCTTTTTCGCTTAATTCAACAGATGCTTGTATGCGCTGTAGTCGATCTGATGTTTATCCAGGAAGCTAGTTAGACTCCGGTAATCTCTGCGCGGAGTTGCCAATATGTATCCTTTGATGCAGTGGTCGCGCGTCACTTCCTTGGCTTGCTCCTCCAAAGCGACTTCGCCGATCTTGGCGGCGATGGAATGCTTGGCGATATCGCGGAACGCCGTGGGCACAGGGGAGACCAGTTGGTCGAGGAACGCTTTCGAATCGTCGGTCCACAGGTGGCGGGAAGATTCGACGTAATGATTTTGCCAGTCGAGCTTGGATTTGCCGTCTTCTTTGGGCAGCACCTTCAAAAACTTGCGGAACATGAAATACCCGCCCACCGACATGAAAAACAGCAGAACGAATACCCAGAAAATAATAAACCACATAAACGCGGAGTTGTTCACGATACTTTTCACCTCTGTTACGAGTCGTAGCTATATAAATTATATATCATTTCTAGATTTCTTGCGACTTTCTTAGTAAAATAGACAAGAACTAACCAAAAGCAAAGGAGCAAGAAACATGCCGAAAATCGGGTCGCACGTTTCGTTCTCGGATAAAGGACTGCTGAATGCCGCTGAGGAAGCCGTTACCTACGGTTCTTCCACATTTATGATTTACACGGGTGCACCGCAAAATACACGGCGCAAGCCGATAGAATCGCAATACATCGAAGAGGGCAAGGCATTGATGGACAAGCACGGGATTGACGAAATCATCGTGCACGCCCCGTACATCATCAATTTGGGATCATATAAAGAAGATACTTTTGATCTCGCGGTGAATTTCCTGCAGGAAGAAATCCGCAGAACCGACTATTTGGGAGTGCGCAATATCGTTCTGCACCCCGGCGCTTATACGGACAAGGATGCCGAATACGGCATAAACCGCATCGCGGAAGGGTTGAACATGGTTCTTGAAGGGACCAAAGAGACGAAAGTGAATATCGCTTTGGAGACGATGGCGGGCAAAGGCTCGGAAATCGGCAGAAGCTTTGAGGAAATTGCCGCAATTATCGAAAAGGTGCAGGATAACGGCCGTCTGACCGTATGTCTGGACACCTGCCACGTGCACGATGCCGGATACGATATCATCAACGATCTGGACGGGGTTTTGGAGCAATTTGACCGCACCGTCGGTCTGGACCGCATTGCGGTTATTCATTTGAACGACAGCAAAAATCCGCGCGGCGCTTCGAAAGACCGCCATGCCCCTGTAGGGTCGGGCTGGATCGGTTATGAGGCCATGAGCAGAGTTGTAAATCACGAGAAGCTCAAATCACGGCCGATGATTCTGGAGACGCCGTGGATCGGGAAGGAAGACAAAACGCAGCGTCCGATGTACGAAGCCGAGATTGCGCTGCTGTCAGGCAATTTGAGCGGGCGTTTCGGGGGCGAGTTCCTGGATCATGTGGAGCGCATCGATCATTTGCTGACGAAGAAAGACATTCATCACCGCGACTATATTTTAAAAACATGGGATCTGCTCAAAACGGATGCCAAAGCGAAAAAAGCGGACGGCCGCGAGCCGATGGAACGCTTGTACGATTTGCTTCATGAGGAGGGGTTATTCCCTGAACTCAGCGAAGAACAAATCAACCAAAGGCTGACTGTTTGGCTGGCCGGCAAAGAGGCGCTGAAGCAAGCTTAATCCAAGCCGCAAACAACACAGCACAAGCGCCGCTTTTACTTGAGGAGGATAAGATGGAACGGGTAACAGGCAATTCCTTGACAAAACCAGCAGCAGAACAAAACAATCGGGCCAGGATGCTTATCTCTTGTCCGGATCAGCCGGGCATCGTGGCTGCGGTATCGCAGTTTTTGTTCGAGCACGGCGCAAACATCGTGCAATCGGATCAATATACGATGGACCCGGAAGGCGGGCTGTTCTTTATCCGGATCGAATTCGATCTTCCGGAGATCGAGCGGAAAATCGGCGGCTTTCGGCAGGATTTTGCCGTGGTGGCCGACAAGTTTCAAATGGATTGGAATTTGAGCTTGGCGAGCAGAAAGAAGCGCATCGCCATTTTCGTTTCGAAGGAGGACCACTGTCTGCTTGAGCTGCTGTGGCATTGGCGTTCGGGTGATCTCGACGTCGAGATTGCGATGGTGGTCAGCAACCACCCGGATACGAAAGCTACGGTGGAATCGTTCGGCATTCCGTTCCACCACATCCCGGTGACCGCCGACACGAAGCAGCAGGCCGAAGAGCAGCAGCTCTCCGTACTTGGCGACAATGTGGACGCGATTATTTTGGCCAGATACATGCAGATCATCTCGCCGTCCTTTATCCAGCATTACGCCGACAGAATCATCAATATTCACCATTCGTTCCTTCCGGCGTTTATCGGCGGCAAGCCGTACGATCGCGCGCATAACCGCGGCGTGAAAATCATCGGGGCGACGGCGCACTACGTGACGGAGGAACTCGATGGCGGACCGATCATCGAGCAGGACGTCCAGCGCGTCAGCCACCGCGACAACGTGGAGGATCTGAAAAGAATCGGTCGCCAGATCGAGCGCAGCGTTTTGGCCAGAGCCGTCGCTTGGCATGTCGAAGACCGCATCATCGTGCACAACAACAAAACGGTCGTGTTCTCCTAAATATCTATTTTTCCAGCCACAAAAAGAGGCTGATCCCGGCGCGAATCGGGGTCAGCCTTTTTGCCGTCAGCGAACGGATCAGATGAAGGGGATTTTTTCGTAGGATTTGAAAAGAACGCCCTGTGCATCCCCCTTGAGCCAGGAATCGATCAGCGTGTAGTAGATGGACCGGAAATCCACGGAGTATATAAGGTCCCCGTTGTCAAGCTTGCTGAGGCTCGGATAGGAGCCGTACAAGCCGCCTTTGACGCTGCCTCCAAGCACGAATACGGGAGCCGCCGTGCCGTGATCCGTCCCGCCGCTGCTGTTTTCCTTGAGGCGCCGTCCGAATTCGGAAAAAACCATAACGACGACATCGTTTTGCAGCTGATGCAGCTGCAGATCTTTGTAAAAAGCGCTCAAGGTGCCGTCCAGATCACTCAAAGTCCGGTTATGCTGCTGCGCCTCGTTCGCATGATCGTCAAACCCGCCCAGCTCGGCATAGTAAACGCGAGTGCCGGATTTGCCGGAAATCAGCTTGGCGATCAACTGCATGCGCTGGGCGAATTTGGAGTCCGGATAAGCCGTCAGCGGCTGATACTTGCTGGTCATGGCCTCGATCGCCTCGGCGTATTCAAAGGCGCTTCTGCCTCTTTGAGCGGAGACGCGGAGATATTCCGGCTTGCCGGGAGCATTGTAAATGTCCTTCAAAATTTGCTCGAGCTTGCCGTTCTCCGCGGCACTCTGCTTCGGATTGAAGGCACGGAACTGCCCTAGCGATTGGACGACCGGCACATCGTAGTTTTGGGTGTACAGCGCTTTGTTCGCCCTATCCCCGATCTGAATCGCCGGAAGGGGAGCGGACGGCTTGGACAAATCCACATAGCGGCCCAGCCACCCGCTAATGTACTGTTTCGCGGGCTCGGCGGTCTGCCAGATGTCCATGGAGCGAAAATGCGAGCGGTTCGGGTTCGGATAGCCTACGCCCTGAATGATTGCCAGCTTGCCTTCCTGATACATTCGATGCATCTCCTCCAGCTTCGGATGGAAGCCTAGCTGGTTGTCGATGGCGAGCACCTGGCTTTGCTTGAAGCTTAACTTAGGCCGGGTATCGTAATATTCGCCCGCCCCGTAGGGAATCAGCGTATTCAGGCCGTCGTTACCCCCCGAGAGCTGGACCACGACCAGTACGGGATTTTTGACTTCAGGCTTGGAGGCCGCCGAGTTCGCATAAAGGATGGAATCGGCATCCGCGCTCAGAAAGGCGCCGCCGAAGCTGAGAGTGGCCAGCAGCCCGGTCCCTTTTTTCAAAAATTGTCTTCTCGTCAGTTTCATTTTTTAAGCTACCTCCCTTCCTATTTGAGCTGGGCTTCGGGACACATGAGCAGCAACTGCAGCAGCTTTCGTTTGGCATGTTCCTTCAAATCGCCGGGATCCGGAGCCTCGCCCGCATAACGAAGCAGCCCTTTCAAGGAGACGTCGCTCAATTTGCCGATTCCCAAAAGGCGGCACCACGCTTTGATCATCGTTTCGGCCTGAACCGGCCCTTCCCACTGGGCGAAAAATTTCGCGGAAGCGCGAGCCGCGGCATACTCGGCAAACTGGAAGCGGGCCAAATAATAGTTGGTCGTCAGCCATTCGGCATGCCCGGGCCATCCGGCTACATTCGGCGGAGCGTACAATTCCTGCCCCATTTCCTTGATCGCATATGCAAAATGAATATCCGTAGAAAGCGAGAGGGTTTTGATAATAGAGGTCATGTATTCGGGAGGGGATTTGACCAGCGACATCATTGTGGAATCATGGTAAAACTCATCGGACGTCAGCAGAAATTTCATCGTTTCTCCGATATTTTTCGCTTTGGTCAGGTGGGAAGCAAGCTTATGGACCCACGCATCCGAAGGATTTTCCACGGCGAACGCCTGCAGCAGCTTGCGGGCCAGAAAAGCGTACAACGCTTTTTGTTTCAGCAGAACGTCGATCACCTCGACAAGGCCCAGGTTGCCGGTTTCGCCGAGATACGTTTTCGTGCCGCTGTCGAAATGTTTGGCGTCAAAGACAACCTTGAAAGTTTCGGCATTGTAGCTCCAGCCGGTAAGAGCGCGGGCTCCTTCGCGAACGTCCTGTTCGGTATAATTGCCGATTCCCAGTGTGAACAATTCCATAAGCTCGCGCGAATAGTTTTCGTTGGGGTTTCCTTTTTTGTTATAGCCCGCATCGAGCCAAAGCATCATGGCCGGATCTTTGCTGACGGCAATAAGCAGGTCGCGGATGGGGCCGAGGGCGTGGGTGCGGAGTGTCTCGATTTGCTGCAGCATAAGCGGCATGCTTTGGACTTTGTAAAACGATGTGGCAAAATGCCCATGCCAAAACAACGTCATTTTTTCGATCAGGGGAGCTGTGGAATTCATCATCCGGTACAGCCAGTACACAATCTGGTCGTCCAGCAGCTTTGCTTGCAGTGTTCCGTCGCCCGATTTCAACTCATTGATGGCGGACAGAGGGGCTGCCGCGGAGACCAGCGGTTTGCCGGCGATAAGCCGCTTTACGGTTTCCTCCTTGCCGAAGGACAAGCAGGCTTCGATGGCTGCCGGGTTAACGCTAAATGCGGTGCGGTTTAACAAATGAATCACTTCACGTTCCGTCCAGGCGGTCGGCACGATGGGCACCTCCTAAGGCACATTTAGGGTATCTATAGTAATTAGACGCGTGGGCGATACGTTTTGTTTCGAAAATTGACGAAAAATTTGGCTCTTTTTTCCGAAAATGAAGCTCCATCCGCACGGTCATGAAGATTTTAACGGTTTATTGTGGCAATGCCTCAAAGCAAATGGTACAATAATTCAAGTGAGAAGACTGACTTGTATGTACAAGTAGGGGAAACAAGCAGAAAGAACCACATATAGGAGGGAAACTTTGATGACAGTTACGAACCAAAACATCGACCAGCTTGCTGTAAACACGATCCGCACACTCGGTATCGATGCGATTGAAAAGTCGAAATCCGGACATCCCGGCATGGTGATGGGCGCCGCACCGATGGCCTACGTGCTGTGGACCCAGCATATGAAGCACAATCCGGCGAATCCGAAATGGGTCAACCGCGACCGCTTCGTTTTGTCCGCGGGACACGGCTCCATGCTGCTCTACAGCCTGCTTCACCTGTGCGGGTATGACCTGTCGATCGACGATATTAAAAATTTCCGCCAATGGGGAAGCAAAACTCCAGGGCATCCCGAGTACGGCCATACGGCCGGCGTAGACGCTACGACGGGTCCTCTCGGACAAGGCATCGGCATGGCTGTCGGTATGGCTATGGCTGAAGCTCACCTGAGAGAAACTTACAATAAAGATAATTTCCCTGTCATCGATCACTATACATATGCGATTTGCGGCGACGGGGACATGATGGAAGGCGTATCTTCCGAAGCGGTATCCCTGGCCGGGCACCTGAAGCTCGGCAAGCTGATCATGCTCTACGATTCCAACGACATTTCGCTGGACGGCGAGCTGAACATGGCTTTCTCCGAAAACGTGCAAAAGCGCTTTGAAGCTTACGGCTGGCAAGTGCTGCGCGTCGAAGAGGAAAACAATTTGGCCGCGATTTCCAAAGCGCTGGAAGAAGCGAAAGCGGACACGACCCGTCCGACATTGATCGAAGTGAAGACGACAATCGGCTTCGGCAGCCCGAACAAAGGCGGCAAAGGCGGACATGCGGGCCCTCACGGTTCCCCGCTCGGAACGGAAGAAGCCAAGCTGACCAAGCAAGCGTACGGCTGGCCTGAAGAGCCGGACTTCCTCGTGCCGGACGAAGTCAGAGCGCACTACGCGAAAGTTAAAGAAAACGGAAGCAAAGCCGAACAAGCTTGGAGCGCGCTGCTTGCTGACTACGTCAAAGCTTATCCTGAGCTTGGTGCTCAGTTCAATATGGCTGTCGGCGGCGAGCTGCCTGCAGGCTGGGATGCGGAGCTTCCCGTATATACGACGGAAGACAAGCCTCTGGCGACCCGCGCGGCTTCCGGCAACGCGATCAATGCGATTGCAGGCAAGCTGCCGCAATTGATCGGCGGTTCGGCCGACCTCGCCAGCTCGAACAACACGATGATCAAAGGCGAAGCCAACTACAGCGCCAGCAGCTATGCGGGCCGCAACCTGTGGTTCGGCGTGCGCGAATTCGGCATGGGCACGGCGATGAACGGCATGGCGCTGCACGGCGGTCTGAAAGTGTACGGAGCGACTTTCTTCGTATTCTCCGACTACCTGCGCGCATCGATCCGCCTCGCTGCCCTGATGAAGCTGCCTGTCGTCTACGTCCTGACGCACGACAGCATCGCCGTCGGCGAAGACGGACCGACGCACGAACCGATCGAGCAGCTTCCTGCGCTGCGCATTATCCCTGGCATCACCGTTCTGCGTCCGGCGGATGCGAACGAAACTTCCCAAGCGTGGCGCTATGCGCTGGCCCAGCAGGAAGGTCCGGTCGCGCTGGTACTGACTCGTCAGAACCTGCCGATTCTGGAAGGCTCCGCGGAACTGGCGAAAGCGAACATCGACAAAGGCGCTTACGTCATCGCCGATGCGGCTAACGGCAAGCCTGACGCGCAAATTTTGGCGACCGGCTCCGAAGTTCAGCTGGCTGTGGCGGCTCAGAAGCAGCTGCAGGCGGAAGGCATCCACGTCCGCGTCGTCAGCATGCCGAGCCTGGAGCTGTTCGACAAACAGCCGCAAGCTTACAAAGATTCCGTCATCCTGCCTGACGTGAAAAAACGTCTCGCCGTCGAGATGGCTTACCCGCTCGGCTGGGAAAAATACGTAGGCGACCAAGGCTCGATCCTCGGCATCAGCACGTTCGGCGCTTCTGCGCCTGGAGATAAAGTTCTGAAAGAATACGGCTTCTCCGTCGAGAATGTCGTAGCCAGAGTCAAAGCGCTGTTGGCTTAAGCAAAGCTGCAGCAGCCGACCGCTCATGGGATTATTTACACGTATCGTATAGGGGGAACCGCTACCGATGTCCAGCTTTGAAAATGTAACTGTACTTACGAAAGCCAACGTTTATTTCGACGGCAAAGTAACAAGCCGCACCGTCGTATTTGCCGACGGAACGAAAAAAACGCTCGGCATTTTGCTCCCGGGGGAGTATGAGTTCGGCACCGACACGAAAGAAATTATGGAAATTCAAGCCGGCGAGCTGAACGTTCTGCTTCCGGGCAGCAGCGAATGGATTTCCATCAGCGGACAAGGCGAGTTCACCGTTCCGGCGAATGCCAAATTCAAGCTCGACGTGAAAACCGTCAGCGACTATATTTGCTCTTACATTAGCGAGTAAGCTGAAAGGGCAAGCAGCAAAAGACCTTCCGGTCTCCGAAGTGGATTGTTCCACGGACGAGACCGGGAGGTCTTTTTTTTAATTGCCCCCGCCGGGGGCGGATAGTGGCTTTGCTGCAATAAAGTGCAAAGCCGGTCAAAGCGCGCGGCAAGATTTTTTTAATGCATTCAAGCGGCGCTTCCCCTATAGTCAAGTTGAATTTTCCCCAGCGAACAGATGCAGTTGTAGAAGAAAGGAGTGTGGGGATGTGAAGGCCGCGATAAAGCAGGATATGTTTTTATACTTATTGGTTGCGCCAGGGCTTCTGTATTTTCTCGTATTTAAATATGTGCCGATGTGGGGGGTACTGATCTCGTTTCAAAATTATTCGCCATACACGGGCTTCTGGCATAGCGAATGGGTCGGTTTCGAACATTTCGCGAGGCTGTTTGCCAGCCCGGATTTTTACAAAATGCTGCGGAATACGATGGCGATCAATGCGCTGAGCCTGCTGTTCTTTTTTCCGATTCCGATCATCCTATCGCTAATGCTCAATGAGGCCCAAAAGGAATGGTACAAGAAAACGATTCAATCGATCGTCTATTTGCCCCATTTCCTGTCGTGGGTCATTATCGCCGGGATGAGCTTTCTGCTGCTTTCCCAGTCGGAAGGGGTCGTCAATCAACTGCTTGAATTCCTTGGCTTTGCGCGGGTGGACTTTTTGACCGAGCCCCGGTATTTCTGGGCGCTGCTTACGCTGCAGTCCATCTGGAAGGAAGTCGGCTGGGGGACGGTCATCTTCCTGGCGGCCATGGCCGGAGTAGACACCCAGTTGTACGAGGCAGCCAAGCTGGACGGAGCGGGACGCCTCAGGCAGATGTGGCACATCACGCTTCCGGCAATCAGGAACGTCATCGTCATCCTGCTGATCCTGCGGATCGGCCATATTATGGACGTCGGCTTCGAGCAGGTTTACCTCATGATGAACGGCGCCGTCTCCGAGGTCGCAGAAGTATTTGACACTTACGTGTACCGGGTGGGCATCTTGCAGGGGCAGTTCAGCTACAGCACTGCGGTCGGTTTGTTCAAATCAATCGTCGGCCTCGTGCTGGTCATTATCGCGAACAAGCTTTCGAAAAAATTCGGCGAGGAGGGCGTGTACTGATGAAAATAACCGCTGCGAAAAGTCTCTTCGACCGCGTGTTCGATACGGTGAACACCGTTATGCTGCTGCTGATCGGCATCGCCTGCTTGTTCCCCTTTTACTATGTGCTTGTCATCTCGTTTGCTACGCCGGAGGAATACCGGCAGGGAGGACTGCTGCTGTTTCCCAAAACGTGGACGCTCGCTTCCTACGAATACCTGCTCTCTACCAATACGTTCCTCCGGGCGACGGGAGTCAGCGCGTTCCTGGCGGTCGTCGGCACGGCCTGCAGCCTTGTCGTTACTTCCTCGCTCTCTTACGGTCTGTCGAGAAAAAGGTTGAAAGGCAGAAAAATACTCATGCTGCTCATTTTGCTGACGACACTGTTCAATCCGGGGATTATTCCGGGATATTTGGTGGTCAAGGATTTGGGGCTGATCAACAGCATCTGGTCGTTAATTATACCGGTGCTGACAAGCGGCTGGTATGTACTGCTGATGAAAGGATTTTTCGATTCCATCCCGGCCAGCCTGGAGGAAGCGGCGCGGATCGACGGCTGCAACGACCTGACGGTGTGGATCAAAGTGATTTTGCCGCTGTCGCTGCCGTCGCTGGCCGCCTTCGGCTTGTTCTATGCGGTAGCTTACTGGAGCACATTTTTCACAGCTGTGCTTTACATCAACAAGCCCGAGCAGTGGCCGCTGCAAATTTTGCTGCAAAATATGCTGATCGATTCATCCACATCGATGGGCGCGGGGGCCGTCGCCGACTCGGCGGTGCAATCGATCCCCTCGCAGACGAAAAAGATGGCGGCTGTCATCATTTCGACACTGCCGATATTGCTGGTATATCCATTCCTGCAAAAGCATTTTGCCAAAGGAGCCATGGTTGGCTCGGTCAAGGAATGAGACATATAATGAACAATAGGGAGGCCGAACGTATGAAAAAGAAAAAGAGAACAGGGGCGCGCTTGACGTTCCCGCTCGCCGCGCTGCTTGGCGTGACGCTTGTGACTGCCGGCTGCGGCAGCGGGGCAGGAGGAACTGCGGATACGAACAAAGACGCGGAGCAGAATAAGCCGACGGAAATTAGCATCATGTCCATTTTTTACCAAAAGGAACCGCCCGCACCCGACAATGCGATCCTCAAAGAAGTGGAAAAGCGTACGAATACGAAGCTGAACATTACGTGGATCACACCGAACAATTTCAACGAAAAAGTGAACGTGACTCTCGCTTCCGGCGATTTGCCCGATTTGATGCTCGTCACGGATACTGGCAATGCGGCGTTCCGCAATATGGCCAAGCAGGGGGCGTTCTGGGATTTGACCGACTTGATCAAGGAGTATCCAAATTTTAAAAAATTTCCGGATATTACGTTCCGGAACAACCTGATCGACGGCAAGCTGTACGGTGTGCCGCGGGTCCGGCCGACGGAAGGCAACGCCCAGCCGCTCATTCGCACGGATTGGCTGAAGCAGCTCAATCTGAAGGCGCCGGAAACGATGGACGAGCTCTACAGCGTGATGAAAGCGTTTAAGGAAAAAGCTCCCGACGGCCAGGCCGGCACCGTCGGCTTGAGCGGGTTTGTCAACCAGGCCGATATGGGCCAGTTGAGCTTCGTTCAGGACGTATTTACCGGCAGCAGCGGTAAGTATAAGGCCGTTAACGACAAGCTGGTCGACGTCACGTTCGATCCCGGCATGCGCAAGTCGCTGGAATGGCTGAAGAAAGCTTACGACGAAAAGCTGATTCCACAGGATTTCGGTTTGCTCAAACTCGATCAGGCGAAGGATTTGATGTTCGCGGGCAAGGCCGGCATCTTCGCCGATAAACCGAACCAGATTCCGGGCATGCTGCGGGAAATTAAAAAATCCGGGAAAACCGATGCGGATTTGGAGTGGATTCCCGTTTTGAGCGGGCCGAACGGCAAGTATGCGAGCAAAGGTAACGGGCATTTCGGGATGTTCGTCATTAGCAAAAAAGTACCGCAGGACAAGGTGAAAAAACTGCTGGCGTTCCTTGACTACGGCGCTTCGGATGAAGGGCACGAATTGGCCAACTACGGTATCGAGGGCGTTGATTTTACGAAAAAAGACGGCGCCTATGTCCTGACGGAAAAAGCGGGCAAAGATCCGAGCTTTCAGTTCATGCAAAACATTTTCATGAAATTCGATAAATATGCGAACCTCGGGACGGGCCTTTCGGCTGATAAACTGCAGGCGGAGAAAAAGCTGATCGATCAAGCCGCCGATGTGAGCATCGCCAGCCCAATCTCCGGGCTTTCGTCCGAGACGGCTTCCAAACTGGGCAGCGATTACGACAAGAAAATTCAGGATTTGAAAACCAAAGTGATTATGGGCAAAACATCCCTTGAAGAGTGGGATACATTCGTCGAAGGATTGAAAACGGACAGCAATTATATGAAAATATTAGATGAGTACAACCAAGCTTATCAGGAGCGCACCAAAGCCAAATAATGGGGGGAAATGCCCTTACGGCTCTGCATAGAGGCTGTGGGGGCATCTGCATACTTGCGGTTGGGTGCCGGAGGTGGATTCATGAGACAGAGACTGCGGGAACGGCTTAAGCAGCCGGATTCGGCCGAAAAAGGCCAATATTTTCGAAGGAGTCTGGTTCTTGTCCTGCTGATCACAAGCATTCCTTCGCTTTTTATCGCTGCCAGCAACTATGCGATCGGGATTAATCAAGTGGAGAAGGAAGTGTTTAAATCCCACCAATACAAAATCGAGCAATA
Source organism: Paenibacillus sp. sgz302191 (assembly GCF_057749925.1). NCBI lineage: Bacteria > Bacillati > Bacillota > Bacilli > Caryophanales > Paenibacillaceae > Paenibacillus > Paenibacillus sp. sgz302191. The sequence goes on from NZ_JBYLHY010000001.1 coordinate 526,445, forward strand.
CTCGGAAATTATGAACAAGCAGTTCGATCAAATTTCGATGGTGATGAGCCGATGGTCGAACAACCCGCTTTTTGGCGATTATTTGGACCAGTACGAGTTTATCGAGCATATCGATGACATGCAGAAGCTGATGCAATCGATGCTCGTGGTAGGCGGCTCCAACGTTCTGGTCGATGAAGCCGACCTGTTCCTGAACCGGCAGCAGGCATTGGTTACGGCAGCAGGGATCGATTATTTGAGCGGCGACGGATTGAAGCGGTATCAAACTTTGCTGCAAAAAAAGGAAGGCTTGTTTCTGACTTACGGGCTTCCGTCGGGCAACGGGCGGCGAACGTTCCCCGTATCGATCATTTTCAAGCTGCCGTGGCATTCGGAGCAGCCCTTCGGCGCTTTTGTATTGAATTTGAACCGGGACGAGCTTGAGCGGACCATCGGCTACATGCAGTCCAGCAGCGATAAAGGGACGACATTCCTGATGCAGCAATCGGGCGACTGGGTGCTGGAGCCCAAAGAGACAGTGCTGGATTTCTCGTTAGCCTTGAAGCAGCAGGTGCTGGACAAAGGGCACGACGTCAAGTCGTTTCCTTTCAAATGGAACGGCGAGACGTACATCGTATCGTTCGGAGATGTAACCCGGGCAGGCTGGATCTATGTGACCGCCAGCCCGTTATCCGAGCTGACGAAGCCCGTTCTGCTCACCTCCAGATGGATCCTCGCCTGCAGCTTGGCGGGCCTGACGGCGGCGCTGCTGCTCGCCTGGCTCGCTTCGCGCCGGCTGTATCGGCCGATCGGACGGCTCGTTGCGCTTTTTGGCGCAGGCAAGGAAGGGGCGAAGGGCGAAGCCAAGCACGAGATTGAGTTTATCGAGCAGCAGTGGGCTTCGCTTACCCGCGAAAGAAGCACGCTGCAGGAACGCTTGCAGCAAGCGGTACCTTCGCTTCGGGAAGGCTTTTTGCTGCAGCTCGCGCAAGGGCATTTGTACGCGACGAACGAGGCCGGCCTGCGTCAGCGGATGGAGCACTTGGGCTGGGAAACGGAAGGACGCCGATTTACCGTGCTGCTGATTCAGCTTTCGGGATTTCACGAAGGGCCGGGCAAATTCATGGAACAGGACAGGCAGCTCGTCTCATTTGCCGCAGCCAATATTGCCCAGGAGCTGTCGGCGGGAAGGCTGATGCAGGCGCATGCGATTAATTTTCAGGATTTATCCGTCGGGTTGTTGTGCATTGCGGACCCCGGGACGGATACCGGAGCATCCCGAAAAATGCTGCACGAGTTGTCGCAGGAATTCATTGCCGTTCTGAGCAAAATATTGCGCATGCATGTAACAGTGATCGTCTGCCCATGGATCGGGCAGGTGAGCCGGGTTCCGCTGCTGCTGGAAGAGGCTCGGCAGGCGTCGCGTTTTCGCGGGCTGCAGGAAGTTCATCAAGTCATTGACCTGGAGGCGTACGAACCTCCTTATCCGTCCAGCGTGCAGTATCCTTTTGCCCAGGAAAAGCAGTTTTTGCATGTGATGCGGCTTGGACTGGAGGAGGAAGCGTATGCTTCCTTCTCGGCCTTTATGGACGAAGCGGAACGGCTCAGCGACAGCGAAGTGCTCGTTCAGCAGGCGATTTTGCAACTGCTTGGGGGTACGAGACATATGCTCATCGAGCTTGGCTTTACCCGGCTTCCGCTGTTTAACGAAGTTCAGCTGTATGAGGAAATGTTTGGGCTTCGCGATCCGGCCGCGCTCAAAAAGTGGTTCCGCCAAAAAGTGATCGCCCCCTATCTGGAGGAATTCGGCAAGGTCCAAAACATCAGCTCCAGAAGGTTGGTCGAGCAGGCCGCCGAGATGTTGGGCACTCGCTATATGCACGATATTTCTCTGGAAGAATGCGCCGAGCAGTTTCATACGAGTCCGTACACGCTCAGCCGTTCCTTCAAGCAGGTTCTCGGGATCAATTATGTCGATTACATCATGAAGCTGCGGATGGACAAAGCGAAAGAACTGCTGACGACGACGCAAATGCAGATCAATGAAATTGCCGAGCGGGTTGGTTATCAGCATTCGTATTTCAATAAAATTTTTAAAGGGGAGACACAACTGACCCCGACGCAGTACCGCAACCAGTTTCGAGAAAAATAAGCAGTTTGCAGGAGGAGGCCGCCTATCATGATTCGCTTGTTTCAAACACATAAGGTTCGCCGCATCGCGGAGTTGGACGGGACGTGGGATTTTACGCCGGTTGAAGGGGATTTTACCGATACCGCTTCCCTGTCATATGGTTATCAATTGATCGTCCCCGGTTGTTGGGAGACGCATCCCCATTTTGCAACGTACCGGGGAGTCGGGGCTTACCGGAAAAAAGTGACGCTTGACCGCAGCGCCAACCTGCGGTTCGAGTTCAAAGGGGTCAGCCATACGGCCCGGATTTATTGGGACGGTGTGCAAATTGCCGAGCATTATAATGCGTATACCGCTTTCGAAGCTTTCGTACGCGGTGTGGAAGCCGGCGAACACGAACTGGTCGTCGTTGCCGACAATTCGTTCGGCGAAGCGTCCTCTCTGCATGTGCCGAACGACTATTATACATACGGAGGCCTCATCCGTCCCGCCATTATGGAAGAGGTTCCCGATGTCCGGATCGGGCGAATCGCTTTTACGCCGAGCCGGGATGCCGGCGACAGCGAGAGTGGCGGCGGCTGGAAGGCGGACATCCGCGTTGCGCTATGCAACACGGGGACCGAGGCGGCCGAAGTGATGCTGCGCGGCACGCTGGCCGGGCAGGAATTCGACCTCGGGTCGGCCGTGATGGAAGCGGGAGCTGCAGCTGTGTGGGGCGGCGAGTATGCGTGCCCCCGGGCGGAGGCTTGGTCTCCTGGCGCGCCACGCCTTTATGAGCTGGACGTGAAGCTGTATGCTCAAGGTCATGCCGAGCCTTTGGACGATCTGATCGAACGGGTCGGATTCCGCACGGTTACGGTGGAACAGGGAAGCATACGGATTAACGGGGAAGCCGTCGTGTTCAAAGGGTTTAACCGGCACGAGGATCATCCGCTGGTCGGAGCGGCATTTCCGGTTGCCCTTATGGCCCAGGATCTCGATCTGATGGCCGACATGGGAGCGAACGCCGTGCGTACCAGTCATTATCCGAACGATGAGCGGTTTCTCGATCTGTGCGACGAAAGAGGCTTTCTCGTATGGGAGGAAAATCATGCGCGGGGATTCAACCTGGAGCAAATGCGCAACCCGAATTTCGTCCGGCAGTGCGGGCAGGTTAACCGGGAAATGGTGGAGCAGCACCGCAATCATCCGTCGATTGCGATCTGGGCGATTTTGAATGAGTGCGCGAGCGATACGGAGGAAGGCAGGGAACACTACAAAAGGCAGTTCGCACAAATCCGTGCTCTTGACGCCAGCCGTCCCCTGACATTCGCTTCGCATCACCGGGACAAGGAGCTGTGCTTCGATCTGGCGGATATCGTCTCGTTTAACTTGTACCCGGGCTGGTACGGAGATGAAGACCCCGGCGAGCTATGCGACCAGGCTAGAGGCTGGGCCAATGCGGCCGGCGGCTCAGGCAAGCCGATGATCATGAGCGAATTCGGCGGAGACGGGCATTACGGCCACCGCAATCCGACGCGGGTGCGCGGCACGGAAGAGCGGCAGGCCGATATTATCGCAGCGAATCTGGCGGCGTATACATCCCGGCCTTATCTTTCCGGGATGTTCATTTGGCAGTTCTGCGACTGCCGGGTGACCGAAGGCACCGGCTGGCTGCTGGCGCGGGCCGGCACGCAGAACAGCAAAGGAATCGTCGACCGCTACCGCCGGCCGAAGCTGGCCTACTCCGTCGTGCAGCAATACTTCAAGCCGTCGCGGCAATAAAATAAACAGCCAGCCTTCTATGCGAATAGATCGGCTGGCTGTTTGTTTTTACAAAGCTTTTTCGATGTTTCGCTCGATGTACTGCTCCAACTTGATTCGTACAAAAGGCGGCAGGCCGGACAGCATGCAGCCGTAGCTGAATTGGTCGCTGCCCGGTTTGGATTCGACGCGGATTACGCGCCCGGTAATCGGAGGCAGATCCGCTTCCCGCGGGAAGTGGATGACGATGAACATGTCCTGCGCGAGCGGGAAGCCGGACGCAATCTGCAGGCCGCTTTCCGACAGATCGTACAGCGTTCCTTCGATGTTTTGCCCGGAGAAGGAGCCCTCCTGCTCCCACTGGTAGACGGACAGCATCAGCTTGATGTCCAGCTTCACGCGCGTGTTGCGCCGGCGTTCGTGTCCTGACAGCGGGGAAGCCGGCTTCGCTTCGGCTGCCGCGGTTTCTTCGTGCGGTCTTGCGACCTGCTGCTGGATCCAGTCCTCGTAGCATTGAACGACCGCACACAAATCGTCTTCGCCGAGCCCTTTGCTGAGCCCCATCTGGAACAGCGCGGTAGCCGAGTGCAGCATCGGCGAAGGCAGTTGGAACTTGCCGGTCAGGTCGGAGGCCAGCAGCAAGTCTTTGAGCATCAGTTTCAGCGAAAACTGATTGCTGAAATCGCGGTCGATGATTTTGTCGCCCTTGAGCTCGGCCTGTCTGCTGTTCGCCGCGCCGGCGCGTACGATTTCCAGGAACTGGGCAGGATTGACGCCTGCCTTGGTGGCGATGGCGAGGCCTTCCGCAAGGCCTGCCGCATTGATGCCCACCATCGTATTGTGGGCCAGCTTCGCATACGAGCCTGCGCCCGAAGGCCCGAGATGGAGGGCTTTGCTGCCGAGCGCCATGAACAGGTCGAAGTGCTCGTCGAACACTTCCTTGCTGCCGCCCACCATGAACGTCAGCGTGCCCGCCTCGGCGGCCGGCTTGCTGCCCGTAACCGGGGCGTCGAGGAAGTCGACGTAATGCGCGGCAAGCTCTTCGGCCAGCCGTTGGCTGGTCTGGGGAGCGACCGTGCTGGAATCGATAATCGTCAGCGCCGGATGAAGGCCGCTGAGCACGCCTTGCTCGCTGTAAAACGTCTCCAGAAGAGCCGCGTCGTTGCTGATCATGGTGAAAAGAACATCCGAATCTTTGGCTGCGTCCGCAGGTGTCCGGGCCAGATCTGCGCCGAGACTGACAAGCTCGTCCGTTTTTTCGGCAGTCCGATTATATACCGTTACGGTATAACCTTTTCTAATCAGGTTTGCGGCCATAGGTTTACCCATAGTCCCAAGTCCGATGAATCCAATACGCTTCATGACCATCACCTCAAGCTATATTTTATCAATCATTTTATCATGCGGAGCATGCCCTGTGAATGCCTGATCGACTTGCATTTGTACGAGCAAATAAGTATGCTAGGTAGAGGAAAAAAATAGAGTGGAGGAGAGAATAATGAGTACTAAACTTCATTTTGATTACAGCAAGGCGTTATCCTTTATTTCCCAGCATGAGGTCGACTATTTGGCCGCGCAGGTGAAAGTTGCCCACGAGCAGCTTCACAACGGGAGCGGAGCGGGTTCCGACTACCTGGGATGGGTGGATCTTCCGGAGAACTACGACCGCGAAGAGTTTGCCCGCATTGGAGCAGCCGCCAAACAAATCCAATCGGACTCGGATGCCCTCGTAGTAATCGGAATCGGAGGCTCCTACCTTGGCGCCCGCGCCGCGATCGAAATGCTGTCGCATTCTTTCTACAACATACTTCCAAAAGGCGCCCGCAAAACGCCTGAAATATATTTTGTCGGCAACAATATCAGCTCTACATACGTTACCCATCTGCTTCAGCTGCTGGAAGGCAAAGATTTCTCCGTCAACGTGATTTCCAAGTCCGGGACGACGACCGAGCCTGCCATTGCATTCCGCATTTTCCGTGAAGCGCTGGAGAAAAAATACGGCAAGGAAGCGGCCCGCAAACGCATCTACGCAACGACCGATAAAGCGCGAGGCGCGCTGAAGACGCTGGCGACGGCGGAAGGCTACGAATCGTTCGTCATTCCCGATGACGTAGGCGGACGCTACTCCGTTCTGACAGCGGTAGGTCTTCTGCCGATCGCGACTGCAGGCATCGACATCGAAGCGATGATGAAAGGCGCGGCGGACGCGCGCAAGGAGTTCGCGAACCCGAACCTGAGCGAGAACTTGAGCTATCAGTATGCAGCTGTGCGCAACGCGCTGTACCGCAAAGGCAAAACGATCGAGATTCTCGTCAACTATGAGCCTGCACTGCATTTCGTTTCGGAATGGTGGAAGCAGCTGTTCGGCGAAAGCGAAGGCAAAGATAACAAAGGGATTTACCCGGCTTCCGTTGATTTCTCCACGGACCTGCACTCCATGGGACAGTTCGTGCAGGAGGGCAACCGCATTTTGTTCGAAACGGTCATTCAGGTCGATCAGGTCGCTGAGCAAATTACGATCGGCACCGACAGCGAGGATTTGGACGGATTGAATTTCCTGAGCGGCAAAACGATGGATTTCGTCAACAAAAAAGCGTTCGAAGGCACCATGCTCGCCCATACGGACGGAGGCGTTCCGAATCTGATCGTGACGCTGCCGGACATTTCCCCGTATACATTCGGTTATATGGTTTACTTCTTTGAAAAAGCATGCGGTATCAGCGGCTACCTGCTTGGCGTCAATCCTTTTGACCAACCGGGCGTCGAAGCGTACAAAAAGAACATGTTCGCTTTGCTCGGCAAACCGGGCTATGAGCAGGAAAAAGCGGAGCTCGAAGCGCGCTTGCAAAAATAACGGACAAAAAACGATCAATCCTTAGGGATCGATCGTTTTTTTATAGGCGATTTACCAATATTTATGTAGTAAATTTTCTTTCCATATTGTAGAAGCAAACTGATGTGTGTAGAATGAAATGAAACAGATGTTTCCCTTCTACCAAGAAAGGTCGGCTATGTTAGCACATTTTAAAACTGTTGAGTCGTACGGATCGGCGGAAATTGTCATTAAAAAATCGCGTTTCATCGGACATGCCAAGCCGGTGGAATCGGAAGAAGAGGCCATCGAATTTATTGAAGCTATCAAAAAGCAGCACGCCTCGGCCACGCACAACTGTTCGGCGTACATGATCGGAGAAAGGGATCAGATACAAAAGCAGTCTGATGACGGAGAACCGAGCGGCACGGCGGGCAAGCCGATTCTGGAAGTCATTAAGCATCAGGGGCTCAAAAATGTCGCGGTTGTCGTCACCCGTTATTTTGGCGGCATTATGCTCGGCGCGGGCGGACTTATCCGTGCGTATACGGATGGAGCCGTGGCGGGCATTGAAGCGGCGAAGCCGATCTACAAGGTCAACCACCGGAGGGTGCTGGTAGAGGTTGATTATACGTGGTACGGCAAGCTGGAGAACGAGCTGAGGAATCAGGGCATGCTGCTCGGGGAGATCGCTTTCACGGATAAAGTGTCTGTGACGTGCTTCCCGATCGCGGATCAGGCGGATTCTTTTATTGGTTGGCTCACGGATATAACGCAAGGTCAAGGTGTCATTCTTTCAGGAGAGAACGAGTACATTATACACAAGAGCCTGCCCTAAGGGGCGGGTTCTCGGATTCGGAGTACACACATAACCGCATACGGCTAAGGATTCGGAGGGATTGGAATGGCGAGGAAAGCAGTCGCGCAGGAGCTAAGCAGAGAAAGAATTCTGACGGAAGCGCGGGATTTATTCAATACTTACGGCTATCGTGCTTTAACGATGCGAAGCATCGCTAAAGCAATGGGCTACAGTCATGGAGCATTATATTATCATTTTAACGAAAAAGCGGAACTGTTCTATGCATTGATTAAAGACGACTTTTCCTTGCTGCTGCAGCGGCAGAGAGAGATGATTTTGCGCGAGCAGGGCTTCAGCGTGAATCTGCTTCAAAAGCTGATGCTGGAGTTTATCTGGTTCGGTCTTAACAATCCTAATCACTATGAAATGATGTTCATGATTCATGAGCCGGAGCTTCAGCAGTATTCCCGAACCGAACAAGCGCAATGCCTCGAAATGTTTGCGGTTGTCATCCGACAGGTGATGGCCGGCGAGCCGGGAGCGGAAAGCAGAAAGTATACGCTTCCCTGGAACTTGTTCATGTCCATGCACGGTCTTATTTCTTACAGCATTCAATTCGGGCAAAGCTATGAAGAAGTACGTAAGCTGGCCGAAGAGCATGTCCGGCTAATCTGCGTGAGCCTTGGTCTGGAAGGGCACGAACAGCGGCCGCACGTAACGCTGATCAGCCCCGAGTCGGCCTAGTCACGCGCCGGGTCGGGGCGGTCTCCTGGCTGCGATACCAGGGAGACCGTCGTAAAGCTCGCGGGCAAAGAGGCATCGCAGGGCAAGCGTGCGAAGTCTAGCTGACCGCGGAGCTGACGAATGCTTGCCCGGTGGAAGCTGCGCGGCTATTTGGCAGGACCAGCAAGCCAGCAAAAGTGAGACCGACGCAAAGCTCGCGGGCAAAGAGGCATCGCAGGGCGTGCGCGCGAAGTCTAGCTGACCGCGGGACTGACGAATGCTTGCCCGGTGGAAGCGGCGCGACTATTTGGCAAGAGCAGCAAGCCAGCAAAAGTGAGACCGACGCAAAACTCGCGGGCAAAGAGGCATCGCAGGGCATGCGCACGGAGTCTATCTGACTGCGAGACTGACGAATGCTTACCCGGTGGAAGCGGCGCGACTATTTGGCAGGAGCAGCAAGCCAGCAAAAGTGAGACCTTCGCAAAGCTCGCGGGCAAAGATGCATTGCAGGACAAGCGCGCGGAGTCTAGCTGACCGCGGAGCTGACGAATGCTTGCCCGGTGGAAGCGGCACGATTATTTGGCCAGGAGTGAAAAGCCTGCAAAAGTGCAGCTTTTTGCTCCTTCGTATGCTCACCAAGAAATATTCCTGCAAAAGTGCAGGTTTTTCTCTAAAATTTGAGGCTTAGCCCTCTCACGATCGGAAATTCCTGCACAATTGCAGGAATTTCCTCCAAACGAGCCGTTTTCTTCGAAAAAGCCTGCACAATTGCAGGCTTTGCCGCGGCGGAGCCGTCTAGGAGCACGAAAATTGTGCTGTTGCGGAGCTTTTCGGCGTTTCTCAAGCATCGCAGCATGCGTCGGCGAGCCCGAGAGGCGTACTCGGCACCCGTCCGAACGATGCCGAGCATCGATGTATGCGCAAGCGGAACCGAAACGGGCCGCGCGTCTCTACCGATGCCAAGCATCGCAGCATGCGTCGGCGAGCCCGAGGGGTGCGCTCGGCATCCGCATCCGAACGATGCCGTGCATCGTTCGCAGGCGGCTTCGCGCCACAGTCGCGAAGCGATTGCATTTCCCTGCCATCCCTAATCGGGGGGCAGGCTGAAGGTTTACCGGAATAGGCTTCCCCATAAGTCATCGGACTTTGGGAAGCCCTTTCTTTTTTTCACATACGTTCCAGGAGTGAAGCGATTTGTGCGATATGATGTCGGCTGTGCCAGGCGTATCTTTGGGCGGCGACATCCAGGCTCATGAGGCCGTGGGTGGGGCTCGTAAATGTTTTTTGAAAGTCCGCAGGGGACAGCGAACGGAGCAGCTCTGCAAATCGGCTGTGAAGCGATTCCAGGAGAAGCAGCGACGGTTCGAGAGGCGCTTGATAGTCGCTTAATTCCGCCCACAAATCTTCCCGATACGAATTGGCCGTGGGATTATACTCAGTGAGTGCTCGCTTGAAACGAATATAGGCATTCATGTCATTATCGGCCATATGATGGACAACTTGCCGAATGGTCCAACCGCCAGGGCGGTATGGCGTGTCCAACTGCACCGGAGTCAGGTGCTGCACGGTCCTTCTGAGCGGTGCCGGTATTTCGAGAATGTCCTCGATCCAGCGGCTGCGTTGTTCAGGGGTTGGGTTCCGCAAGGGCTCGAACTGTCCGATCGGGTAACGGTATGGATCCATAGGCTCGCCTCTTTCCAACATGTAATTATACCGCGCGAAGCTCCCAGCGCGTGGTGTTGCGCTGCATGACGGCGGTCGGTCGAGCACATGCGGCCCACCTACGGTGCAGCGTCGCAACGGGCGCCGGGAGAGGCGCGTTAGGTTTGGGCTTGTAATTCGGCGTCTGTCTCATTATACTGCTAACAAGCAGGCGGAGTCAGGTATTTTTTGGCATTCGTGCTGTTCACAAACAATACCAGGAGGATCGCAATTAATTATGGACAGATAATGCGGACCCGCGATGCCTGTAAAAGTAAAAAAGTGACGTGCGCTCGCTTAGGCAGTAAATAAATGAGCGCACGGACTTAATATTCATGGCATATGTAAGCGCAACCAAATGTGATAGCATGAAAATATCAACAGAACAGAGATGTTGATGCTACAACTTATATCAGGGAGGTTCAAGCAGTATGAAAAAGCTATCAAGCGCAGTCGTGCTGTCGGCGTTGACCTTGTCGCTGGCATTGACAGGTTGTTCCCAGAGACCGGAATCCTCAGCCAAGTCGTCGGATACGGCGAAACAGACGGAAGCGGCTGCAAGCACGGCGGCGGCGAAGGAGGCGAGCGGCGGGAACAAGAAGCGAATTACGGTGTACAGCGCGTCGTCGGATAAGCCGGTGCAGGAAGTGTACAAACAAATCGTAAGCGATTTCAATAAGGAGAATCCGAATATCGACGTAGACCTGCAATTTCCGGGCACTGAGTACGAAAACATGATGAAGGTCAAAATGGCGGCGAACGATTTGCCGGATATTTTCGATACGCACGGGTGGGCAGTGATCCGGTACGGCAAATATTTGGCCGATCTGAGGGATCAGCCGTGGGTGCCGCAGCTGACCGACACGATTAAAGATGTCGTCACGGATAAAACCGGCAAAGTGCATGCGCTCGTGTTGAGCGAGGCGAAGGACGGTTTAACGTACAACGCCGATCTGTTGAAAAAGTACAACATCGAACCGCCGAAAACGTTTGACGAGCTGTTGGCGGCGGCGGACAAATTAAAGACGGAAAGCAAGGGCGAGGTGACGCCGTTTTACTTCTCGGGGATCGACGACTGGATGATCGGGCAGTTTTTCGATTATTTTGCGACATCGCTCCTGATCAGTCCGAAACAGAACGAAGCGCAAAACCTGCTCGACAATAAAATGGATTGGCGGAAATGGGACCCGCTGCCGGAGAAATTCCTGGAAATATCGAAGAAAGGTTACGCCAACAAGGACGTTCTCACGGCAAAATACAGCGATCTGTCCTCGCTGTTCGCTCAGGGCAAAGTAGCTTTCACGCTGCTCGGACCTTCTTTTGCGGATGAAGTGCACAAAGTGAATCCGAATGTGAAAATCGGGTTTATGCCGGTTCCGGCGATGATGCCGGGTGACGAGCCCAACTTCTCAGGCGGCGAGCGTCTGACGATGGGCGTCTTTAAGGACAGCAAAAATATCGATGAAGCGAAAAAGCTGGTCGCCTACTTTGCCAAGCCTGACAATATGAGCAAGTTTGCCAACGTGACCAAGCTTCCTCCGGGCCTGAAAGGCGTGACGGCCAAGCACGAATTTACCGAGTATTACGATAAATATGCCAATGTTCGCGTATTCCCTTATTTTGACAGGGTGTATTTGCCGAACGGTATGTGGGACGTTTTGTGCAAAACGGGAACAGCCCTTCTGGCCGGCCAGGTGACCCCGCAGCAGTATTCCGACAAAATGAAGCAGGAAGTCGAACGATTGAGGAACAAATAAGGCATCGGCGGGGAGCGGGGCGATGCGGCAGCGGTGGTCCCCCGTTCTCCACATATAAGGGGGGAGTGAATTTGTCGGTAAAAGAAATCGTTCAAGCGCAAATGCCGGCCGCTGTGAAGGGGAATCGGCAAAGCCGTTTGGGCCAATCGCTCGGTTCCGCTTCCGTTTTGAATATTTTGTATCTCCCGGCCTTGCTGCTGTTTTGCATCTTTATTTTTTATCCGTTTTTCAAAGGGATACAGATTTCCTTCACGAACTGGGACGGTTACTCTCAGGACTATAAATGGGTTGGCGCAAGCAATTATGGGCGCATGTTCTCCGATCCTGACATCGCCAGAGTCATCCGGAATACGTTCATTTACGGTTTGGGCAGCACGCTTTTTCAAAACATCATCGGCCTCGCCTATGCGCTGTTTTTAAATCAGAAGATCCGCCTCAAAGGCTTGGCGAGAACGATCATCTATTTGCCGGCGATTATAAGCCCGTTGATTATGGGATACATTTGGTATTTCTTCTTTCAATACAGGGGAGGGGCCATTAACGATATCATTTTATTGTTCGCCGATCAGCCGGTCAACCTGCTGGGGATTACGAATCTTAACGTCTGGATCATCACTTTTGTCAACACGTATCAGTTTGTAGGCGTTGCCATGGTCATTTATCTCGCAGGGCTGCAAACGATTCCCAAAGATTACTATGAAGCTGCCAAAATCGACGGCGCCGGTTCCGTCTTCCGGTTCCTCCACGTCACTTGGCCTCTGCTGGCCCCTTCGGTAACGATCAGCATCGTGCTGAATATTATTGGCGGGCTGAAGCTGTTCGATGTCATTGTAGCTTTAACCAATAGCGGTCCGGGGTATGCTTCCGCCTCGTTGTCCACGCTCAATTATCAGCTGTATTTCGGTCGTCAGGACGCCGGATACGCGGCTGCAATCGGTATTCTCATGTTTGCGATCATATCCGTCGTCAGCATCACGACGCTGTTTTATTTAAGACGCAGGGAGGTAGCGGCATAATGAAGAAGCGTTCTTTTTGGCTCGGCACAGGGGCTCTCCTGATCTGTCTCATCCATGCGCTGCCTTTCTATATCTTGTGCACGACCTCTTTTAAAGCTGCCGACGATTTGACATCCAAATGGGTATCTCCCGGATACGTATATCTGGACAATTTTATAAACGCGTGGAATGAAGCCCATCTGGGCACGGCTTTTATGAACAATTTTATCGTTACGTTCAGCGCAGGCGTTCTTATTGTCGTGCTTGGCTCCATCGCTTCGTACCCTCTGTCCAGACACCAGACCAGGCTCAACAAAATGATGTATACGGTATTCATCTCGGCGCTGATCGTGCCTCCGCTCATGACTCTGGTGCCGCTTTACAAGGTGATGGTGGATATCGGGGCGATGAACCATTATTGGGGCATTATTTTACTGCACGTTACATTCAGCCTGCCGATGACGATTTTTCTGTATACGGGGTTCATCAGCTCCATTCCGTATGAAATTGACGAAGCTGCGCTGATCGATGGGGCTGGGCGTTTTATGCTGTTTTACCGCGTCATCCTGCCTCTGCTGAAGCCGATTACGGCTACCGTTATCATTTTGAACTGCGTCAACATATGGAACGACTTTCAGTTCTCGCTGTTTTTTTTGCAAAAAACGGATACCCGGACGATTACGGTCGCGCTGTCGGGCTTTTTCAGCCAATACAACAACAATATCGGTTGGGTAGCCGCCGGATCGCTAATGGGCGCCGTGCCGATCATTCTCGTGTATTTGTTCCTGCAGCGGTATTTCATTAGCGGGATGGCCTCCGGTGCCGTAAAAGGGTAAACAAGCCCGCTTCCCTGCTTTATCCGCCTGGGTTAAGATGGGGTTACGGATACAATGGGGAAGAGGTGCTGCTATGAGGTCGGCGATGTCCATTCGCTCGAAGCTGATTATTTTGTATTTGCTGACGGTCATTGTGCCTGTCGTTATCATTATTTTCGTGCTTCCCTATTACTACAAAAACTTGTTCGTCAAACAGACGACGCTACTGTCCGAAGGCACGCTGACTTCGCTGACCCGCAACGTGGAAATGTATTTGGACGATCTGGAACGGCTGACGATCACCCCCTATTTGAACGATGATGTGATGGTGGGGCTGAAGTTGAAAGCGAGCGATCAATACGCGCAATCCAGCGAATACTCCCGGTTTATGGCGGAAAAAGCACTGAGATACGCGCTGCCCAGGCAGCTAATCAACACGCGGAAAGATATTCTGGGGACAATCCTTCTGCCTGAAGACGGCTCCGTGTATGTCATCACCTCCGAGAACACATCCGATCCCGCGCCGAATTACCGTTACAAGGAGCAATCGTGGTACTTGAAGGCGCTGGAACTGGACGGCAAGGTCGCCTATATCAGCAATCACAAGCAGGATTATTTGCAGACGGACAATCCCAGGGAAGTGTTCTCCATCTCCCGGCTGCTGAAGGACCCCGATTCCGGCAAGCCGCTGGGCGTGATCATGACGGATGCGGCAAATATCGTTCTGGAAAAAATGTTAAGCGAGGTCAAATTTAACGTCACGACGATCATTGCGCTGCTGGATGAAAACAAGAAGCCGCTTTATTCCAATCAGCCTCTCAATGAAAAGATGCGCGCGCAGCTGGCGGCCGGCAAATCTACGGTGGCGGGAGACGGGGATACGTACCGGGTCGTTGTCAAGACGATGGACCAATCGGGCTGGAGCATTGCCGTCTTGTTTTCCAACGGCGAATTCGAATCGCAGCTGACGTGGATATATTGGATCGGGGCCCTGTTCGCCGCTGCGGGCACGCTGCTTACGCTGTTTTTGAACATATCGCTGTCGCAGTGGATCGTCAAACCGTTCCGGGATATGGTCCACGTTATGAAAAGCGTGCAGCGCGGCAATTGGGACCGCCGGCTTAACGTGCGCGGCCGGGATGAGATCGCCCAGCTCGGCATGACGTTGAACATGATGATCGCGCAGTTGAAAGAGACGATCGACCGCGAATACCGGGCCGTGCTCGGCCAGCGGAATGCGGAATACCGCGCGCTCCAGGCGCAAATTCACCCCCATTTTCTGTACAACACGTTGAACGGGTTTATCGGATTGAACAGGTCCGGTCAAAGCCGCCTGCTGGAAAAAGCGATACTGTCCCTCAGCAGTATGCTGAGGTACATGCTGGAGCATCAGGATATGGCGACGGTGAAAGAGGAGGTCGCATTTTTGCAAAAATATTGCGACCTGCAGCAGATCCGCTTCGGCGTCAAATTGCATGTCGCGATCGATATGGATGCGCGCGCCGAGCCGGTGCAGCTGCCTAAGCTTTTGCTTCAGCCGCTGGTGGAAAATGCGATTATTCATGGCATAGAACCGCTGAAACGCCAGGGAGAGCTTGCGATTCGGGTGCGTATTCTGGATGATGCCGAAGGGAGTACAGGGAAGGCGGTGCACATATCGATCGCCGATAACGGCGTCGGATTTTATCCGTACCTCGCAGCGGACAGCGTAGGGATTCCCAATGTTCGGGAAAGGCTCCTGCTGTTTCGCCCGGCAGCCCGGTTTTCTTTGCAAAGCGTTCCAGGCGAAGGAACGATCGTGGAAATCCAGATTCCCTTTAAGGAGGCGAAGATCGGATGCATATCGTGATTGCAGATGACGAACCTTTGGTAAGAATCGGACTGATCAGTATGATCCATGAAATGGAAACGTCCTGGGAAGTCGTGGGGGAGGCGGCGGACGGGGAAGAGCTGCTGGAGATGGTGGCCAAGTATAAGCCGGAAGCGGCAATCGTCGATATCCGGATGCCCGGAATGGACGGCATCGAGGCGATCTGCAGAGCCAAAGCCGTCTCTCCACGGACGAAGTGGATTATTTTATCGGGATATTCGGATTTTCAGTACGCCAGACAAGCGCTCCAGCTTGGCGTATCCGAATATTTGCTCAAGCCGGTGAACCCGTCCGATCTGGAAAAAGCGATCGCCATGATCAGCAAGGACAACAAGCAGTATTTGCAGCAGCTCAATCAGCAGTTCGAATATCAGCTGTTTTCGCTCATGCACGGTTTGGTGCCCTGGGAAGCGGAGCCTGAAGACAGCTTGCTGCGAAGCGGGAGGTTTCAAGGCTCGGTGCTTTATATCGACGCCTGCGCATCCCCCCAAGAGCTGGAGGCGCTGCACAGCAAATTCATCCTCGCTGTCCGGCAGTGTATGCAGAACCATGTCGCGTACGGCGTTCATCTTGCGCTCATCGCTTTGCCGCGCGGCGAAATTGCGGCGATCGGCGTCTGGGACCCGAGCAAGCCGGAAGCACGCAGCCAGCTCGACTCGTATCTGAACGCTGTGAGAAGCGTGATGAGCCGGTTCCGCTCGGAGTCAGCGGCATTTACTTTGATTCAGACGGAGGAAACGGGCGATTTCATGGAGTTTCAAAGCCAGATAGGGCGGATCCAGGAGCTGGCGTGCTGCCGGGTCGCCGCCGGGATGAACCGCGAATGGGCGATCGGCGAAATGGCCTCCGTCGCCACGCTGCAAAGCGCGGCTTTCAAAGCGGGCAAACATATGCTGCAGCTTGCTCAGGAATACAAAAACAAGCTGTACATGAATTATCAAAAAACGCTGGAAGAACTGGAAAGCCATTTGCTCAAAGAAACGGTGGATATGAGCCGTTTGCAGTACTACTTGCAAACCGTTTTTCCAATTCAGGCCAGCTGCGACGGCGAAGCGTGCATTCCCGGCCTGATCGGGCAGCTGCGGAAAATAGGGGACCAGTTTTTGCTGCATAAACAGAACGAGCCCCACACGTTTGATTTGGTGGAGCAGGTTCTCGTGTTCATGGAACGCAATTATATGAACAATATCGGCATTGGGCAAATAGCCGGAGAGCTCAACGTTACGCAGAGTTATCTAAGCACGTTGTTTCACAAAAAAACAGGGACCCCGTTTGTCAAGTATTTAACCCGTATGCGCATCATGAAGGCCAAGGAGCTGCTTATGGAGAACCGGCTGAACATCCAGCAAGTCGCCGAGCAGGTGGGCTATTACAGCACACGCCATTTTACGAAGCTGTTCACCGAGATTGTGGGCGTATACCCTTCGGATTTCAAGAAAAGCATTTTATCATAAGCAACTATCCGTACCGCTTCCGCAAGGGGATTGAAAGGAGGTGAGTAACTTGTAAGCGTTTGCATGTGTGCTTGATTTCGAAAGGAGTTGACGTGATTGTCAATGTATGACCATGAATTGCGGAGGTGCAAAAACGTGTTGAAAAAGAAAAAGTTTGCCATTGTCCAAACGTTTGCTTTGCTTCTTTCTATTGCGGCCGTTCCGAATGCGGGCTTCGCGGCCAATCCTCAAATGGTTGTTGATTTATCCTCGAACACGGGGAACCTGCTGTACGGGGCGACGGGATATTTGTACGGGTTAGGCAACGACGGGATTCCTACCGACAATATGCTGGCTCCTCTAAAAACGCAGTATGCCAGCCAAAAACCGCCGGGCGGCCTGCAGCACCCGAATGGGGACGTCTTCGATGTGCAAGATCAGTTTTTCAGAACCGGCGGGAAACAGATTCAAATTATTATGCAGGATATTTACAAGAATTGGCCCTATGACAATCTGGGCATCAATGATTATTTGGCCAAAGTGGATACGATGGTGCGGCAGCTGTCGGCGGACCCGAACCATAACAATTACGTCTATGTCCCTTTTAACGAGCCGAATTGGATCTGGTACAACAACAGCGATAAATTGCAGACTTTTTTTAACGATTGGAAGACGATTTACCAAAAAATCCGTTCCATCGACCCGAATGCGAAAATCGGCGGCATTAATTTCGCCTATTATGACAGTTCGGTATATCAACAGTTTATGACTTTTGCCAAAAATAACAATTGCTTGCCGGACGTTATCACCTGGCATGAACTCGGCAACGATTTTTTCGCGAATTGGCAAAATCATTACAACAACTACAGAAGCATTGAATCCAATCTGGGCATTTCGCAGAGACCGATTTCGATCAACGAATATGGAAGGATAAATACCGACCTTGGCGTTCCGGGCAACCTGGTGCAGTTTGTTTCCAGGTTTGAAAACAGCAAAGTATACGGCAGCCTGGCTTATTGGACGACGGCGGGAACGCTGAACGATCTGGTTACGGAGAACAACAAGGCGACCGGCGGCTGGTGGCTGTACAAGTGGTACGGCGAATTGACCGGCAATACCGTGACAGTGACGCCTCCCAATCCTTCGGGCTCTCTGCAGGGGCTGGCCGCTTTGGATAACAACAAACAGCAGGCGAGAGTTATTTTTGGCGGGTCGCAGAACAGCACCGACGTATTTGCCACGGATGTCGTCGTGAAGGGCTTCGGTTCGGCCCCGTATTTCGGAAATACGGTGCACGCTATCGTATGGGGAGTGGATAACTCGGGCCTGAATGCGTCGAGCGGGCCTTATTTCGTCCAGGAAGGCGATTATGCCGTTACCGGCGGGCAGATTACCGTTCCGGTCAGTAATATGAAAGCGTTGTCGGCTTATCATATGATCATAACTCCGAACAGGGATCTGTCGCCAGCCAACGCTGCGACCCGGTACGAGGCGGAATACGCCAGCCTGTCCGGCTCGGCTTTCGTTCATACCGGAAACAATACGGGCTATTCCGGTACATCGTATGTGGAGGGATATGGCGGAAGCAGCAACGCCAGCACGAACTTCGTCGTCACCGCGCCGTCGAACGGGTATTACAATGTGACGCTGCGGTATTCCGCAGGGCCTTTTGCAGGCGCTCCGGCTAACCGCAAGCTGCGAATGACGCTGAACGGCGCGCAGCTGCAGGATATTTCGCTGGCCGGCACAGCCGATTGGAGCACCTGGGCGAACGCGACGACCAAGGTTTTCTTGACCGCGGGCATTAACCGGATCGGAATGAATGCTTTCACCAATGATGATTCAGATGCCGCGAATATCGATTATATCGACGTGACCCCTGCAACGGGGCCGATCGCAGCTTATGAAGCCGAAGCGTCCGGCAATACGCTGTCCGGCGCGGCAGCCGCCATCGGAGATGCCGCCGCATCCGGCGGCAAATATGTCGGGTGGCTCGGTGGGGGCGCGGCGAACACCTTACAGTTTAACAATGTAAATGTTTCCACGGCCGGGGTGTACCGGATGGTCGTCACTTACGCCAACGGCGAGCTGGGACCGGGCGCGTCGAACTATAACACCAATGTCGTTGATCGTTATGCAGACATTAGCGTGAACGGCGGCGCCGCGAAGAAAGCGTATTTCCGAAACACGCTTGGCTGGTCCAATTACCGTACAATGGTTGTGGATGTCGCCCTGAACGCGGGCAATAACACGATCAAATTCTCGAACAGTTCGTCGGGGTATGCGCCCAATATCGACAAAATTCAAATTGCCGCGAGCGTTAATTAGGTATTTTACAAAAATACGCAGCTTCCCTGAAAGGAAAAACGCCGCCAAACCCACTATGCAAGTGGGGATGGCGGCGTCTTTTGCTGTGCTTTTGGTTGGGTGAGCAATCGATTCGCTGCGCTTAAAAATTTGGCGATATCGTCGGCGTTTATATGCCAATCCGCCTCTAGCTTTTTCACATCCGTCTGATTGCCCGCTTTGGCAGCAGCTACAATTTTCCCTGCGATCAAAATATGCTCCTTCAGAAGATCAGCCAGTTTATTACCGGTGGCTTCTCCGTAATAAGGCTTGATCACATTGCCTATGTCCTGCTGGTTCCGTAAAAGTCGGTCCAATACGTCCTTCTGATCTTGACGGTTGGATATTGCACTGGTAATATAACTTCTCGTTCATATCGTATGATCGATCCAAACCTTCTGCATATAGGTTTTCAGCTATACCATTCGGGGACTAAGGCAAGCTGAATCCTTCTTCTCGCTCACCTTCGCTTGCGCGGACACCGCTGCCGGCGTCATGTTAAAACGAACGCCAAGGTTAACAGTAATGACAGCAGCCATTTGTTTTTCACATTCATCTGCTCCTCTGTCGTTTTGGAATAAAATATGCTTTTTTATTATGGTTGAGATAGCTTATTTTATACAGTGGATTATTTGCGGCTTGCAGGAGCTTATTCTTCGAATTTCCATTCCGAAAAACATCGCCGATTCCAATCGCTTGTCCCAGATCTTCCGGGATATTAGAGGCGGTTCCAATCATGCGCTGACTACAGCATCGACAGGACTGGAGCTATATGGAAGAGTACTCATGGGTATGCCTCCACAACATGTCATGACATTAGCTGCCGCATCATTTTTTAAATACTAACGATGTCCATTAGGACAATTTACAAAAATGCCGCACTCCATTACAATGAGGTACAGGAAGGGCAAACGCCTGGAGAAAGGATGAACCTGTGCCGATGGATTTGAGCAACTGGTCTGAGGAAAATGTGGAATATATGTTTGAAGAAATTAAGAAAAAGCTCCGCATGGCAACCGGCGGGTCCATCAAAGCTTCGGCTTTGAAGCAGGATGCCTACGAGGATTTGAAGGATTTATACGATATGGTGATGAGCAAAGACAAATTCAGCATCAGCGAGATCGATGCGATTACATCGGAACTCGGCAAGCTGCGCAAAGCCTAGCAAGCTGCAGCGCACGGCTGCGGTCATTTGAACGGACTCTCTTCTTGAAGCGAAGGGGGGCCGTTTTTTGTGTTGAGCAGACTCCTGCGTATTTTGGATTTTGCCTCGGACAACTATCCAATCGCAAAGAATTGACGGGACGTACACTGTAGAGTAATGAATCCCTGCTTTCTGAAGGAGGTGCGCACTCATGTCAACTGCGATTCGCAAAAAAGATGTCCACAAATTGCTAGGAAAAGAGATTTTTGCGCTGAAAAAAGACGGAACTCAAGTTACAGGCAAATTGGTTCGAATCAGCGGCAATACTTTGTTTGTAGCTTCCCCGAAAGGGAAAAAGGGAGTTCAAACAAAAGCGGTTATTCCGCTTGTTTTGTTTGACCTTCTGGCTATCGGCACATCGCCATTCGGTTTCGGCGGCTTTGGCCCAGGTTTCGGCCCAGGCTTCGGCGGTTTCGGCGGTTTCCCAGGCCCATTCTTTTGGTAAGACCGCTGCTCCGCCGCATTTGTGAGTGAGCCAGCCCCAAATGCAGCGAAAAGACGCCGCCAAAACCACTTTTGCAAGTGGGGATGGAGGCGTCTTTTGCTGTGCATTAGGCAGAGCGTGCGGCCGGGCTGGTCAGAAACGCCTTCGCGGCGCGTTGGTTTCCCAAACTTGCTCGCCAGGGAGCCGTTGGTGATGTGTAGAAAATTTGCCGCAATTGGCGCGTCACCGGCAGCGCGCGGAATGTCGGCAATAGGCGGCAATTTTCTGAACAAACGTAGCGCTAGCAACGACAAATTCCTGCAAATGTGCAGGCTTTTCGCCGTGAAGGTGGGTTCAGATTCATTTCACCGAAAATTCCTGCACAATCGCAGGCTTTTCCCCGAAAATGGCCGTTTGCACTGAAAAAACCTGCACTTTTGCAGGCTTTTCGTCCAAACGGGCGCCCGCACGCGCTTCCCTCGTAAAAGCCTACACGATTGCAGGCTGGCCCGGCTGGCAGCCGCACCATAACCGGTCGTGCCGTCTCCCTCCGCCAAGTAACCGGCGGGATCGGCACCACCGCGACCTCGAAAGACAGATTCTCGCACAAAAAAAGGATCGCGGAGTTACCTAAATTTTTGCTGTGTTGGAGTTGTTCGACGGTGGTGCCGTTCCGGTTTTGTGATTTTCGGCACCTTTCCCGCCTGCGCCGAATAGGTTAACATACAGGATTCAATGCCAGGGCGACAGGCCTGACGGCGGATAGGGGTGTGAAGCATGCCGAGTTCCATAGTGTTTAACATGATCAACGTCAACTCGCTGAATACGAATGCAACGATCGGAATCGGGGAGAATGCGCAATCAAGCTGGGATTCGCACAGCAAAAATAATGTTGCCACAGGCCAAAATTATGGAAATACGATCTTTGCCAACATAGCCAATTTTATTTTTGACAATGACTTTATCGACGCGCCGATCAATGATCAGGACTTCAAACCCGCAGTGACCAACCAGGTTTA
The DNA here is from genome assembly GCF_057749925.1 of Paenibacillus sp. sgz302191. NCBI lineage: Bacteria > Bacillati > Bacillota > Bacilli > Caryophanales > Paenibacillaceae > Paenibacillus > Paenibacillus sp. sgz302191. Next base: position 548,196 of record NZ_JBYLHY010000001.1, read on the forward strand.
GAGGTGATCGCGATGCTGAGACGAACGCCCGAATTGGACCGGCCCATCATTCATTTCGACCAAATTCAGGTGAATTCCATTTCCAACGCTTCGGGTATTTTTGTCGGTACGAATACTCAGCTGTTATGGTCGGTCAGCAATAAAGAGAACAACGGGCTGGGTACTGTCAGCGGCGAGCAAAATCATGTGAATCATAATATCAATACGATATATGATAATGATGTGATCGATGCGCCTTATACGAAAGGCGATTTTTTGATCAGCCGGGGCTGCGGCTAGGAGTCTGGCGGGCGGAGTTGCTTACCTCCCGCATGAATTCCTCGGACAGACTCCTAAGAGACCGCCCAATGTACAAAACGGCTCCGTCGGACAGACTTTCAGACCGTCACTTGACTTCCGCTTCGCTCGTTTCCTGCTCCTGCGCAGGCTCCTCCTCGCCGGGGGCGGAAAAGCCGGCTGCCTGCACGGAGCCGGCAATCATATCTTGCAGCCACTCTGGCGCCTCCGAGCCCTCGATGTTCAGCATGTCGAGGAAGTCGGAGTCGTTCAGCAAGGAGCGGGTGCCGACGAGCTGATTGTGGTCTCCGGCGACAGAGCCGAAGCCTTGGACGGTTTTTTGCGTGCTCTCGAAAGCTGTGGGCCAGTTGTTGCCCATATTGATGCAGGACGCGCTCTCTACGGAGCCGATCCGGATCGAGCCGATAATGAAATTGGGCGACATGAAAGACGGCACGGGCTAAGCACCTCCTGTGTTCGGTTTAGGCTGGACTGTGTAGCGGTAACCGGTCGAAGTCCGCTCGGGAGTGGAATGGTCCGCAGCCGCAGCATGGTCAGCAGCCGTAGAAGCGGCGGACGCACCGCCGTGCACACCGGCTTTGCGGCCTTCTGCGGACGCACCGCCGTGCACACCGGCTTTGCCGCCTTCTGCGGACGCACCGCCGTGCACACCGGCTTTGCCGCCTTCTGCGGACGCACCGCCGTGCACACCGGCTTTGCCGCCTTCTGCGGACGCACCGCTGTGCACACCGGCTTTGCCGCCTTCTGCGGACGCACCGCCGTGCACACCGGCTTTGCCGCCTTCTGCGGACGCACCGTCGTGCACACCGGCTTTGCCGCCTTCTGCGGACGCACCGCTGTGCACACCGGCTTTGCCGCCTTCTGCGGACGCGCCGCTGTGCACACCGGCTTTGCCGCCGCTCGTGGCAATTCCGCCGGCTTTGCCGCCTTCTGCGGACGCACCGCCGTGTACACCGGCTTTGCCGCTGTCCGCGACAGCGCCGCCGTGTGCACCTGCTGTGCCGCCGCCCGCGATAGCGCCGCCGTGCGCTTTGTGATCCGTTTTGGCCCCAAAGTTGTTCCCGAGATTAAGCGAACCGCTTAATTCTTTTATATCCAGTTGATCCAGGCGAAATGTCAAATTTTCCAAAACAGGCTGATGAATATGCACGTTATCGATGCGGATTTCCGGCCTTTTTGCAGCCATGCTTGCAAGGTGCTCTTCCAGTTTTTGCAGCCGGGCTTCCAACTGCGCGATGACGGCGGAAGAAGCAGCGGCGCCGGCATCCGCCGCGGCAGGCTGCTGAGCGGGAACCGGCGGAGGAGGCGACGGCTTATCCCTGAAAAACCACCATCCCATAAAGCTCAGCCTTTGCGCTTGGGCGGAGGAACGTCGATAGTGTCCGAATCGAGGACAAGATGGTTGCCGCCGGTCACTACGTTGCCGTCCCCGGATACTTCGCCTAATCCATCGTTTGATTTTATGGCATGCTTGCGCCCTATAATTCGATTCTCTCCTTTGTTGATGCTGGACGTATTGGCGACGGAATCGATATGAATGGATTGAAACCGAATGCGTACCATGGAAAGTACCTCCTCCATTGTTCTGATATTATTATGTATATGGGGACAAACGGAGCATATTTCCCTTTTCTTCAAACGAATAAACGCCCGGCCGGAGCGGCCGAGCGTCAGGTGAATTTTATGGGAACCGGCGTTTCACCGGCTTCGGGCCCCGTCGGAATGCGGATGATCAGCAGGCCGTTATGATACTGGGCTTGCATGCGTTCGGTCAAGGCTGTGTCAGGCAGGCGAATCCGCCGTTCAAAAGCGCCGAAAAACCGTTCCGACAGCAGCATTTGTTCATCGATGACCTGATAAGGGCGGACAAGCGTCCCCCGGATGACGAGGAAATGCTCGCGGATGGAAAGCTGGACGTGTTCGGGGGATAATAGCCCGGGCACTTCGGCAACGACGACGACCTCACTGCCCGTCTCATACATATCAATTCTAGGTCCGGAAAGCGGGAGCAAACCGGCAATATCCTGCCAGAAATCAGGCCCCAGCACATCGCCGGCTTGTGCATGAAGCCCTTTCCAGTCGGTTTTGGGCGTGCGGTTGCTGGGATTCGGCTTCAAGGGCATCACCTTCTGACTAAAATCTCGCAGCGAAACTGCTTGCTTCTAGCTTATGTGAGCCCGCGGCGGATTATGGCACTTAAGGAGTCTGACAGGCTTAGTTACTTTTGCAGACTCCCGTCTGCCTCCGCCTCTTATCTTTGCGGCGGGCGCTGCTGCGCGAGCTGCTGCTGCGCCATGCGCACGAGTTCGCGCACCATGGCGCCCCCGATCGGGCCGCCGACCTTGCCGGCGTCCTCGGAGCGAAGCTGCCCGTTGTAGCCGGGCTGCAGCGGCACGCCAAGCGAGCGGGCTACTTCGTATTTGACCAGATCGGGCCGATCCGGGTTGACGTTGTAGCCCTGGGCTTTCATCACTTGCGCTTTGAGCTGGCTTAGGGCATGCTCCGATCCGGGCACGGCAGCCCGGTTGCTTCTTCTGCGAGCCATCATTTCATCACCTCACGGCTAGGAGTCAGTCCGACGGAGTTGCGTTTGTGCATACCCACTGAATAATGACTGCATATATGCCGCTCACGCTGCATGAATACCGTCATTTTGCATACATATACCTTCTACGCGGTTCATCGGACAGACTCTAGGATGCCCTGGCTTTGACGAAATTAACAGCCCGCTGTGCAAGCCATACGAGCGAGGCCGTCCACATGACGTCGAAGCAGACGTTGAACAGGAAGAGGTGCTTCTCCATGTCGGCTTCGCCGTCGCCGATAACCGGCACGAGAAAGGCGACCGCTCCGATCAAGCCTACGGCCATGAACACTTCGTACGCCGCTTTCGCCCCGCGCGCAGGCTCCCTCGCATACAGGGCGAAGATAACCGCATAATAAACCGCGGCAAATCCGCCCAAAAACCAGATCGAATGCGGCAGCGCCCGCTCTTTGATCACGCTCCACGTATCGAAGGCGGTCGAGACGCTTCCCGGGCGAAGTCCGGCGCTTTTCTCGTAATTGCCCAGATAGCCGATGTGAATGGTCATGGCTTTGCTAGCGGTTACTTCCAATTTGTCCCAGTATCTGCCCGGGTTCCGCAAATAAAACATCGCGATCTTCCCGTGACTGATGCGGGGATAAAACGATTGTTTCAGCGTGTCGCTCTGCTGGGGAATAGGCGTGTCCGGCATAAAATAATGCGTGCCCGCAAGGCGCGCGAGCGCGGGATCGAGGCCCAGCTCGTCCAAATCCCGCTCCGGCGACGGCGAGTCTTTCAAAATACCGTAAAACACCGATTGGTATTGGTTAACCGTTCGAAGCTCGCGGGGTGCCGTCGCATAAATCGCACACGACACGAGAAGCAGCAGGGCAGTCAGCGCGAAGCCGGTCTTTTTACGGCCTGCCGCGCCCAATAAGGGCAGCAGCCGGAGCGCCAGCAGCGCCAGGATGACTCCCGTCGGCGAGTTTTGGATTTTGGAGGCGGCAAGGAAGATCGCAGAAACGATAAAAAATACGAACCATGCGGTTCGCGGTTGTTGGCGTTCGGCCATATGCAAAGCGGCGGCAATCGTCAGCAGCAAAAACACGAGCGCCATCGGCTCCCCGAAGAAGGAGTTGAAGTAAGCCGTATACCCGACATCGAAAAAGACAAGCAAAAACAAAACGGTGAACACGCATTTCGTCACAGGGGAGGCAAGCATCCGCAGCCTCAGCAGCAGAGCGAATGCGGTTAGCAGCAGCAAGCTGTAGAGGGCGCCGAGAAAGCGGATGTCGAAAACGTGCCAATCATACAGCAGCTTCGCGATCCATGATGCGGCGAACACCAGGATGATTTGCGACGAGACGTACCCGCCCGCGAAGGGCGCATCCATGGCATATTGCTTATGCATAAAAGCAAAGTAATGATCCTGTGGCGGTTCCGCAGCACTCAGGTAAGAAAGCCCTGCGGAACCCATGATGCGGAGAAAATCGCCATTGTCGGCAACGCCGAGAATCGGCTTCACAAACAGCAGAAAGCTGAGTATCCCGCTTGCTGCGAGCAATGCGAACGAATTCCATTTGTCGAACCTGCTCATTCCTAGCTCCTCGTAGGCAAGCTCCTTGATCCGGCCGTCCGGAACGTAAAATATTTATGCCCCGCATAATTTGCGATCGTGTAGAGGCCGTTCCCCGCCAAAATCGCCGCGTTATGCAGCAGTCCCGCGCTCAAGAAAGGAAGAAGCCTGGAAGCGGCTTCCGCCAGCAGCCAGCTGGCTCCGTAAGAAAGCCCGTAGCAGACCGCTATGACTACGGCGAATTTCCACCAGCTGCTCTTCACGCTTGCGTTCGAACGAAACGTAAACGTGCGATTCAGGACGTAGCTGACGACGGCCCCGACAGTGTTGCCGGTAAAGGTCGCAACCCAGTAATTTTGGTGCAGCAAGTTGTACAGCGCGAAGCTGGTCCCGAGCCCGATCAGCGTATTCAGCAAGCCGACGAGCAAAAACCGGGCAAAGCTGCCCGTAAGCCATGTACGCATACGGTTCATGTCATTTGCCCGCCGATCTTGGCGCTAACGGATGGGGCTGCGGCAAGCTCCCGCGTATGTGCCGTCACCTCTTTTTCGATCACATAAAGAGGGCGGTGCTTCACCTCTTTATAAATTTTCCCAATGTATTCTCCGATTAAACCTAACGCCAGCAATTGCACGCCGCCGATGAACCATACGGACAAAACCAGCGAAGTCCAGCCTGTAACGTTGGCCCCCAGCAATTTGCCTATAATCGCGTAAAGCGCGGCGACGACGCTGAGCGCAAACAGGACGAAACCCATCAAGGTGACAAATCGGATCGGCGTGACGCTGAACGAGGTGATGCCGTCAAACGCAAACGCGAGCATTTTTTTCAGTGGATATTTGGACTCCCCGGCGAAGCGCTCCTTGCGGTCGTAATATACTTTAGTAGACGGAAAGCCGAGCAGCGGCACGATCCCGCGCAGAAAGAGGTTCACTTCGCGAAACTTTTCCATTTCATCGAGCGTGCGTTTGCTCATAAGACGGAAATCGGCATGGTTGTAATGAATGTTCACGCCCATGCGGGTCATCAGCTTATAGAAGCCCTGCGCGGTAGCTCTCTTGAACCAGGTATCGGTCGTGCGGCTTTGCCTGACTCCGTACACGATGTCGTACCCTTCGCGGTATTTGACGACAAACTCGCGAATGGCCTCCACGTCGTCCTGCAAGTCGGCATCGATGGAAACGACGCAGTCCGCGTAAGCTTTCGCTTTCATCAGCCCGGCCAGCAGCGCGTTTTGGTGCCCGGCGTTTCGGGCCAGCTTCAGTCCGGTAACGAACGGATTGGCCTCATGGAACCGCTCGATCAGCCCCCATGTTGTGTCTTTGCTGCCGTCATCGACAAGAAGCATCGTGCTGGAGCTTGATATAAGGCCATCCTGGATCAAAGAATCCAGAACGCCGCTAAGCTGGAATACCGTTTCCGGCAGCACAGCCTCTTCGTTGTAGCAAGGAACTACAATTGCCAAAACAGGGTTAGCCACAGTTATTCGTCTCCATCCTGCAAGGAAAGTTGGTTGCATACGTTTTATGCCTCATTATAACGTAATCCTCACACAAATTTAATATTTAACGAAATTTAAACATTTTGCCCGTTTGTTTCGTCCATGAATGTAGACGAATTAAACCGGGAAAATGTTTCCATAACATTCCCCTCTTTACAAATCCTTAAATTGTTATTAATGTATTCTTCATGTAAATTTAAAGTGGTCAATTAGAAGAAGAAACCGACCCGCCCTGGAGGGAAGTGTAGAAATGAATGCGGAATTGTTCAAGAAGCCGCTGACGCTCAAGCTTGTTCTGTCCGTGGTGCTGCTTGTGCTTATTAGCCGCGCGCTGATGCTGTTTACGGGGTACGTAGGTTTGAATTTGTTCAACGATTATGCGGCTGTACCCACATATGTGCAAACCCCTCCCGGAAGCTTTTCCGAATGGAAAATGCAGTTGCCCGAAGAGCTGGAAAGCACGCGAAAGCTGCAGCTTGAAGATTTTATCAAGTTCGATACATATTCTTATTTAAAAATCGCCACCGAAGGCTATGACCAGGTTCGGATGGACGAGCCGCATACGGCGGCCAATTGGGTGTTTTTCCCGTTGTATCCGCTATTGATTTATTTGTTCGGCAAAATCATTTGGCTCGATCCGTCGATTGTCGGCATGGTGCTGTCCAACCTGTTTTTGCTTGCAGCTCTTATATATGTGTACTTGATCGCCCTGCAGCGCGGGTTAAGCGAGCGCCAGGCGGGAACCGTGCTTTTACTTATATTGGTTTACCCTTCGTCGCTGTATTACTCGATTCCTTATACGGAGAGCTTGTTCCTGATGCTGTCGGCGGCAGCGATCTATCATGCGGGCAGCAGGCAGTATGCGCTGGCGTTTTTGGCGGCAAGCTTGTCAACGGTGACAAGGGTGCCGGGCTTTATCAACCTCGCTTTTGTCATAGGCACCGTCTGCCTGGACGAAGGCTTCAAATGGACGTGGCGGTACGTCAGATGGGCCGCGTACAGCTTGTTGTCGCTCGTTCCGATGGGATTGTACCTGCTTCATATGAAGCTGGTTACCGGCGATTGGCTGGCGCCTTTTCACGAGCAAAGCCTGCACTGGTTCCGCTATACGACGACGCCGTTTAAGAATTATTTCGGTTTTTTGAAAAACCCGTATTTCTCCACTCCGGACGGATGGGATAACGGACTGATCGCTTTTACGATATCGACGGCTGTATTTGTCGTATTTATCATCTATTTCCTCGTTCATCTCAAGAAGATGGTCCGCGATTGGAAGGAACTGCTGTTTTTTGGCTACGGCCTGCTGCTGATCGTCATTCCGTTTTCCAGCCAGCCGTTGTTCCTGGTCAGCGTAGTCCGCTACATCATGGTCAGCATTCCTTTTTACATCTATATCGTAAGCTTGACGAACAACCGCGAAAACGCCAGGCTGCTGTACGTGATGCTGTTTCTGATTTTGCATGTCATCATTACGATCGGGTTTTTCAACGGCTATTATTTCGTCATTTAATGATTTTATGTAAAAAAGCGGCTGGTACAGCTTACTTCGTACCGGCCGCTTCTATTTTACAGTCCAAAACCGAAAGTGCTGAGGACGATGACAAGCAGAATATATAATACAAGGATTACAGCCGTGCTGGTATGATGAAATGCTCCATATGCGCCACCCATGCCAATCCCTCCCTTCACACCACACTATATGTCGTTTGTCTATGCGCAGTATAGATAGATGTCCCGCTTTTTCAAAAAAACTTGGGATCATGTCCGAATCCGGCGCCGTTTATTCTTTTTCAATCATGACCACAATGACATCTAAGGACATAGCAGCGAAAGGTGATTGAATGACAGAGCACCCCTTGCAATCTTTTGTCACAACGGCAATGGATCATTTGAAAGAAATGGTCAATGTGAATACGACCATCGGAGAGCCGGTTGCAGCGCCCGACGGCACCTTTATTATACCGGTATGCAAAGTAAGCTACGGGTTTGCCGCGGGGGGAAGCGATTTGGGCAGGCGCAGCCCGGAATCCGCCGGAGTCATGCCGCCATTTGGCGGCGGTACGGGCGGAGGCGTGTCCGTAACGCCGCTGGCTTTTTTGATCGTAGGCAAAATGGGCGTCCAAACGGTTTATCTGGACAACTCTCCCACCGTGTACGACAAAATTTTGGATATGGCTCCGCATCTTTTTGACAAATTGAACAATCTGATTCGGCAATCCGATGCGGGGGAAGAACATAGTCAGTGAACGAGGTCCGACTCGCTTTTGTAGGCGGAAGCAGCCAATGAGGTTATGTAGTCGTTCGGAATATGAACGGAGTTGTTTTTCCGGACTACTAGATCTCTGGCCTCAAACTGGCTGCGGCAGGGAGGCTGTTCATCATGCGCCATCGCGTACCGGCCGTCTGGCAGCAGCAGCCTGGCTTTCACATTATCGTTCAGCAGCAGCGACAAATATTGAATAACGGCGGACTTATGGTCTTCGTTCAGAAGGGGACACATGAGTTCGATGCGTTTATCCATGTTTCTGGTCATCCAGTCCGCACTGGACAGCCATATTTGCGGGGAGCCGGCATTTTCAAAATAAAAAATCCGCGAATGCTCCAGGAACCGGTCGACAATGCTGCGGACGGTAATATTGTCGCTTAGGCCGGGGATGCCCGGACGCAAGCAGCAGATGCCGCGGACGATCAGATCGATCCGGACGCCCGCCTGGGAAGCGGCATACAGTTCGTCGACGAGCTGTTTATTCGACAGCGCGTTCATTTTGGCGATTATTCTTGCAGGCTTGCCTTCGGCGGCGTGCTCCGCTTCGCGCTGAATGCAGTCCAGCAAGCGCTGCTTCAAATGCGTCGGGGCTACGCTGAGAAAATGCCACTGGTTCGGGGCGGAAAACCCCGTAATTTTGTTGAACAAATTGGATACGTCTTCGCCGATTTCCAGATCGGATGAGAACAGTCCGACATCCGTAAATATGTGCGCCGACACTTCGTTGTAATTCCCGGTGGCGACGTGGACGTAACGCCTGAGGGAATCCGCTTCCTTGCGCACGACCAAAATCATTTTGGCATGAATTTTCAGCCCGGGCAGGCCGTATACGACGTGGCACCCGGCTTTTTCCAGTTCTTTGGCCCATTCGATGTTCCGGGCTTCGTCAAACCGGGCTTTCAGCTCGACGACTACAGTCACCTGCTTGCCCGCCTCGGCGGCGCGGCTCAAAGACCGGATAATGCGTGAATTGCCGTTGACGCGGTATAAGGTCATTTTAATCGCCATGACGGAAGGATCGGCGGCGGACTGCCCGATAAAATCATTGACGGCGTCAAACGACTCGTACGGAAGAAACAAAAGAACATCTCTTTTTTGCAGCACTGAAAAAAAGTTGTCCGTCTTCGTAAATTCCCGCGGATAGAGGGGTTCGAATCTCGAATACTGGAGATGCTCGAAACCTTGAATGGAATTGGAAAATGACATGAAATAGCTCAAATCAACCGGACCGTCGTTCGTAATCAGAAACTGGCTGTCGATTTCCAGTTCTTTTTTTAGCAGTTCCAATGCAAACGGGTCGAACCCTCTTTCGATTTCCAAACGAATCGGGGTGCCCCATTTTCTGGCGCGCAATACTTTTTCCACTTCATCGAGCAGATCCTCGGCTTCTTCCTCGTTCGGATCGAGATCGGCGTTGCGGGTCAAACGGAATGTATGGAAGGTGACCGGTGAATACGTCGTAAACAATGTATGAATGTGCTGCTTGATCAAATCTTCGAGTAAAACAAACTGCCGCACATGCTGGTCCTCCAGAGAAGGAACTTCAATGTAGCGTGGCAGATTGGGCGGAATTTCGACCAAGGCCACGTAAGTTTCCTTGTGCTGCGCATCGGAAGTCGGTTTCAGAACGACGGCCACATATACGCTTTTCGTGCGAATCAGCGGAAAGGGCCGGCTTTTATCGATAGCCAAGGGAGTCAGCACGGGAAATACTTTTTGAAAATAATAGGCTTCCATTTCCTTCTTTTGTTCGGGCTCCAGCTCGCGATAACCGGTAAAAACAAGACCTTCCTCCTCCAGCAGCCGGAGAATCCGCTCATTGGCCGCATATTGTTCGGCCACCAGCTGCTCGATCATGACGATGATTTTTTCCAGCAATTGCTGCGGCGTAAAGCCGGTGAAATCGGCCTCCTGGTTGCCCGCTCTGATTTTATCCATAATGCCGGCGACTCTAACACTTACAAATTCATCCAGATTGGTAGAAACGATCGATATGAACTTTGTCCGCTCGAGCAGCGGAGTGCGCTCGTCCTGGGCTTCCTGAAGAACACGCCTGTTAAACTGCAGCCAGCTAATTTCACGATTGATATAATCCACGGCGCGCCTCCATCTGCCTCATCGCTTTTTTCTGAATAACAGGAATCCGACTTTTTGAAACAATTGCCATGTAGCGCTGGGTCGAAACGTAACGGGGCCGGGCACATGTTCGTTATCGTTATAAGACATAGCCTCTTCTTCCTTTCGCTATTAAAGATAGGGAAAACTCGCTAATTGACAGTTAGCGAGTGTTGTTGAATTTCCGGGTTATTCGGGCTGCGCTGCCGGCTGTACGGCATTCGCAACGGTATCCGTTACCGATTCGGTGATATTGGAAACCGTATTGGAAACTCTATTCGTAATATTAGCGGCCAGACTGCTGTTGACAAGCGCATTGCCGGCCTGCGTTCCGAGCGTATGGCCCAAGGTGTTGCCAAGCAGTCCGCCGACAACCGACCCAAGGACTGTGCCGACTCCCGGCATCAGCGAAGTTCCAAGGATAGCCCCGTATTCGATGCCGGCCATAACGCCGAATGCGCCCGTCACATTGCCCGTCGTATGAACCATATAATCTTTTTTACCCAATTGGCCTCTCGTCAAGCTCATCGTGTCCTGTAATTGGGAAATACCTCCGGATATGAGCCCTCCCCATAAAGAACCGCCTTGAAACATACGGATCACTCCTTGTGTGTTTTATTTTGTTGCTACGGGATAGTAGTTCCCCATTGTACGATTTTTAAATCGTCGCCAAGCCGCCAAATGTTCTATTCAAGTTCATCCGAATTATGGGAGCGTGGAAGGCTCCGTATTGTTTTCGTCCTCATGCATGGCCGGCCGGAGCCCTGAGGCTCCGTCTTTGATTTGATCCCTGATTTCGAGCAGCACGCCTGCCCCTTTGACGGCCAGTTTGCGCGCGGCCTTCCGGGCTTCCGGGGACACGGCAAGCGCGACGGCAGCCGCGGCAAAGATGATGCCAAGCGGTGATTTGGCCACAATATCCTCTCCTTATATAAAGGTTGTACATAAAATAATTCCAAAATATGAAATATTTATACTTCATTCGAACATTTGGTCACGAAAAATCGATGCATATTTCAACTAACATTGCGAATAATAGCCAAATCACTTTTTTTGTGGTTAGCATGGATGAAGGAGAGTTATGGATGATAGCGTTACGAAATGACAACAGGTTTCTTCACATCCTGCCGGGGAGGATACGCATTGAAATTCGCGGGCTGCAGGGCAGCAAACGGACCGCGGAGCTGCTCGCAGCCAAATTATCGGCTTGCGTGGGCATTTATAAAGCGGAGCCTTGCACGATTACGGGCAGGATGCTGCTTCTGTATGATGCAAAGCAGATAACCGCGCAGCGCATGTTCGACCTGATCGGCGAAGTCGAAGAGCGGATCGGCGCTCCGGACCCGGAGGCCGAAGCGAAGGCTTTGGACCCGGCCGCCGGGCCGGGAGAGGCGGAGCAGGAAGCCGCGGCTGCGCATGAGGCCGGGCCTGCCCGCGAGCCGCTGGCTCTTCCGGCGCCGCGAGGGCCCGGTACGGGCGAGCCCGCGGAAAAAGTGCCCATCGCCTTGGCGCTTTCCATGGGCGGTTTGGCCGTGCTGGGCATCAAGCAGGCTTTGTTCGGGCGTTCCGCCCTGGCCGGAAGCCCGGCGCCTTTTTATTTATCGGCGCTCGTCTCGGTCGTGACCGGCTACCCTTTTCTCAAACGGGGAGTTCAAGTATATTCCGAAAAGAGACAAATAAATTCGGATCTCCTTTTAGGCACAAGCGCTCTCGCCCTCGCGCTCATGCGCGAAAATTTGGTCGTGCTGGCAGGACTCAGCATTTTGCAATATGTGAACTGGAAGCGAAGCCGCTTCATATCGAACGGGCAGCAAGAGTCCGTGATGTCGCCGGAAATTCAAGCGTACAGCGAAAAGGCGGGCAAATTGGGGCTCGTCGCAGCCGGTTTGACTTTGGCCGTGACCCGCAGTCCGCTCCGCGCCATCGCCGTGCTTCTGGCCGCGAATCCGCGGGCGATGACCGTACCCGCGCAATACGCCTGGAATCAGGCAGAGCTTGTTTCGGGAGAAAGAGAATACGTAGTTCCGGAAAAGGGGTCGTTATCCCAACTGGCCAGAACGAAAACGATTTTATTCGAAGATTCGTCGCTTTTGTTTAACCGTCCTGAGTTGGAAGAAATCAGCTGCATCGCGGAGAAGGAGCAGGATGCGGATAAAGCGGTATGTTTGGCCGCTTCGCTGATGGAAAAAAGCAGCCATCCGTGGAAAGAAGATGTGCGCAGCAAGGCGAAACAAACTTGCCGGACGATCCGCACCGCTTTCCATGTGGAAGAAGAGAGACACGGAATAAAAGGCAAAGTCAATGATAGCCGGATTTTCATTGGCGGCTCCAAATATATGCAAGCGAACGGAATTGACTGCGATGCCTATGAGCTTAAAGCAAAAAGGCTTGCAAGAAAAGGCTTTGACGTTCTTTTTGTCGGGAAGCAGGGAAATGCCAAAAACGAATGTCTCGGCTTCATGGCCAGACACCGGCAATCGCCGGTCAACGAATACGGCTCCGCTGCCGCATCTTTCAGCGATAAAGGATGGCGGCTTGGACTGCTGAACAACAGCCTGCACATCGGCGATGACGAGATTTCCCGGTACCGGATGGACACGAGCTGGTCATCCCTGGAGCGGGGCGAAGTGATCGAGCGGATTGCCGGGCTCAAGCAGCAAGGGGAAGAAGTGCTGTTTGTCGCTGCTCAGGAGCCAACGCCGCTCAATCGGTTTTATAAAGAAGCCGGGGTGCCGTCGATTTCCATCCATGAGCTGCAGCGTGTCCGGGAGAGCGCTTGGTACGCCGTGAGAACGGATCAAACCGTAACCGAACACGCACAAATCGCCAAAAAATGGAACATTTTCGGCTCCGCTCTCGCTACGCTGGGCATGATCAGCGCGCCGGCCGCCAATTTGATCGGGGACGCTTTATCGCTCGTATTTATGTCCAGAACGAAAATCAGGAGCGAAGCCCTGCCGTCCCCGCCGCAAATGGCGTTTAAGGACGAGGCCGCCGCCGCTTCCGAAGCTTGGGCCTGGCATCACCTCCCGAGCGAACGGGCCATCGGGGAGTTGCAGACGAACCTTCACAACGGACTGTCCCAGGATCAGGTTGCGGCGATGAGAAACCGGTATGGCCCGAATCGGCTTGACAGCAAAAAGCCTACGCCATGGCTCGTATCCTACTTGGGCCAATTCAAGGAGTTTACGACGCTGATTCTTCTTGGCACAAGTGTGCTGGCTCTGTTTACCGGCGGCCTTTTTGACGGGATCGCCATGGGGGCCATTTTGCTCGCCAATGCCGCAATCGGCACGATTCAGGAACGCAAAGCGGAAAAAGTGGTGGAAACGTTGAACCAGTTCCAGCCTCCGGCCTGCAAAGCAATCAGAGACGGCCGGCAAACGGAGCTGAACGCCGCCGAGCTGGTACCCGGCGATATCGTTTGCCTGGAGGCGGGTGACCGCGTTCCGGCGGATATCCGCTTGATCAGCGCATGGAACATGCGCGTCAACGAAGCGGCTTTGACCGGGGAATCGCTTCCCGTCGAAAAGAGCGAGTCCGCTTTGCCTGAGGAATGCGCCTTATCCGAGCGGAGCAATATGCTTTTCATGGGAACGGACGTGTGCGGAGGCAAGGGGATAGGCGTTGTCGTGCAGACGGGGATGAATAGCGAAATGGGCCATTTGGTGTCCCTGTTGAAACAGCAGGAAAAAGAAGTAACCCCGCTGCAGGAAAAAGTAACGTCGATCAGCAAAAAATTTGTGAAAGGCGCCCTTATCGCGGGAGGACTTGTCTTCGCAGCCGGCATTTTGCGCGGCATTCCCATTTCGCAAATGATGACAACTTCGATCACGCTTGCGGCATCAGCCATCCCACAAGGACTTCCCGTGACGATAACGATCGCGCTAAGCGCGGGGATTTTCCGTATGGCGAAGAAAAACGCGTTGGTCCGCAAGCTTTCCTCTCTGGAAACGTTAGGAAGAACGACGGTCATTTGCACGGACAAGACAGGCACGTTAACCAAAAATGAAATGACGGTAAAAGCGATTTCCACCGTGGATCGCGGTTGGACGGTAACGGGCAACGGCTATGAACCGACGGGAGTGCTGCACGAGTTTGTTCCCGAGGTTGCCGCCGCAGCCGCGGAACAGAAGGGACAGGAACATTACGGAAGCCCGGTATCTCACCCTGATTTGAACCGGCTGCTGCAAATCGGCGTGCTGTGCAATAACAGCAAGCTTGAGCAGCATGACGGGCACTGGACGACCAAAGGGGACCCGACCGAAGGCGCGCTTCTGACGCTCGCAGCCAAAAACGGGCTGTGGCTCAAAGATTTGACCCACTGGCACCGCGGGCACGAAATCCCGTTCGATTCCAAAACCGCAAAAATGAGCGTCGTGTGCAAAGATTCCCAGACGGAGCGGGAATGCTATCTTTTCTCCAAAGGGGCCGTCGAGACGATTCTCCGCCATTGCAACCGATACCAGAGGGACGGGGATGTACTGCCGTTATCCGAAGAACAGAAGCAGCACATTTTGCAGCAAAACGAAAAATTTTCGGCCGATGCGCTGCGCGTGCTTGCTTTTGCATACAGGCCTTTGGATGAGATCGACGGCGACGAGCCCATTGATGACGAGCGGGAGCTCATTTATGTCGGCATGGCCGGCATGATGGACCCTCCCAAGCCAGAAGTGGAGCGAAATATTCAGGAAGCTTTTGCGCTCGGGCTTAAGCCTGTAATGATTACCGGCGACCACCCGATCACCGCGATTTCGATTGCGAAGCAGCTTGGTATTTACAGCGATGCGCAGAGCGTCGTCACCGGCCATGAGCTTGACCGCATGTCGGACGAAGAGCTGCTTGGGATGGCGGATCAAGTGTCCATTTTTGCCCGTGTCACGCCTGAGCATAAGCTGCGCATCGTAACGGCTTTGCAAAAACGCGGATATATCGTCGCGATGACCGGCGACGGCGTCAACGATACGCCTGCTATCAAACAGGCCAACGTAGGTATCGCAATGGGGCGAACCGGGACGGAAGTTACGAAGGAAAGCGCGGATATGGTGCTGACGGAAGATCATTTCGGCACGATTGTCGAAGGGGTCAAAGAAGGCCGCACGATCATCGGCAATATTCGCAAAGCGCTCGGCTGTCTGCTGACCGGCAACCTGGCCGAGATTATCGTCACCAGCGCCGCCGTGATGGTCGGCCTGCCGATTCCTTTGGTTCCTATTCAAATTCTGCTCATGAATTTGCTGACCGACGCTCTGCCCGCGATGGTGCTGGCCGTGAATCCGGGCCATAAGAACAAGCAGCAACAAGTCGAATTCGTCGATAAGGAGCTGTACCGGAAATTGGTGACGAGAGGCTCGCTGCTCGGATTGGGCACGCTCGGTTTATTTGCCGCAAGCCTTGCGGTCGGTGCGCCTGTAGCGGTAGCTCAAAGCGTTGCCTTTGCGACGCTGATTTCGGGCCAACTGATCCAGACATTCTCATGGCGGCAGGAAGGCTCGGAAGAAACGATGCGCGATTGGACGAAGGACCGCTTCTTCGTCGGCGCTATATGCGTGTCGTGGCTGGCTCTGATAGGAGCGTTGTACATTCCGCCGCTGGCAGGGTTTTTCCATACCGCTCCTCTGCCGCTGGTCTACTGGATTCCCATCCTTGGCGTAGCCGGTTCGGTATCCCTCTTGTCCAAACCGGTGCTGGCCCTGATTTCCAAAAAACGGGCCCTCCCGGCTCTCCCGGCGGCGGACGCTTATGCTGCGGCTTAAACAGCCGCAGTCTCACTCATGAACCCCATTAGGAGGAACGCAAATGATTCAGAAGAATATGGACAAAATCATTATCGGCGCTGCGCTTGCCGCAGCGGCAGCCGCTTTGCTGCCCATTGCCAAAGCGACGTTCCGCCCGCTTGCCGCACCCGGCATGCAAGGCGGCGCCGGTTTGCTGAACCGCGGCAGAGCGCTTATTGAATACGCGCGGCAGGAAGTGGAGGATATTATTGCCGAAGCTCAGTTCGAAAGAATGAAAAAGCAGCTTGACCGGGAAATTGCCCAGTATGACGATGCCGAAAAGTGAGGAGAACGGATGGATGACCGAGCAAAATATAGATAATCATTTGCGCGAAGCTTTGGCGCATCTGGAGTCGGCTTTAAACCAAAGCGTACGATGCGTGCTTGAGAACGATAACGCGAAAAAAGAAATAGGTTTGAAATGGGAGCAATTTCTTGGGGAGTTTATAGGACAAGTTAGGGAAAAAGGAAAGAAGTCGAGGTTAAATCTGCTCGGCTGGATTACGTTTCCGCGAATCCGCTAGCGAATTCACGCCTATGCAGCCTGAAGCAGGCAGTAGACCGCTTCAGGCTGAAGCTTATTTCAGGAAGCCTGATTTTTTCTTTCTTCGATTGACGGCATAGCGGACGATGAAAAAGAGTACCAATATGCTGACCCCAACGCCAACTTTCAGAAAACCTCCTAAAAACAGAACCGAATCTTTCAACATGCTCATGGACGATCACCTCCCCGAAACGATACATCCGTATTATGGATTACACCTGTAAAATTATTCGCGCCCATTGAGTACCTTCATGGCATAAGACCGAATATGTAGGATTTTGCCCGACACTGTCGAAATACTATTCGATCAAACTGCCTTTCATATAAGGGGAAAACAATGCGTAGAAAAACGGCGGTTGCCTACATTATTTTTTGTGCTGCACTCATTCTTGTTGCGTTGAACTGGTTTTTGAACAATCGGCCGGCTGCCGAAAGCGTCCCCAAAGCGGAGAACGGAATCATGGATTTAACCGGGTGGAACTTTGCCGTCAGCGGGATCGTGCCCCTGGATGGCGAATGGGAGTATTACCGGGACCGCCTCCTGACGCCGGATGATTTTAAGCCGGACGGCAGGGCGCCGGAGCTGACAGGCTACGTTCACGTGCCGGACAAATGGGAGAACTACACTGTGCTCCAAGGGCGGAAGCCGCCCCCCTATGGCTACGCGACATTCCGGATGCATGTTAAACTGCCGGCCGAAGCCGGACGGAGCTTTGGAATCAGGCAGACGAATATAAAAACTGCCCATGTATTGTTCGTGAACGGCCGGGAGGTCGGTGCACGGGGCGTCCCGGGCACGAATCTGCAAGAGACGGTTTCCGTCAATGCGCCTTATGTCGGTTTTTTTTCGATTGACGGCAGCAGCGCCGATATCATTGTGCAGGTCGCCAACTTTCGATACTTCCAGGGAGGAATCACCCATTCTATTGTTCTGGGCTATCAGGCGGATATCCTGTATGCCCGGGAGTTTGCAGTGGCGAAGGACTTGTTCGCGGCGTCCTCTTTTCTGCTAATGGGCGCCTATTTCATAGCGCTGTTCTGGATGCGGAGAGGCGACCGTTCCTGGCTCTATTTTGGCCTGGGCTGTGTGTTGATGTGCGTGTTTACAGCGACGCACGGCGAGAAAATCACGACGCTGTTCTTGCCGGGAATTCCTTACGAGCTGTTTACAAAAATACAAGACTTTTCCGGCTTGGCGGGGGTATTGTTTTTGCTGCTGTATGCGATGCATTCTTTTCCCAATCTGTTCAAGAAAGCCGTGATGAAAGGGTTCGGGGCGGTGATCGCGGCGCTGATGCTCCTCGTTCTGTTAACCCCGGCATCGGTCTTTACTCCGTCAAGCATCGTGAGCTTCGCAGTGGCGTTTGCGGCGATTCTCTATGTCATATACGTGATGTTCGCCGGCGCCGTGCGGAGGATGGAAGGCTCGGTTTATATGCTGATCGGTGCATTGTCGCTGCTGGTCATGGTAGCGGTATCTTTAATGGAGTTTTTGGGAATGTCGGCGGCTTTTTCCGTTCAAATGACCGCATGGATGTGCTTTGTTGCGGCTCAAGTGATGTTATTATCCAAAAGGTTTATAAATGCGTTTGCTGCGGTTCAAAAGCTTTCGGAACGGCTGAGCTCCATGGACCGTTTGAAGGACGAATTTCTGGCCAATACGTCCCATGAGATGAAAACGCCGCTTCACGGGATCATCAACATTGCCCAATCGCTGATTGAGGGAGCGGCAGGCCGAATGACGCCGCAGCAGGAGCAGAACTTGGCGATGATTGTGGATACCGGCAAAAGGATGACCAATCTGGTCGGGGATTTGCTCGATTTTTCCAAATTGAAGAACGGAGAGCTTGTTTTGAACCGCCAAGCCGTTGCTTTGCGCCCGGTCGTGCGCGTGATCCTGGAGATGTTCCGCCATTTGGCCGGAGTCAAGCCGGTTCGGTTTATTGATCTTTTGAGCGACCGGCACTTGGTTTATGCCGATGAAGACAGGCTGACGCAAATTTTGAACAATCTGATCGGCAATGCGCTGAAATTTACGGCGGCTGGCGAGATTGCCGTCTCGGCGCGGGAGGAGAACGGCTGGCTGGCGATATCCGTCTCCGATACCGGCATCGGGATTCCGCGCGATAAGCTGGGGGCCATATTCGAATCGTTCGAACAGGCCGGGAGGGCGATTGCGAAAGAGTACGGAGGAACAGGACTTGGGCTCAGCATCGCCAAGCGGCTCGTGGAATTGCACGGCGGCAAGATTTGGGCGGAGTCCGAACCCGGGCAAGGCGCGGTACTGACGTTTACGGTGCCGCTTGCCGGCGGGGCGGCCTGGGAATCCGCCGAGACGGGGAAAGAAAGGGTGAACGCGCTGCGGGAAGCCGCTTCCCTGCAATCATTCCCGGCGGACACAGTCCGGCTGGAAGGCGGCGGAACGTTTACTGTTCTCGTTGTCGACGATGACGCCGCGAACCGGCAGGTGCTGCTCAACCTCTTGTCTGTAGAGAAGTATACGGTTATTGCCGTATCCAGCGGGATGGAAGCGCTGCGCCAGCTTGAGCTGAACCGGCGCATCGATCTGGCGGTTGTCGATCTGATGATGCCCGGCATGTCCGGGTATGAGGTGTGCCGGAGCATCCGCAAGGGATACTCGCTGTCTGAGCTCCCGGTGCTGCTGCTCACGGCCAGAAACCGGCCGGAGGAAATGATGGCGGCGTTCGACGCGGGAGTGAACGACTTTCTCGGCAAGCCTGTCGAGGCCGGCGAAATGAAGGCGCGCATCCGGACGCTGCTGAAGATGAAAATGTCGGCCAGCGAATCGATCAGCGCCGAGATGGCTTTCCTGCAGGCGCAGATCAAGCCTCATTTTCTGTACAATGCGCTGAATACGATCTCCGCATTCTCGCTGGACGATCCGCAGGCCGCGCGGGATTTGCTGGCCAGGCTCAGCCAATATTTGCGCGGCAGCTTTGATTTCAGAAATCTGGACCGGCTGGTGCCGCTGCGCAAGGAACTGGAGCTTGTGGAAGCTTACCTGTCCATCGAGAAGGCCCGTTACGGGGAGCGGCTGCGCGTCGTGTACGATATTGACGGCGATGCGGATTGCCTGCTGCCGCCGCTTGTCATTCAACCGCTGGTAGAAAATGCGGTGCAGCACGGCCTGGCCGGCCGCAAGCAGGGCGGTACGGTGGCCATCTCCGTTCGCGCTAGCGAACGCGATGTGGTCATAACGGTGGAGGACGACGGTATAGGGCTCAAGGATTCTCTTTCCGCGAAGCGACAGGCGGACAGCGAGGCGGCGAGCAGCGGCGTAGCCTTGACAAACATCCGCAAGCGTCTGCTTCGGATGTACGGCCGCGGCTTTGACATCGCAAGCAAGGCGGCCGGCGGTACGGCGGCAACAATTCGCATTCCGAAGGGGGAAAACATACATGATCAAAGTAATGGCGGTCGATGACGAGCTTCCGGCTTTGAAAATGGCCGAAAGCGTGCTGCGGACGTTCGACGACGTGAATATCTGCGGTCTTTTTCACGACCCTGAGGAGCTGTTGGAATGTCTGCTTACGGCTGAAGCGGACATGGTTTTCGTCGATATGAAGATGCCCGGCATGCATGGCCTGGAACTGGCCGAATTGATTCAGGAGCGCAGACCGGATGTCGCGATCGTTTTTGTGACGGCCTACGACTATTATGCGGTCGACGCCTTCGAGACGGAAGCGCTTGACTACGTGATGAAGCCGATGACGGCGGACCGGCTGCGCAAAACGCTGGATCGGTTCGCCAAGAAGCGGGGAACAGAGCTGCAGGGAGCGAAGCCGAAGGGCATGCTGGTCCGAAGCTTCGGGCGCTTTTGCGTGGAAACCGGGCAGGGTCGGAAGTTGAAATTCCGCAGGGCAAAGACCGAGGAACTGTTTGCGTTTCTTCTTCACTACCGGGGGCAGCCGGTTTCCATGGAGAACATCATGGATGCTCTGTGGGGGGACCGGGACGCCGAGCGGGCTCAGTCCATCCTGTATACGACGGCGTATCAGCTTCGCAAAGAGTTGGAAGCATTCGGGCTGTTCGAGGTGATTGAGCAGACTCGCGCCGGAGGGGGGCGCTATCGGTTATTGTGGACCCCGGACGTTTGGGATTGCGACGAATTTGAGAGCTTGTACCGGCGGTTCAAAGAAAGTAATGATATTGCCGATGCGCAAAGGGCGCTGGAGCTGTACCAGGCCGGTTATTTGACGGAGAACGGATACGATTGGGCGGAGGAGAAGCGGAGCGAGCTCGAATTGAGGTATGTCGAGCTGCTGGAGCGCATTGCCGACTGCGAGGCGCGGCGGCATCGGTTCGAGCTAGCCTTGCCGTATTTGCAAAAATGGGCGAATCTTCAGCCGTTCACGGAGCGGATTCACGCCAAAATTATCGCGCTGCACTTGCTGATGGGCAACAAGGAGGCGGCTGCGGCGTATGAAAAGAAGATGAAGGACTTGTTTGCCGGCGAATTGGGCGTTCCGCCGGATATCGATACAAGGGCTTTGGCTCTGAATCCCTTGGCTGTGTTTTAGTATGGAAGCGCGAGCGGCTCTCCCGTCTGCAGGACGGCGAGGGCCTTTTTGCTTTTGTTCAAACTCGGTTCAAAAACGATAAGTTATAATGTCGAACTGAGGCGTAACTCGCGAGACTGATTGTAGGTTTTTAGTCTGCTGGGAGGGTGCAGAGCTATGAAGGACAAGGATAGGAGTACGAGTTGCGGTGAGCCTGGACGACGGATATATACCATACCGCTCTGCGGAATATGGGATGTCAGCCGGCAGTTTGTCCCCCTTGTTAGCTCCAGTCTTTATTTCTTGTGAGAATCTTGTGAGAAGTCTTTGATACAATGCCTAGGAACAATGCACTATCTGGGAAGTTGTGGAAATTCTAATTCGACATTTTTTTAACGAGTGAGATTTGTCCTAAAGCAGATAGTTACCGGAAGCTATATCTCCGAACAGGGAGGCGGGAGGGCGTATTGGGACTGAGGCATTCGAACAAGTAAGTTAACCGTTTATCAAATAATGCATCAGAAGGAGGAGAAAGGAAATTTGATGAAAAAGTGTATTGCGACCATTCGAGTGATCGTGTCATTGATGCTGCTATTTTCTTTGCTCAACTTGAACCAGGAAATGATTGTGAAAGCAGCCCCTGCTGTAACGGGAATCAAGTTTACCCAGTCAAGCTATTCGGTGGACTTGGGGGAATACAAGCCGCTTCAGGTTATGACCGTACTTTCGGACGGTTCAACGGGTGACGATGTAACGGCTTCCAGTACTTTGTCAGACGATAGGAGTACGGGCATATATACTGAGATAGTTGGTACCAGCGTGAAAGGAATATGGCCAGGCACGACGAAGCTTACTGCGACTTACAACGGTTTCACGGCTAAAGCGGATGTGATAGTAAGTACAACATTAGTTCCGCCGAAAAACCTGCGATTTGCAACCGTTGGTATAGGAGAAACGGGGATTCAATTCGATGACATAGTAAGTGCTACAGGGTCAAGTCGCGGCTATAAGATATATGTCAATGGAGTACAAGTTTATAAGGGTGCTTTATCCCAATCTAACTGCCCGAACGACTTTAAATGCACGATATACTATACCTTAAATCCGGCGACAAAGAATCCCACGCAAGATGTCTATGTCACGGCCTATGAGGTGCGGATGTCGAATAGTGATATTGAGTCGGCTGCAACGAATACGTTGAAATTGCCGATCCCGGTAAATGCTGCAGTCGATAAAACTTTTTACCAGATATCTGTTGGGGAAACGGCGCAAATCAATTGGAAAGGGCTGCAGTTATCTGAGAATTCGTATGTACAAGCGGATGACCCGATCCTTGGCAACTTAGGCAATAAAAAGCCGACATACACTCCTTCAGCGGATGGCGATACGTTTGACGACAGCATCATTAAGGTCGATCAAAACGGGTTGATCACAGGCGTGAAACCTGGGAATGCTACTGTATTGGTTAGCTATCCGGCCACTTATTATAAGTCGACATTGGTTACTGTTCGAGTGGTAGGCGCTCCGCTTCAAGCGCCTGTACTTTCTGCAGCGGCAGGCGACAAGCAGGTGCAGCTAAGCTGGAATGCTGTAGACGGTGCAACGTCATATTGGGTTTATCGGGTTAATGAGACAGGACAGAAATCTGTAGACAAGCAAGGAAACGAGCTGGATCCAAGTCAATCGGCACAGGGAGTAGTGGTGTCAAATACTACATTGACAGCTGTTACGGATACGGGTTTGATTAATGGCAAGACGTATCATTATATGGCGATGGCTATTAGTAATGGTGTAGATCCAGGGGTTTCAAAAGTTGCAGCGGCAACGCCGCAAGAGGGAGCAAGCGCTCCGACGGAGCTTACGGCAACGGCGGGAGACAAGAAAGCGACGCTGTACTGGAAAGGGGTAGTAGGCGCGACTTCCTATAAGATTTATCAAGGGACAGAACCAGGGAAATATGGCAATGAGGCAGTAGCGACAACGCCAGATGGAACGACGACGAGCGTGGAAGTAACCGGCTTGGACAACGGGACGAAATATTATTTCGTGGTGAAGGCGGTCAATGAAGACGGAAGCAGCGAGAATTCCAATGAAGCGAGCGCAATATTCCTTCTTCCGCCAGAGCTAGTAGCAACTCCGGTTCCGGAGTACGGACAAATCAGTCTGGAGTGGAATAGGGTAGCAGGCGCAACCTCCTACGAGATTTATCAACAAGAACCAGGGGGATATGTGAAAATAGCGTCAACGCCAGAATTGAGCTTTGATGTGAAAGATTTGACCAATGGAAACACCTACTACTTCGTGGTGAAAGCGGTCAATGCAGAAGGCAGCAGCGAGAATTCCAATAGTGCCGGCGGAACGGTGACGGCAGCAACTTCGCCCGCAGTAACAGCGTATTCGCCAGTCAACCATGCGGCGAATGTGCTGATCGACAGCGATTTGACGATTACTTTTAGCAGAGATGTGAAAGCGGCAGTCGGCAAAAAGATTTATATCCATAAATCAAGCGATGATAGTGTTGCTTATACACTTACTGCGAATGATATTACAAAAGTCAATGTGTCCGGAAAGAAAGTAACGATCAATCCGAACATGATGGTGCCTGACAGCGCAGGATATTTGGCATACAACACACAGTATTACGTGCAGATTGATGAGGGCGCGTTTACGGATGCAGCAGCGGGAAAACCCTACGCAGGCATAAACGATAAAACCGTGTGGAGCTTTACAACGGGAGCCGCAGTCCTTCTTGATACACCAACGGATGTAAAAACGAGCAACGTAACAACAAATAGCGTGACGATCAGTTGGAGTCCGGTAAAAGGTGCGGCGAAGTACATCGTGTATGTGGATGGCAAACCAACGTCCCCAGTTACAACAACGCCTAATGCGGTACTTACAGGTCTCACGCCGCCAGGATCGGAACACAAATTCAGCGTCGCAGCGGTGTCTGAAGATAATGTTCAATCGGAGCGTTCCGGTGAAGTGTCTGCAACACTGCTCTCGTTAGGCGTGCCTTACCTGGATTCAACCGAATACCAGCTTAACGTCGGCGAGAAGCATCAAACCGTCGTGAGCGTTGTTGACTCGGACAGCACGGTACACGATGTTACCTCCATGTTCACATTTACATCGAGTAACTCGACAGCAGCAACAGTAGACAGCACTACTGGGCTTGTCACAGCCGTAGGCGGCGGACAAACGACGGTCATTCAAGCGGTATATACGGATGCGTCCGGAAACAAGACGACGCTCCAGGCTCATGTAACCGTTGCGGGCGATTTGGACCACTTGGTACTGGACATCCCGGACTATCCTATCAAAGGTAAAACGTACGATTGCATCGTAACTGCGGTATATGTTCCGCCGGCGAAGCCTGAGGATGTTACCGGCAAAGCAACCTACGAGTCCTCCGATCCGTCGGTGGTTACTGTAGATCAAACCGGACGCATTCAGATCAAAGGCAAAGGCACCGCAACGATCACTGTGAAGTATGGCGGGAAGACCGTTTCCAAAACGATTACAGTCGTTGATGCGCCATATGATATGACTCTTGCAGCGACGCCTAGCTCTGTAGTCGCGGATGGCAAATCGCAAGTAACCTTGCGCGCAACCGTGAAGTCAGCCATTACGGGAGAGGCTGTGAAGGGCGTTCCTGTCGTCTTCCATTTTGGTAACGGGACATTGGCCGATCAAACGGCTGCCACAGATGAACAAGGTGTAGCCATTCTCACCTTTACCGCACCGGCGTCGCATAGCACCAAGCCAATGACTGAAACGATCGCGGCAACGGCTAAAGACCCTGTGTCCAACATTACGCAGTCTGAAAAGATAGATCTGAGTTACACACCGGCAGAAATTGCAGGGGTGGTAACGGATCACGAAGGCAAACCGGTCACAGACGCAACAGTTACCGTCGAGGGCATAAACGGATTTGTCGTTACGGTGAAAACGGGACCGGACGGTAAATATCGTATCCCGGTTACTGATGGAAACGTAGAGTACAAGGTGACGATTCAGACCTCACTCAAGGTGAAAGACAAAACGGTAGCCGTAACGACTACGCAAAACGCTAAAGTCGGCGAATTGAATGGGACGGGTCAAACGTTCAAACCCGAAAATCGCATTAGCGGACAGCTAGGAGTCAACCATGGGAATTCGAACGGTACCGATCCGCAAGACCAAACGTTAGAAAAGATGTTTGGCGCAGGGAAAGTAAGTGCGGTGGTACGACCAGCCGGGGATGATAAAACAGACATTGCAACGGTCACGCTGGATAACAGCGGAAATTTCTCCGTAACTAATGTTCCGCAAGGCCAGTATAAAGTTACGTTTCTGATTGAGGCTGGGGACAAAACGTTAGTCGGTCCTTCGGTATCGGTTACGTTGACAGACAATGCCGGGCAGACGGGAGTCGTATACTCTTTGATCGACCCCTATGGCGTTGTAACGGATGCGGCCGGTAAGCCGGTGAGCGGTGTCAGCATGAACCTGTATTGGGCGGATACGCAGCTCAACAAAGATAAAGGTCGTACCCCTCATACATGGGTAGACCTTCCGACGCTGCCGAACTTTGAACCGAATCAAAACAAAAACCCGCAAGTAACGAATGCAGCCGGTGAATATGCATGGATGGTATTCCCGGAAGGAGATTATTACATTGTAGCGAAAAAACCAGGGTTCGACGATTACAGCACGGTATCAGCCAAGGTGAATCAACCGGCGGATGCCGGGTCCGACAGCTATATTAAGGACGGCATCATTCACGTCGGAAAAGACATCGTCAAATTAAACTTCACGATGAGTCAAACATCGACTTCCGGCGGAGGATCAAGCGGCGGTACGTCAAGCAGCGCGCAAAGTGGCGGCGGAGATGGAACTGCAAGTAACGTGCCTGGCGGATTAGCGGCCGGCGGTGCCACTTCCACCGGCGCAACATTGAGTTGGAACGCAGTAACCGGTGCAACTTCATATAACATCTATGACAATGGGAAGTTGATTGCTTCCGGCGTCAAAGGTACAACATATGAACTGACCGGGCTGCTTGCCGGATCGAATCATAAGTTTACAGTCACTTCCGTGGTCAATGGTTCCGAATCGCAACCATCCAAAGCCCTTGAGATGACTACAGCAAAAGAATCCGGTCATCATGAGAAGTATATCGAAGGATACCCGGATGGAACATTTGGTCCGGAGCGCAATGTGAGCCGTGAAGAACTTACGATGATTCTATATCGCCTCTATCATTTGGCGGGTACGGCAGCATTAAACGACATTCATTACTCGGACGTAACAGCTGCGGATTGGAGTGCTCAAGCCATCGCAGCGGTGACGAAAGCAGGCTTCATGGATGGCTATCCCGATGGCTCATTTTTGCCTAAAAACCAAATTACAAGAGAAGAAATGGCGAGTGTTGCAGCGCGTCTGAAGCATTTGAAGGGAAGCGAAGCGAATGCATTCCCGGATACGGCGGATAGCTGGGCTCGTCAAGCCATTAATGCTGCAGCACAAGCGGGCATTATGAAAGGCTACGAGGATGGCGGATTCCGATCAAAAGCAAAAACGACACGTGCCGAAGTCGTCACCATAATGAATCGATTGACAGGCCGTGGTCCATTAGTAGGGGTTACGAATCCGACTTGGTCTGACGTTCCTCAAAATCACTGGGCGTTTGGACATGTCGAGGAAGCTTCCCGGGATCACGACTATATTCTGGGTGGCAACGAAGAGCATTTATCCACTCCGAACAAGTAAAACAAGGCTGCTCGGAAATGTTTAGAGACTGCCGGCAAAATGGGTTGAGGATTATATTCTCGGCCCATTTTGTTCTTATTATGGAACTTCTGACCTAATTCATCATATAGGGACTATGTTGAAATAGCTAAGGGGGATTTTTGGTGATCAATAGTCTAAATCCTTGGTGGATCATCGTGGGCATCATTTTGTTTGTTTGTGTCCTTCTGGGCGTTTTTAAGGCGCTTATACAGGATAGGCAGAAAACGTAGAATCCTATCGATCGTGCAGCGGATGCTGATGAAGGCCAAGCTGATCGACAACAGAAATTCCAAATAACAGACAGATAGCGTTAAGCGGGGCCGTCTGAAGGCAGGTATGATGCTGAAAGACGGCCCCACTTTTTGTTGTCAGAAGCGTTTGTTCACTAAAAAATTATTGACTGTCCGTGCGGTCAGTTATATAATGGCGGTGAAAGGAGGATACAAATGACAGCAAAAACAGTCGATAAGCGCATGGAAAAAGGCGAGCAGACGCGAACGCGCATTTTGCACGCGGCCATAACCATCATTGCCGAGAGCGGCATTAAAGAAGTATCCGCCGCCAAGCTGGCAACCGCCACAGGTGTGAGCAAAAGCAACATTTTCCACCATTTCAAGTCTATAGATGAAATACTAATGAGCGTGCTGCATATTATCTTCGACGATCTCCTTGCACCGATGTCTGCGGAATACCTGGACTTGGACAGATTTTTGGATACGTTGGGGCAATCCGCCGCCCATGTGCCGGAGCAGTATCGCAACATTTTCAAAGCTTTTTTCTCGTTTTACCACGAGGGGATGTTTCATCCCGAATATCAAAAAGCGCTGGCTTCATGCACGGACCAAATTACGGACCTCATTTGCAAACAGCTTGTCCGTTTGTCCCCCAAGCCCTTTACGGAAGAAGCGCTCAAGCCGGTGGCGACGCTGCTATTAACGCTGACGGACGGCATGGGCTTGCACTGCTTGCTGAACGGAAACGACGCCCGGTATGAAGAGGCATGGCGGATTCAGGTACAGTTGATCGGAAAGTTTTTATCAGAGCCGTGAGCCATTCTTATGTGGTAAAATACCCATCCAGGATGGGTATCTATGGATATAAAACTGACCGCATGTACGGTTAGTTTTATAAATTAAAAAATCGGAGGCAATCAAAATGAAAAACGTTGAAATTCCAAAATTTTTTCATGAAGTATTCGGGAAAAGGTCCACAGTATTGGAGCTTGTTTTAACTCTATTTTTTGGGGTGGGCATGAGCGCACTGCTGCTTGTATTCACACATGCGGAGTGGGAGGGGCTCGAAGCTTGGAAAATGATCGTCATCGTACTTCTGGCGCTCGATATTACCGGCGGAGTCATTGCCAATTTTACACTCTCTACGAATAATCATTACAAAGCCAGCCCGCGAGCGCGGATCGTATTTATTCTGATTCACGTGCAGCCGATTATTTTGGCTTGCGTGTTGTGGAATCATTTTGCCGTCTGCCTGATTGCTTGGGGATACACGATTGCCTCATCTTTTATAGTAAATGCGCTCATCAAGCATCCGGCCCAGCGAACGATCGCTTCCGTTTTTGCGGCCTCCGGGTTCTGCGGACTGCTGTTGTTTTTTGCATCCGTTCCGAAATTCGTGCTCGTCATATTGCTTTTGTTTATGTTCAAGGTCATTTACAGCTTTGCAGTCGATCATTATGCCGGGAGGGAAGTATAGACGATGGACATTCGGAACCGATCCGTCACCCGAGAAGTCATGCGTTTGGAAAAAAAGCATAAGCCCCAGGCATTGGACATATGGTCGCAAGCTTTTAGCCATGATCCCATGTTCCAATACCTGTTTCCGGGCGAACAGCATGCCATGTATATGCGGCACTTTTTTGACTATATATTTGATAAAAGTTTTTTATTGAAAGAAACGCTTCTCGGCATTGCGGAAGAAGGCGTGCCGATTGGCGCGGCCAGCGTCGAACAGCCGAACCGGACAAAGGGTGCGGGATTTCTGCTGAAGCCGTCGTTCATGTGGCGGTCCATACAACTTTCTTATCAAATTCCGAAGCGATCGTTCGCTTTCATCCAATCCTACATGCAGTTCACCGAATCCGTCCGGCCGAAGGAGCCTCATCATTACCTGGTATGCATTGGAGTCGACCCCTGGTATCAGGGCAAAGGGATCGGCAAAATGCTTTTAAATCACATCCACGAGCTCGCAGACAACGACCCGTCTTCCACAGGTAACGGCCTTGATACGGAAAATCCGGAAAACGTCAAGCTGTACGAACGCTTCGGATACCGGGAGGTCGACAGCAAAAAGCTCGGAGACATTACCGTTTACTGCATGTTCAGGCCCAAATCATAGAGCCCGCATGCGATTGTTCCTCGGGTTGTGCTCGACCTCAGCCAGTCCCAGCTCTTCGAGCAAAGGAGGCACATACATGCCAAAGCGGCCGCGAAACCCTTTTTTCAAGCCGTACCAGCCGCCGATCGGATTATCGGCCGAACGGCCCCATGCTTCGACGGTGCCTTCTTTGGCGGGCTTTTGCTCGTCCGCGCTGCCAAGTTCCATCCAGTCACCGTGGTTTTTAAGCATCGCGTGCAGATCGGCAATGCAGCGGTAGTCATAGTGCAGCACTGTTTTGCCGACTGTGCAAACTAAAATTTCGCTGCCGTCCTTTTCGGCTTTGTACATTTCATATTCGGATGTTTGGGGTGGAGTTTGCAGCTTCCACGGATTTTCTTTCGTTCCTTTTTCAGCGGACATGTCGTTTCTCCTTTAAGAGGCGTTTTCAATCTTCTATATTATACAACATTTGAAAGACCTCAAACAGGCGGAGGCCTGACCGGATACAAGAAACGGAGGCTTCCTTTCGCATATCTGGACTGATCGTTCCGTATATGGTAAGCTTAATGGCAGAGGAGGTGAAATCCATCGCCAGGACAAAAGAATTTGACAAAGACCAAGCGCTTCACCAAGCCATGCTGCTGTTTTGGAAGAAAGGATACGAGGCGGCAAGCATCCCCGACCTGCTGCAAGCTATGGGGCTGAGCCGTTCCAGTCTTTACGACACTTTTTCCGACAAACACGCTCTGTACATTGCCGCGCTCGAACATTACAAAAAAATCAGCTTCGACAAGCGGGAAATTCTTGAGCGCGCATCCGGCGTGAAGGAGGGGATCAGGCAATTTTTTGCGCGGCACATCGCAATGGCATTCGATCCGGGCCGTCCGGGCGGATGCTTCGTCACGAATACGGCCATAACGATGGACTCGCCGGATGAACGGATAAACAAGCTGGTCAAAGAAAGCTTTGTAAATTTGGAGCAATCTTTTTACGAGCTTCTGCAAAGGGGACAGCAATCCGGGGAAGTCGGCGAAGACACCGACACTCGGGCGCTAGCGTGCTTACTGCTTCATCTCAATCACAGCATTAATGTGATGGCCAGGGTGGATGCCGATGAGCAAGCCATTAAACAAATGATCGATATGGTTATCAGTAAGCTATAATTTTTTTTGGTTATTCAGGAATGATCGTTCCGTTATTGGGCGTACAAAAAGAATGGAGATGATGCAAACATGAAAATAGCATGTATCGGATTTGGCAATATGGGCTTTCCCATGGCACAAAACTTGCTGAACGCAGGCCACGAATTAATCGTATACAATCGTACTTATGCCAAAGTGGAGCCCTTCATTGCGCAGGGGGCACAGTATGCCGAAACACCGCGGGAAGCGGCAAAAGAGAGCGATATAGTCATCACGATGCTTGCCGACGATGCCGCTTTGGAGCAGGTCGTGATGGGGCCGGACGGAATTATGCACGGACTGCCGGAAAAAGGCGTTCATCTGTCCGCAAGCACGATCAGCGTGGATATGGCGCGGAAGTTGACGGCGGCGCATGAAGAGAGGTCGCAATATTTTGTATCCGCGACAGTGCTCGGACGCCCGGATGCGGCCAAGGCGGCCAAACTGCGGATCATTGTGGCCGGCCCTGAAGAAGCGCGGCAGCGTGCGATTCCGATATTGGAAACGTTGGGGCAGGACATATTCGTGATCGGCGATCAAAGCGAAAGCGGGAACGCCGTCAAAATCGGCGTGAACTTCCTTATCGCGTCCATGCTGGAAGCTTTGTCGGAAGCGCATGTAATGGTGCAAAAGCACGGCGTAGAGCCTGCCGCATTTATGAACGTCGTGAATGCGCTCTTCCAATCACCGGTGTATCAAAATTACGGCGCCATCATGACGGAACGCCGCTTCGAGCCAGCCGGCTTCAAGATGAAGCTGGGCTTGAAGGACGTCGAGTTGGCCGTCAAGGCCGCCGCTGCCGTCGATGCTCCGCTGCCTTTGGGCCGTCTGCTGCAGGCGCATTTTGGCGAAGGCATAGCCCGCGGCTACGGCGAATTGGACTGGACGGCGCTGATCCGCTGTCTGGAGGAGCCTTGATTTTGCTCCCCTTCTACGGGAATGCTGTCAACCTCCAAATTTCTCAGGCTCTTCGACTTTCCAAGAAATAACTTCGCCGCATGCCAAGCAAACCGTTGCGATTAACCTGGATCCGGTAGTGAAAAACTTATTTACGGGATAAAGCCTCGCATCTCCTTTTAGCTCGCCCAAACCGACGGACTTCCCCCCGCATCTAGGGCAACCATCATTTTCTTTCATGGATAGTTCCTCCTTAGGGTACTATTTCTTTAAAATTCGCTTTTTCCGAGCCGCCTCAAGCCAACTTGGGAATTCCTGGAACAACCTGTCATATAATTCGTCATCGCTAACGGAATCGAAGTCATCCAGAGCAAAAAAACTGGCGTTATCAACCACTCTTCCAGGCAAGTTGTCCAGCTCTTCCAAGACTCCATAACCTCCAAATCCTAAACCGACGAATTGCCAGAATATGTTGAACTTCGAGCTTTCAATTAATAAGCTGGATATTCTTCTTGTATCATATATGCCTCCGTCGCTGAAAAAAATAATATATGCGGGCAGCTTTTTGTTGCGTGATTCTACAGTATATTTTTTTATGACATCTTTCATAACAACAGACTCGTCATTTCCATTTCCGAGACTGCCCGTTCTGTGGGTGCGGGTAATGTAATTTTTATAATCGGCTGCCCTTACGCTACCTGCCCGCTTGCATTCATCGGCAAAAAACCAAACATCCAGCTGTCCGTCATCATCCATACTCGCAGCAATGGCTAATATTTTTTCAAATGCCCGTTGGACAACCCCGCTCTCATACAAATCATACATGGAACCGGAATCGTCAAACACGACCGCGACGCGGGCTTTCTGCCCGGCAATATTTTTTTTGCCCAGAGATACGTTAACCTTTTCTTTAAGCAGATCGATTTTACTTAAATTTATTGTGGGTTCCGGTTTAGGCGGAGCGGCAGGGGGCGGCGGGGCAGGAGGGGCCGGCGGAGCAGAAGACTCGACCTCTAATCCGTAATTTGTACAAAGATCGGCTAACCCGCCAAAAAAGCCGCTGCCAATCGCGTTGAATTTCCACTCTCCGTTATGGAGGTAAAATTCCCCGACAACTACAGCAGTTTCCCGAGTCAGCTCGGACCCAAACTCAAAGGTGTAATGAGACTGGGGATTTGCTGCATTCCTAATTTCCAAGCGGATTTGCGATATTTGATCAAAATAATACCCTAATTGATCGCCTTCATGGATAGTCAAGGTGATAGCGATCCTATGGATGGGGGATTTTAGAATTGCCCAGTTAATATTAAAACTGCCTTGCTCTGCGTGATCGTGCTTGGTATAAGAAACCGCCGAGTCCGCACTTAAAGGGTTTCCGTAAAATATAAAATTTTCATCCCGCTCACACTTTCCGGAATCGGACAGCAAGAAGGCGGAAGCATCGACTTCCATGTTCGGATTTCTTGATTTCCAACTAAGCCGCACAGAAATATCGTTAAATCCCCATTGTTTTGTAACATCGACTTTTTGTCCTTTTTGCAAGTTCATCCATTCAATCTCCCAAATAGTTCCCCATCGGTTGGGGTACTGGCTATAGCTGGTCGGTCTTGTGGCCTATGGGATCATTGCAATTGTTACAATAGTAAAATTATACCACAACATCATGAAATCTCGCATCGGAACGAGAGAAACGTTGGGGAATTTGTCGAAAATTCCCTGAGATCGTCAATGAAAAAAGATCAAACCCCGCTTCAGTGAAGCCTGCATGCGGGATCTGATCTTTTTCCTGAATGTCATCATTTCTTTTTCAAAATGCCTAAATATTCTATCCAAGGCCCAACGTCCGTCCTGTACCTTTCAGCCATGACCCGTACGATCTGAGCCATGTGCGTTAGATCATGAACGACCCACGTAGAGAGCAGCTCTCTTAACTTCACTACACCGAACGCAGGGTGGGAACCCGTCAATTCAAAATGCAGCTCAGGATCGATAAGATCCTTAAGCTTGGCTATGTTCGAGGCTCTAATCGTTTTGAATTCAAGCAGCTTTTGTTCAAACGACCTTCCAGAGC
This sequence comes from Paenibacillus sp. sgz302191, assembly GCF_057749925.1. Taxonomy (NCBI): domain Bacteria; kingdom Bacillati; phylum Bacillota; class Bacilli; order Caryophanales; family Paenibacillaceae; genus Paenibacillus; species Paenibacillus sp. sgz302191. Next base: position 581,574 of record NZ_JBYLHY010000001.1, read on the forward strand.
TTTCATTTAAGTGAGAATAACGATCGAATGGGGGAAAGGGCTTGCTGTCGCCTTCCTGCAAAATAAATTCCAGCCTTGGTATCCAGTTTAATTTCTCTCCCTCAATGAGGTGCTCAATCACTTCAGAGACGTTCCAGGTTCCTTCGCCTTCATTGCATTGCAGCCATCCATCGGACAAACCCGATAAAAAATACTCCAACGTTTGCGGCGTTCGCTCCAGAACCTCAATAGCTTCTTTCATATTAAGATTCATCTAACTGCTCCTTTCTTGCTAAAAATTACACTCATCTGTCGTATTGGTTAACTCCGCCCATCTTGCCGATAACAGCTTCGCATAATCCAAAGAAAATAATCCGTAATGCCCTAAGGAGTACCCGTCATTAACTTCTACTAATAATGTTTCGCCTTTATCTGTTAATCCAAAATCTATAGCATACCCTTTGGGAGCAGATTTGAATTGCAAGACCACATTTTCAACTACTTTATAATCAAAGTGTGCTCTCCAATCTCCTCTGTACCTTCGAATGTCCAATATTTTTCCGTATCTGATAAAACATCTCCATTCCGCTACAAAATTTACAACCTCCGAACATAAAATCTCCGGGTCTTCGCCATACGTACCGCATCCGATTAAATCCTTAGTACTTCTGACTACAACGCCAGTAAACTTTTTATCCTCGACAGGCTTAATAAATACATTCCAGTTCTCAGGGTTATTTGCGATTACACTTAATTTGGACTTCCAAACCTTTCTGCCCAAGTAGTTGTTTAATTCCTCCGGATAATCAATTTCAGGAGAGACTATACCATGTTTAAAAAGTGCTGTTCGAACATCATCAACATAGCTGACTATGATATCTTCTTTTTTATCATCAGATAGCTCATGTATATTTTTAAAATATTGAATTTCAAATCCCATCTGTTTAAATCCATCAAAAGCTGCATAAAAATTATGACTTGCAATCTCGTTATCAAAACTTTTTCTAATGTACACCTTCATAAAAAATCACCTCATGATCATCGAGATACCCTTCAAGCCGCTTCTTTACGTCAGGCCATTCCGAGTCGATAATGCTATAAATGATGTAGTCGGTATTGTTATATTTTTTTCTGAATAGTCCTTCTTTTATTGCCCCAATACGTTCAATTGCACGTTGTGACCTGATATTATCAGGTGTTGTTATGATTTCTACCCGCACTACTTTTAAGCATTCAAATGCATAGTTTAATAGCAGATATTTGGTCTCTGTGTTGACCCTTGTCTTCCATACTTTGGGGGTATACCAAGTGAATCCAATGCTCAAGTTATTATTCTCATCCGAAATTCGCAGATAACGCGTAGAGCCGATGACTTCTTTCAATTCTTTATCATAAACGACGAACGGATATTGATCTTTTTTGTCTCGTCCCTTAATTGCTTTTGTAACAAAAGATTCCATCTCATCTATTGTTTTTATTTCAGCGGGATAATGAGCCCATATTTCCGGATGACACGCGCACTCGTACAATTTTTGAATATGTGCTAACTCCATAGGAATAAGACTAATCCGTAGGCCTTCTAATCTGCCAAAATGCATGAGATTCAATTCCCCTCATTATCGATTATGTTGCAGAAAGTAGATAATCTACTGCATTACTGTATCTTTTTAATCGCTCAAAATCTTTTTCCGAAAGGTTTTTAATTCTCCTAACGTCTCTGTTATCTTCTAAATCTAAAAGTTTCACATACCGCGCCAAAGGATTTGGTTTTATTCGTTGAAGGAATTCTTCATAAGTCTCATTACTTCTGCGGGTCAGACAATCAAGCGCTTCTAAAATAACATTAGAAAATCCTTCTTCTTTAAGTTGTTCCAACGTTACATCCGAATCTTCGATTGCATCATGCAAAACGGATACTATTTTGGAGTCATTGTCCGGGGCTAGCAGCATCAAACGCAATGGGTGCAGTATGTATGAATTTCCACCCTTGTCCACTTGGCCTTCATGAGCCTGAGTAGCAATAATAATTGCTTTAGATAAAGTCGACATGTAGTTCCCTCATTTCCATTACAAGAATTGATACAATCATTCGTTCAGATTAATAATCGCTAATGCCCTCATCCTCAGTATATATTCACGACATCAAATTATCCATTAAACTCCTGCCAAAGCTACAGTTCACGAAATAACTTTCCAGCCCCTCCTAACAAAATTAGCATACACACACTTGAAGAAGGGAAGGGGAGAGACACTATGGAAGATGGGCATGAATGGATTGTGAAGGGTTTGTTAGAGGTTCAAAAACAAGCGGATGAATCTGTTTGGAATATTGCTGGAGTGAGAGGCAGATCATTATCAGTAATCAGCTAAAAAAGAAAGAGTGGCTTTATTTGAGAGGTGGAAGGAAGGCATGGGTGATCAAGAAAAGCGTGGTGGCATGAAATGGTATTATTGCATTAAATCTCTATTCACATGTCCCATATAATTATCAGCCGCAGATCGTCACGTGAAGTTTGTTATGTCTTCAGTCTCTTCTTTATCATTCTGATTTGACCTCTGTGATTGATTTCATCTTCAAAAACGTGAAACCACATAAAATAATGATTAGCTTGTTTTTCATACCAGAACTTTTCTTCTTTATATAACCAGTCATCATCAACGCTTTTGAATAATTCAAATGTTCGATTTCTGACTTTATTCAATTTATCTACATAATAATTCAAATCGTTTCCCTTAATCTTTTCCCGTCCTTCTTCACCGAGATTCAAGGCCGCTCCCCAGCATGTTTTCCTCCGCCACACAATATTAGCCAAATTCCCGGTGCATTTCTTGCCATTTTACCTTGTTATAATTTTGACATATGCGCCTGAGTTCATCCCGCACTTCCATCAAAGCGAATCCCAACAAGTTCTGACCCTTCCATTCAAAAGGATTGTTAACTCCCTTATCCTCGGCTGACATGCCAATTCCCCAAATTCTATCATATGGGCTGGCTTCCACTAATATTTTGTTTTCTGTTTCCAGTAGAAATTGCATAAGCTTTTCGTTTTGAAGGAACTTGGCAAAATTACCGTTTAAAACAATGTTGTATCGTTTACTTGACCATATGGCTTCATTAAAGTTTCTTACTTTCCTTCCCAGTTCCTTTATATCTTTCGGATTCTCGTTCTTCAAAATTTTTGCTTCTATCTCTTCATCATCAAAAAGCCTTGCTTTCTCAGCCATCATATATTGCTCCATACAGCAATAACTATTTATGTCAATAGCAAATTCCGCTTTCCACCATTGGCTCAAACAAGCTTTTGTAATAGCACCGTCTCTACTCGGTTGGTGCCCCCAGAAAAACAAATACTCAAATTTTTCACCTTTCCGTAAATTCTCGTTTATCCAATCAAGGGAATAAGCTGGTTTTCCATCTATATTCCAAAGCAAATTCCCGTCATCATCGTAAATGTCTTCATCAAGAAATTCTTCTTCATACCAACCAAGCCAACCTTTTGGAGGAGGAAACATGTGACGAAACTTATTCTTTTCCTCAATATTAAGTGTAGAAAACCATTTTCCAAATTGCATAATATAATGCTCTCCATATCCCATTCTCCAGCCTATACTGTATCTTCCTATGTAAGGATACATTAGCCATGGAGGAGCCATAGGATTATCTATATCGAATGATACATTCAAACTCATCACTCCCTGAAACATTCAATTAAGCCCCAAAATCGTGTAGCCACCATTTAAAGATTACTCCAATTTAAGACAAGATGACAGGAAAAAATTAGTTATAATCAAATTTCCGTTGTCGTTTACAAAACAAAAAAGAGTCAGATCACAGAAGATGACCTGACCTGTACGGCGGCTTGTAATTGGCGGATTTAATTAGTATGGTTTCAAACCAAAACTTCCTGCCAATTCAGATCATTTCCTCTTGTCAATGTAGCTTAGCAATGTGAGTATAAACAACCCAAATGCAAACATGATTGAAAGAGATTGAAATATATCCATGCTCATAGCCTCCACCTTTCCAGTAAGGTGTCCGCCTCTGTACAAGTCGTCTTATTGTAAATTATAAAATAAAATGGATAAAAGTGGAAGTGTCCTTCGAACTAGTTCTTATGACTTTGCGTTGTCTACATATTTCGATTTAAATGACTGTTCCAAAGGGATTGTGACAAATTTCACATAAAAATTTTGCGAAATGTGCAAACATTCCATTGAAATCACGAAGCCATGAACTTGGTGTTTGTCGAATACATGGAGAATGGGCAATTTCCCCAGATGAGAAGGGGAATTCACCGTTGGAAACGCGTTACGGATGTCGCTAATGAGCTGCTTCGTGTATGATAAAACTCACATTATAGAACAAACTCATTAGATCATTGGCCTAAATAGCCTTAACTCCCAAATAACCCACATTTATACGCTATAATAAAAAATTCTGTAAACGCGTATTCACATACATAAAAAAACTCCGCCGCGTGATGGGGGAGGTAGAGATTAATATTCGGCTTAATTCAGATTCACTTTACCTTCCGCAGCATTTCTTATATTTCTGACCGCTTCCGCAAGTACAAGGGTCATTGCGACCGATCTTCACTGAAGCCTTTACTTCATTCACACTGTCGGAGTTATTATCTTGAATCTTGGTCTGGCGTTTAAACAGCTTATAATGTCTTTTGAGTCTGTTCACATAGTTATGGTCTCTCAAAACATCATTACGAACAACATCCAAAATTAATGATTGCAACTAAGCTTCTGTTCTCCGCTGATAGGACATGGAGCATCACTCTTCTGCAATCACATTTCGGATCCTTGCAATAATATTCCACCAACCCGTAGTGTCCTGATGGAACATTATTTGTGGAGCCTGCATCTAGCCAAATCGACCTGGTTTCTTTGTCGGCAATTTCCGGCAAATATTCATTTAATGATGCATAATGCACGCAATATCGCCTCCTTTGTACTACGACATATTTATTTTAACCCATTACTTCCCGCAGCATTTCTTATACTTGATCCTCCCGGCATATTAGGCATTTTTATTATATCAAGCTTCCTGCTCACTTCAATATCGTTTTCTTTTCCTAAATCAATCCTCAATCTCCTTCTTCATTAAAAAAAGAAGCAAGAAGTAGAAATCAGCGGCAAGTGCCAACATCGCGATTATTAGATTATTTATTTTTAGCATTGTAGAAAAAAGGGTGGCTGAAAGAAGCAAACTGATGATGATCATGCGATACAGCACCGTATCTTTAAAAACGATTTTCTGCTGACCAACAAATGTAAAGCCCCATCTCTCCCGCGAAATTTTCATAACAATTGCTGCAGTAATGACAATAGAGATAAATTGTACTAATAAACTGGAAAACCCAATTCTAGTAACATCTTCTATTGGTATTATCTCTACAGCAACAAAAAGGTTTACGAGAGCGATTTGCAAAAATCCATATCCAACATATCCTACTATTGTTACGAGCAATGTTGGCAAGATACGAAGGCCAAATAAAAATTTTACGGATAAGAAAAACAATAAGTACATAAGCATGGGTTTGAAGGACTCCAGCGGAGGTGTAAGTCGAATATATAAAGAAACGATGCTCATCGGAATCGCTATATAAAGAAGCGGCAATAGATTAGGGAGAAGCTTGAAACGAAACAAAGAAAGCATAAAAGCAAATATAGATACGATCTCAAGTGTAGACATAGAAATACAGAGCAGATTATCGATCATTTCAAGCGCCGTTCTCCTTCACAAACCAACTGTTTGAACTCTTTCAAAGATAAAACATCCATTCATCATTTCAGACGATTAGTCACTAATACCCGCATCCTCAGTATATATTCCCGGCTTTAAAATATCCATTAAATTCCCCACTCGAAGAAGGGAAAGGGGAGAGGGACTATAGAAGATTAGTGGTTTTGCTAGAGTGGGAGGAAGCGATCGGGCTGAAAAGAAATGGCTTTATTTGAGAACGGTAAGGTCTTTTGGGTTTTGCCATATCCTTCCGGTTCGGGAATACCCTTTTCAGCCGATCTACTTACTGTTAAAGTAAACAGAGGGGGCGAACTACGCCCCCTCTGTACCTAAATCAGATCAGATTTTTGCAAGAGTCTTTGAATAATGGTTGCAACCTCGGCCCTGGTCATGTAATCCTTCGGTGCAAGACTAACAGCGCTTCGTCCGGATACAATGCCAACCTGTATAATGTCCGCAACGCTGTTTTGCGCCCATGCGGATACCCCCGACGCATCTCCAAACATACGAAGAGTTGCATCTGCCTGCTGAACAGACAACTTGGCTTTCAGTCCTGTAATCTTCATCGCTTTGGAGAGAATCGCCATCGCCTGTTCCCTCGTGATCTTATCCATCGGACGGAAAGTGCCGTCTTCAAAACCGCCAATCAGTTGATACACATAAGCCGTGTTGACCGCGCTGCTGTACCAATCCGATGCCTTCACGTCAGAGAACGTCGTTGCCCCTTTTTCCAGCTTCAGCCCGAGACCGCGAACGACAATCGCAGCAAACTCGGCTCGCGAGATCGTGCGGTCGGGACTGAACAGGCCGTTGCCAGTCCCCTCAATAACCATCCGAGATCCCATGTCGTTAACCGCATCCTTCGCCCAATGCTTGGCCATATCGGCGAATTCGAGCGGATGCCAGACGACCGTATATATGCTGTTTGTCAGGCTGTTGATCTTGGCATAATATTTGCCGTCGATAACGGCGATTTTTGTCGGAACATGGCGTGATGTTCCGTCCGGGTCGACGATCACTCCCGTCGTAATCTTGCTCGGGTCGATGCCATCCGGAATCGCGATGGTTCTTTCTACATAGGCGTTAAATCGGTCGATTTCAATCGTTTTATCGCCATAAATTCCGCGAACCGTAAAGTCAACCGGCGGCACGACAAGCGTGAATGTGCCTTTCGCAGCCGCATTCTCCACCATTTTAACCTTATCCGCCGTCGATGCAGCGATTTCGACTTGCACCTTGATGTCTTCCAGCGCAACCGTTTTGCCCGCCTGTCCGGAAATCGCGTCGATGTTGATCAGCGGAGACGGCAGTGTATACGTCCCGCGGTCCGTCCTGATTTCCAGCACCGCTTGCTTGGCTTCCATATCCTTGATCATTCGTCCGTTAAGTTCGCCGATTACGACGTCAGGACCGGCAGCCACCGGAATCGTAATGACCGACCCGTTGCCTTCGGCCTTCAGCTTGTCCGCCAGCTTCTTCGGATCGATCGCGATCGTGGTCACGTTTTGGCCGTTATGCATACTCTTCGTTGCCGTTCCGGCATTTTGCGCCTTTCCGTTAACCAGGATGTCTACGCCGTTGTCCGTCGTTTCGGGGGTCGGAGTCGTCGGTTGGTAAGTGTCTCCGCCACCGCCACCGCCTCCGTTATTGGATTGCGCCTCCTTGACCGTCACGACAATGGAGGCGCTGCTTCCCGCAACGTTATAATCTTCCTCGTGAAATTCTCCGTCGAATCCACTATAGACAGCCTCGATCGTATGAGTACCTAGCGTCAAACCGCTCGTGGAATACACGGCAACAGGACTGGAACCCAATTGGGTTGTCTGCGCGGCTGTACCGTCGACTTTGAACGTTACATTGCCCGCATAATATTTTTCGGACAGGATTTCGGCTTCCGGCGCGCCCGTTATTGTTGCCGAGAACGTGATACGCTCGCCGACCTTTATTGTCGTATGATCGGCGGTCAACGCCGTAGCGGAAGCTTGCGCGCCCGCTGACTGCGGAGTAGCGCTCTGTTCGGCGGAGGCGGCACTTTCTCCCGCACCATTATAAGCGGTAACGATATAATAATAAGTCGTGCCGTTCGTTAATCCGGTCATCCCGTAGGTAGCACCGGTAACCGTCACCTGTCTTTCGGCATTGGCCGAGTTGACACCCGGCGCTGTCCCCATGTAAACATAGTAGCCCATCGCTTCCGCAATAGGATTCCAGCTTAAGTCGATTTCTTGATCTCCCGGCGTAGCGACCAAGCCGGTTGGCGCACCCGGTACTCCTCCGGCGGGCGCGCTTGAAACCGTTACCTGGAAGGATGCCTCGCTCGATTGTACGGCATAATTCGTCCCGTGGAAATCACCCGTGTACCCGGAATAAACGGCTTTGATCGTATGAACGCCTTCGATCAAATTCGTATAGGAGAACGAGTAGAATGGAGACACTCCGGTTAATGGCGCAGATATCGGCACGCCATCCTGCTGTAAAACCCCGTCCACGTAAATGGCTATTGTTCCGCCATACACATAACCCATACCTTGCATGTGGGAGGGAGCGCCCGTGACCGCGACGGTATAATTTGGGTAAGGCGATTGACCGATCGTAACGTTAGCTAAACCTGAGATCGTCGTTGTCGAAGCCGTTCTGCCGATGGAAAGCTTGGTGCTCTTATTCCCCGCCCAGTCTACTGCCTCGACTTCATAAATGGCGGGTGTAGAAGGGGCGGTTACAGTATAAGACGTACCGTAAACTTGGTTAGTTACTCCGTTGACATACAGATTATAGTAAGCAACACCGCTGCCCGTGTCTATGGCGTCATTCCAGGACAAAACGACGTTGCCGCCGGTCTCATTCTCGGTTATGGCAGCGCCGTCTCCCCAAGTAGGCGACGTGCTGTCTACTCCAATGCTGGGATAAAAGACGCTCGTTTTGTTGCCGGTTTGATCTACCAAGTAATAGCCATCCAATTTCAACGATCCATCGTTCAACCCGGTCGTATCCAGCGTGAACGGCAGGGATGCTCGCTTGCCGGAGGTAAAAGTACCGACCAATTCGTCGCCGTCATCCGTTACATGATAGACACTGATCATCTGGCCCGGAGCTGCATAATTGGAACCCGTATTGATCGTAATATCATGTACATGCGATTGCCGATCAGACACGTATTGTGGACTTATTTTGAAGCTGATGTCCATGCCGCCGTATAACTGCGGATAACTGTCGGCTTTTATGTACCACACATGCCAAAAATCCCATTTTTTGTCAATTTCTGATGTCGATGTGAATGTAGAGACATCCTGCATTTCATACGAACTTCGCCCTATGCCGTACAGAGGGGCATCGGATTCATCCCCGTCCGCCTCGCCGGATACTGTCATATCCCAATAAGACGCGGTAACATTTGAGTTCGAACCATTATTATAGCCGATTAAGCCGCCATGGGAAGCGCCCGTTGCGTCAACATGGCCTGCGGCATAGCTGTGTTTAATCATGTCCTTGGAGGAGTATCCAATCAACCCGCCGACATAATTGGAGCCCGCCACATCACCGACGGCATACGAAGTTTGGATTTCATTTTCAACTGAACTGCCTATGAGGCCGCCAATCATGTCTCGGCGAGGCGTTGTCGCCTTCACCGCCCCCGTCGAATAGCTTCTGGCTATCCTCGAGTTTTTGGCAAACCCGAGCAGCCCACCCATTCCCTCTCCGGCTTCGATTGACGCTTCGGAATGCGAATTGTAAATCATTCCCTGACTCAAGCCTCCGAACAATCCCCCAACGTAGATCATTCCTTTTACAGTACCCGTAGCCATATGATCGTAAGCAAATATTATATTTTTCCCTTTTGCAAATCCTGCCAAACCGCCAACATTGAGTTCTCCAGTTACATTCCCGTTAACCGTAACGAGAGAAATCCAGGTTTGTCGGTCGGTGTTTGTTTGTTCGGCCGTTCCCGCAAGGATACCGACATTTTCCTTGCCGATAACCCCGATTTCCGAATCCGTTTCAACCGTTAAATTGAATACATGCCCGTTGGTTATTTTGGAGAACAAGCCGATATTGTCCTCCTCAGGCTTGTTGATATGCAAACCGCTGATCTTATGACCGTTGCCGTTGAACGTTCCGCTGAAGCCGGCGTTGGCCCCAAAACCGATCGGAATCCATTCGTTTTCGAGCTCGATAGGGTTCATCAACTTATAGTTGCCGGTTAATGGATACGCATCCGTTCCGATTAAAGCCAAATCGCCCTCGCTCTTAATTTCCCAAGGTTCTTCGATCGTGCCTACTCCATCCAATGTCGGAGGTGCGGCGGTCTTATATTTCGCCACGCGGACTTGATTAGCGGTTCCGTTCGTTTCCTGCCACGCCGCATATAAACTGCTGCCGAATGCAGGCAGACTTGGAGAAGCTGCACCTTTAGCGGCATTCAGGTTCAATCCAGTCGTACCGCCGCCATCTGCACTCGTCCAATTCGTACCGCCGTTATACTTCTTGACGCGAAGTTGATAAGGTGTGGAACTAGGCATCCCCCATTGATCCGTGACTCTTTTATATTCATTCCATGCTACATATAAGTCATTGTTAGATACAGCCAGAACAGGGCGCTCTGCCGTTTGTGAAATATCCACATTCAATCCGTTCGTGCCGTCGCCGTCAACGCTCGTCCAATTCGTACCGCCGTTATACTTCTTGACGCGAAGTTGATAAGAGGTGCCATTATGTTCGGTCCATGCCGCATACAAGACATCGTTAACGACTGCCAATGCTGCACTGTTTGCACTCTGTGATGGATTCACGTTCAAGCCAACCGTACCGCCATCAGCGCTCGTCCAACTCGAACCGTTATATTTCTTGACACGAAGTTGACTAGCGGTTCCGTTAAATTCAATCCATGCCGCGTATAAGGCATCCTTCGTCGCAGCCAACGTCGGACTGCTTGCGTCCCGCGTCGGATTCACATTCAAGCCGGTCGTCCCGTCGCTGTCAACGCTCGTCCAACTCGAGCCGCCGGTATACCTCTTGACGTGAAGTTGATTGGCGGTTCCGTTATGCTCATACCATGCCACGTATAATGCGCCGTCGAATGCAGCCAGACTGATGCTGTAGGCATTTCTAGTCCCATTCACGTTCAAGCCCGCTGTACCGTCTCCGTCAACGCTCGTCCAACCCGTGCCACCGTTATACTTCTTAACGCGAAGCTGACTGGCGGTTCCGTTATACTCGGTCCACGCCGCATACAAAACGTTGCCTGATACAGCCAATTTAGGGTTGGATGCAATTTGGGTTGAACTCATGTTCAAACCGCTGCCGTTGTCAGCGATCGTCCAACTCGTACTGCCGTTATACTTCTTAACACGAATCTGCTGAGCGTTTCCGTTCAATTCATACCACGCCGCATATAATTCATTGTTGAATACAGCCAGACTGGGGGAATATGCGTTTTGTAACGGATTCGCGTTCAACCCGTTCGTTCCGCCTCCGTCTGCCTGCTCCCAATCGGTTGCCGCCCAGGCCGTTCCGCCGCCGCTGGATAGCATCGGCAGCATAAGCACGACGACTAGAAAAACATATACCGTTTTTCTGAATTTCGAAATCAATCTGCATCATCCTTCCTGAGCATGGTTCATTTGCTCACTTCTCATATTCCAGCTCAGCATATCCGATGACACCTTAAAGAAACCTTAAAAATCGACAATTTCCGCAAATACAATAACAGGCCCCATCGTCAATCGATGAGAACCTGTTAATTTCAATCGTTTATTCGTATAAAGCGTTAAACCGAAAAGGCAGGGAGGCGCACGGTGACCTTCGTTCCGCGTCCCGCCTCGCTTGTCAGTTCCAGCGCAATCCCATATTCGTATTTCAACCGCTTGTTAATATTCAGCAGGCCTACTCCTTGCGGCTCAATCGTCTCGGCTCTATCGAGCAGCGACTTCAACCGCTCCGGTGCGATCCCGACGCCGTCGTCGGCCACGGTAAATCTCCACTGTCCATCCGACTCTTGCGCCGTCATCGTCACCGTGCCTCCTTCCATTCGATCGCCGATGCCGTGCCGGATCGCATTTTCTACAAGCGGCTGCAGCAAAAGCGGAGGTATCCGCAAACTATAGGCAGCCTCTGCGATGTCATATTTGAAGCGAATCCGATCTTTGAATCGGGCCCGCTCAATATCGACGTACGTTTGAATCAGGCTGAATTCTTCGGCAAACCCGATGCGTCCCTCCGCGTTGCTGAATCTGAAGCTTCCTCGCAAGTAATCGGCGAGATCGGCAATCATTTTTCGCGCGCGTTCCACGTCCGTATAGCTCGACGCCACAATACTGTTCAGCACGTTATACAGAAAATGCGGCTTGATCTGCGATTGCAGAAACGCCACTTCCAGGTGGACCGCTCGGCCGAGCGATTCCTTCATCGCCAGCAGGCTGCCGATTCGGGCCTTTAGCTCTTCCAAATCGAACGGCTTCGGCAAATAATCGTTTGCTCCCGCCTGGAAGGCAGCTACCTTATCCTGCGGTTGAATGGCCGCCGTCACCATCAGGACGGGCAGCTCCAGCAGCGAGTACCGCTTGCGAATCTCCTGGCACACTTCATAGCCCGACATGCCGGGCATCATCAAGTCGAGAATGACGAGATCGATCTTGCCCGGTTGATCCACTTGATTCAGCGCCTCGTACCCGTCCTTGACGGCGATCACGCGATAGTCGAGGGTTTGAAGCACGTCCAACAGCACTTTCAAGTTGACATATTGATCATCCACGATGAGAACCGTATGCTTGCCGTCGCTATTCGAATGGTAAGGCGTTGCAAAGGAATATTCGGTTTCCTTGGGCATGACCTGAGCGCCTGACCGGGACGCTATCGCTTCACTTCCTTCTCCCGCGATCGGGAGCGTGAAGGTGAACGTCGAACCGACTCCCGGCGTGGAAGCGACCGAAAGCGAACCGTTCTGCAGCTCGACCAGCTGCTTGGCGATAGACAGGCCTAATCCGAAGCCGCGGCCCTGCGATCCCTCAAGAGATTTGAACGGTTCAAAAATGAACGGGATGTCGTGCGGCTCGATGCCTTTTCCAGTGTCCTGCACCGAAATTTCGAGCCTGCCGCCACGCTCCGTCCCCGTTACGACGATACTTCCGTTCTCGGTGTGCTTGATTGCATTGTCCAGCAAATTTCCGATCACCTGGCTCAGGCGGCTTTCGTCGGCAAGCGCTGAAGGCAAATGCGCAGGGACATGATTTACCAGCTGGATATGGCGTTCCGTACACAGATAGGAATAGAATCGCACTTGTACCTCCGCGACCGAACGAACGTCGACCGGCGCCGGAGCGATTCCGAGCTCGCCCTGCTTCAGCTTGGACAAGTCCAGGATATCGTAAACAAGCTGCGAAAGTCTTCTCGTAATGTCGGTAATCAACTGCAGCTTCTCCCGTTGTTCGGCAGTTGGCGGCTGAGCGGCATCGTCCAGCATCGACCGGGAAATATTCATCACGCCGTGAAGCGGCGTCTTGAATTCATGCGAGGTTCGGGCCAGAAATTCGTCCTTCAATTTATCCGCTTGCAGCAATTGCCCGGACAATTCTTCGATTTTACGAAAAGCGTTCGAGAACCGGAGCGACATTAGCAGGGCAAGCATCAGCAGAACGAGAAAAGGCTCGATGGGCGGAAGCGAGTAGATCGGCACGCCGAAATAAAAGTTCAAATTCTGGCTCAGCGCCAGCGCATTCAGAGCCATTGCGGCCACGGCCAAATACCGGCTGCCCGCCACTTTGTGGAGAGCCGCAAATACGAATACATACGTTGCGTACAGCAGGGAGAAGGTGACGTAAAACGACGTCATTTGGCGAATCGGCCCTGTCGTTAACTGGTTCACGAACCCGACATGCAACACGGCAAATACCGCTCCAGCGGTCAGGCCGCCCCGTACAAGCCATTTGAAGCAGTAGGGTCGGAAAGCGGTATAGACGTAAAGGAAAAATCCAAGGCCTACGCCAACTACCGAAACCATCTGGATGCGGAATGAAAGCCAGAACGGAAGCGGACCTGCCGCCTCGAACAGCACTCTTTCGCCACTAACGCTCGTGAATATAGCGATGCATACGCAAACGATGCCAAATACGGCAAGAGAAAGATCGTTTCTGCGTTGAGAGAATAGTCCGAGAAAATATAACCCCATGATCAGAAAGGCGGTTAACGCGATCCAATCATGAGCCATCGCTTTATCGCGAAGCCCGGCAATTTGCTCGGCTTTACCCAAGAGAAGCGATTCGATAATCCCGCTGCTGGCAAAAAATTCATAGTTGGCCACCTGAAGCATAATTTCATTCCAGCCTGGCTGAAGCATGAAGTAACTGACATAAGGCTTGTTATAGGATTTATAATTGTGCTTTTCGGCCGGACTCCCGCTTGATCCGACGACTTGGCCGTTAACGATGAGCCGATTGGATACGGGGATAGACGCCGTTTTCAATCCGTACACCGCGTTCGCATCGCCAATATGGACCCGCAATCGATAGGTCGCCATGCCAATCGTATCCATCAACGTTGACCATGAACCCGGTACATGGATCACCGCAGGCGTTAATCCCCCTGCAGCGGCAGAAGAGATAAAGTCCTGATCGGTTAACAGCTTGTCCGGATACAACTCCCACTGCCCATCCAACCGGATGACTCCGTCCTCCTCGAATCGCCATTCGCGCAAGTCCATGACCCCGTTTACCGCTACGGGCATTATCTTCTTATCCCAAGAGAAGTAGGTCAACAGAATCCCATAGGTTGCAATCAACAAGGATAACGTGATAAGCGCCGCCGCAACTTTTTTTCTCATCGGGCTTGCCATATGGCCTTGTCCTTGGTTTGTTGGATCAGACGAAGCGTCTCTTCCTCCAGCTCGGCTGCCAGCTGGTAACGCACCGCTTGCTCCAACTGCAAGCAGACACGGTACGCCTCATTTCGATTGCCCGCCTCCAGGTGCAGCTTGATCAACTCGCGTCCATCCAGCTCTGAATCGGGGGCTATCGTCAAGATGCGCTGCATGCTGTCGGCCGCAAGCGCAGTATTGCCTTGACTGCGGAAATGTGCATACCATTTGCGAAGCGTGCGGATATAAGCAGTTTTGACCTCCATCTGTCGGGCGGCCGTCCACGTAAAATCACAAGCTTCCATATATTCGCCTTTATACAACAGGTTCATTTTGTCGTATACCCGTACATCCATCTCCTCCTCGGGTACCGTATTATTCAGCAATTGCTCGAACTCGGTTACATCGACCGTCAACCCGTCCAATGCAGCTACGAATCCGTGATCGGCTTTGTTTATACGGATCGGGATATTATTTTTCTCCAAGCTTCTCCTTAAATAGGAAAGGCATGTATACAAATACGTCTTTGCCTTGTTCAGATCGTGCCCCGGCCATATCGCTTCAATGATCGATGCAGTACTGGCAGGCTTTCCTTCGTGATGGATCAGAAAAGCGCAAAGTTCCTTCTCCTTCTTCGTTTTCCATGAAAGCACCCTATTCCCGTCTCCCGGCGATAAAATATGGAAGCCTCCCAAACAATGAACAGTCGGGGTGATGCTCGCGTTCTGAAGAGCTCGAAATGCGGACTCGGATAAGGACTGTCTAATGCGCGCGACCGCGTTCTGCAACCTTTCCATCGTAAATGGCTTCAGCAGATAGTCGGTCGATTGAATATCAAACGCCTCTACTGCGTACTCCGCATACGCCGTTGTGAACACGATCGGCATTTGCGGCATCGTTTGCCTGATTTTCCTTGCCGCTTCCGTCCCCTTCATCCCCGGCATCTGATTATCGAGGAACAGGGCATCGACTGGAGATTTACCTAAAGCTTCAATCGCCTCAATCGGATTGATATACTTACCGACGACCCTGACATTTCCTATTTGTTCAAGCAAAATTTCCAATAAATCCAGCGCATCTTCTTCATCATCTATAAGAAGCACACGAATCATCAGGACTCTTCTCCTTATTTGTTCATTCGCCGAAAATCGACACCAATCTAGTTTTTACTTTCGACAAAGATCGATTCGATTCCTTTGATCTCTGTCGTCAAAAATCTATTATGGGATCGAAAACGTGAAATGGCGGTGCAGGGATAGTCTTCCCAAGCGCCGCCAATTCTTAGTTTCCGCATGCTATTTACTAGGGCGAGCTGTTCCCAGGTGATCGCCAACTAAATGGATTTAAACATATTTGGTTTGCTCCCGTATTTATAAAATTGCTCTTTTATCTATTTCGATTTTTAAGTGCATATTCCCACGCAGAATAGAATTCAGAAATGGATGAATACCTCTTATCTCTACTTGTTTCCACTGCCTGTACTACTACGTCATAAAGTTCTTTCCCTGCTTCCCATTTTTCAAATGAGCGATCTAATTCCCCACCTAAAAGACAGAAAGCTACGGCACCCATATTAAAAACATTCGTCTTTGAATCAATTACTGCATTTAGTTCAAATTCTTCTGGCGACATAAATCTTGACGAACCCCAAAGCCTACCCATTGAATTTATATATGGCTTTCTCTGATATAAATCTATATCACAAATTTTCGTTATGTTGTTTTTAAAATCGTATAACAAGCTGCCGTCGTAAAAATCAACCGCAACAAAATCTTTGGATTCAACATGAACATGAAAAGAAAAAATGCTATCTAAAGATCGTAATCGTAGTTCAATTGGTAATTGTTTGTAACGAAAAAAAGGGGACTCGGGATGAACATACTTTGCAGGTGGCGGAAAAGACCAATGCGGGTGGAGGCATTCCCCGTCAAACCATTCATAAATAGCAGCGCAGCCATCTCCTACTTCAAAGAAGTCAAATAATTTGACTAAGTTTTCATGATTTAATTCCCGGTAAAGAGAAGTTGCATGTTTTAGGCGTTCAATTGCTTCTTGCGGTTCGCCAGAATACTCTAATGTTCTTGCACCGGCATATTTAACAAACTTTTTTATACCGTGTCTTTTGACACCAAAGCATATATTCCCTGAATCTTGTTCGTCAAATACGGTAAATACTTCGCCAAGTGATGCCAGCCAATCAAAATCATGATTTTCTTTCAGGCGGAAAGACACATTATCTATACTGATTGTAGTTGAACTCATTATTTACCCCCAATTTTAGTATTCAACATTTCCATTTTATTGGATTTTTTGGCTGCTTCCTATGGGGACTTTATGTTTAAATGAACTTTCCTGTTATATAAATTCATGCTTTCATTTAGTGCATTAATATACTCTCATATTATTGAAAATACGAAAAAGACATTCAAATCAAGTCCTCATTCAATTAAAATCATTCTTTCGTTGCTATCTTAATGGCTCCCCGAAAGCTATATGAAAATGCAAATGCTTGGAATCTTGATACTTACCAAGGTTAGTTAGCACACGACAAGCACCATTTTTGCTTGTTACATCTGCCGCCACTTTTTTGATTACCTCCAACAACTCTAACAAAAGAGCATTATCACTATCTTCAAGCGCAATTAATGATGGAATATGCTTTTTCGGAATTACTACGATATGAACAGGGTAATAAGGGCGAGTATGATGATAAGCAAGTACATGATCCGTCTCTAAAACCTTCTCAACTTCTGTTTTGCCGTTCAATACCTTTTCACAATAAAAGTCCTCAGACATACATCAACCTCCAAGCGATGAGCATTTCCCTCATAATCCAACTTGGTACATTATACCATTAAATCCAACGAAAAATGCTTTAGTATCGAATTAAAATGAACTTGTCATCCCCTCCCGTTAGAGTTAACATACACACACTCGAAGAAGGGAAGGGGAGAGGCACATGGAAGATTGGCTGGGATGGATTGTTAAAGGTTTGCGTCAGAGGTTTGATGATGTATCGCTCATCGTTGAGCAGCAGGAACACATTATTCCAATAATCGAGAAATCATCGAAATTACTGCCGAATTTGAAAAGCCAAGTAGATGAATCTGCTTTAGTGATAGTGATGGAATGGGAGGAGGCTGTTCAATATCAGCAATCGGCTGCTTGAGACTGTAGACTACTCGATGATTTCCTCAATCTCCAGTCCGCTTTTCAGGGTAAAACAAAATGCGCCGGCGAGAGAAGGGTGATCTTCTCGTTTGCGAATAGAAAATAACCCTCTCTGTGATCAGGAGGGCTGAGTAAATATGGTATGCTAGGGTCAAATTAATTTGATTGTTTTAATGAATTTTTCGCTCCACATTTTGGACAGCGATCATTGTTATGTTTGTAAGTATATGTTGCCCCTTGTTTAATAGCCTCTGCTATTGCCAAGAACATTACATCATGCTCTTTGGTCTTATAGTTACATTTATCGCAATAGATATAAACTTTCAACACAGATTCCTCCAATATTGTATTTTTAACAAATCCCGCTGTGTAACCAAATCGTCCTTAGACAGCGTGACACCTTTGTCCATTTTCTCAAGGTCAGGCGAATGGATATTTTGCATGGGGTACTATCACCGAAAACATTACTAGCGGTTATTTCCATTGTAGTGAGGTACAGCGGCGGATAAAAGAAGTCCCAAGAGAGTGTCAACTCGCTTGGAGTGAAGTTTAATAAACTACTATTTAACCCCCTCAATATAGCCCTCTCTGCGATCAAGAGTGCTTCACAACCTAATAGTCTATTCAGTTAATCTTCCCAATATATCCTTACCACGCACTCGACATGTGTCTCATTGAAGCCATCTCACTTTTATATGATAAAAGAATTGTTTTATCACTAAAATGTTGCACCTGTTCAAAATAACTTACTTTAATTCTTTTAAAAGGTTTTCAAATTTTTTAGGACTCAATATCTCGTGTGTGATGAATCTTCCATTATAGAAAACACTAAAAGTTGTCCATGCACTTGGTGCCTTTTGAGCCTCTTCCCTAGTTTGGAAACAGTAAGTATAAAAATTAATTCCTCCATTAGTTGCAACTTCCTTTAGTTCTTCTAATACGCCAACAGCAAATGGACATTGTGCTGTATAGTAGATCAGAACTCCATTGGTAATAGAAGCTTGTGAAAAGATGTTGAATGATGGGGTAGCGGCAGAATCATTCCATCTCAATGCCATTAAATCAAAGTAAGGCTCTGATTCATCCACCACTTCAAAACCCATGTATTCAAAGTATCGCTTATCACTTAAAAAAGGAAGTTTCTTCTTCCCAACAATATGTACAATGCCATCCATTCCAGACGCCATTGCATCTTCCTTGCATTTATTTAATAATTGTTTTCCATATCCTCTGTTCTTATATCTTCCAGAAACCCATAAACAATTGATATACATGTAGTTAGGTGCCTTGATTGGTATCCACGCTTTTTCCGCTGGAAGGTACTCTATAAATACCTTTGCACGTTCATTTAAACGATAAAACGTTAACCCTTCTTCCATCCGATCCTTAAGCCACTGTTTCTTTTCAAGCACGGCTTTTTCGTACTGGCTGGCTCCTAATGCACAACAAATGTGTTCTCGATCAATATTTTGTTTTGTTATTTCCATAAAACTCATTCTACACACCTCCTTGATCAATCCTTTATCATTCACCTGCTCGTTAAACAATGAAAGTATTATTTTATCTCAATCAATCTGGAACATCGATGTATTCCGATACTCTAGACTTAAGAATTTCAATAAGTTCTTCATCCATAAATTGATAATCATCAGGTATATCTAAACAGATTAATTTCTTACTAGAGATTTCATTGTAGAATTTATCTCTTAACCTGCGAACATGCTTCTTCTCCATTACAAAGATAATATCAGCCCAACCGACATGTCCACTTGTAACTTTAATTCGTGCATTTTCTTCTGTTCCTGCTGATCTAACATCGTATCCACTAATTCCCTGAAAAATCTTTTCGGCAGTCAAACTGCGCCACTTATTTCTACTGCAAAGAAAGAGTAGTTTTACCATCTATACCGTCCCATGCTTCCAATAAAATATTTGTTTCATTGTCTCTCTGAAATCTTAACGAACTTTATCATCATTACACCATCTTGTAGCTCGGCAGAATAACAGTTTTCGTTTAAATATTCAGTTGAATATTGATATTCGAGAATTGCATCTGCCATTTCTTGAGTTAATCTCCCTTTAAAATACGGTATATTTAACTTAGTTCCAACTTGAAAATCTTCATCACAACAATTAATATCAATGTGTTCTATTATCGTTTTAACTGAATCGCTTAAATCAGCCCATTTTAAATTACATTTATTATTCATTACTTTCTTCTCCCATAAAATTATCATCGCACCCTCACTTCGTAGGCCGCGGCAACAATTTATTTTATGTACTAGCTACCCAATCAAACTCTCTTCCTTCACAATTTAATATTTCCCTGATCCAATTCTCAACTTCATTTTTTGAATAAAGATTTTTTTCAGAAGTGTAGAAAATCTCAGAAATAATTCTAATCTTGACCTCAAAATAAAAATCATCAATTGTTGGGCAATATACGCGATTCGCAGTAATCGTATAAATAATTTTATCTATTTCAACCTTAGTAGTCCACTCATCCACTCTCTTTTCACTCCACGCACATGAAATTATCTTTTCAATACCTTTTCATGCTTTGCTTTATAAATTAATATCATGTTCATATTGATTGGATCGTCAAGCCAAGTAACTGGTATCTCAAAATGATAAGTTAATTTAAAATATTTCCAAAATCGGGGAAACTTGCGGCTTTTCAGATCAAAAATACTATATACTGAAACATTAAAAAAAACATAGGCCAATGAATAAATGGGTTTATGTACTATTCCCCAATTTGAAAAGTTATTTTTGAAACCCTTCAATTTAAATGAATCACCATATATATTTGATATCCCCTACAGCAGCAGCCGTAAAATATTATATTTTTATTATTCATAAAGTCCTCCTGCATTGTTTTGCTTGAACGAATGCAAGCAATTCTCATGACTCCTACAGTAGGCCCAGAAAGAGTCTTCGATTAATGAAACTTCTCTTTTATTGGATTTAGCTACCTCCGTTTGTGCTGATTTTATTTCCCAACTAATACGAATACATTCCCGTCTGGTGCTTGCATTACAGCTACGTGTCCCCCAACAGGGTTACGGAATGGGGTGCGAATCCATTGCACTTCTGGATTTGATTTTAGTGATTCATAGGTCACAAGAACATCATCAACCATAATCTCTGTTTCAGCAAATTTACGATTCGGGTCATTCTTTAGAACCAACTCAGAATTTCCGTCAGGATACCTCATACCAATAAGTTTGTAACTCTTTCCTTCATCTGAGAATGTCTCCCAAGTCTTTATTAAACCTAACGATTGGTAGAACTCTATTGACTTTTCAATGCTCTCTGTATAAATTGCTACGCATTCAATTTTCTTCCACATTAATATCATCACCTTTCAAATTAAGGAAAATAATCGTAGGAACCTATGTTCTATATGCTATACCAAATTCATCCAGTTAATTAAGGTTTACATACTATAAATTCCATGTTTTATGTAAAAGAATCAAGTTATATAAATGAGCATTACATTTCCTTTATCACAAGCGTCATTATAATAAGCTACAAGTTCTTCAAAATAACCTAATAAATAACCAAATTCTTCCTCTACCCAGTCAATTGATGGATAAATCTCTAGTTTATTCATTTCCTCTGGCTTAAATCTATTTTTCAAATCCTCATCTGAAATCTTCAATAAGGCTTCTGTTACTTCTCTCACTTCATCAGGTATTAAATAACGAACTGCTCCATATCCCAAATCTTCACCAATTTCAGTTCCCCCCATTATTGCATTAGCTAATGGAGGTTCACCCTCCCATGCAGTACCAGTAAGCAAATAATGTATTCCATGCCAAGCCTTATCGATATTTGAATCATTATTATCCTCTTCAGCTGAATAAACTATTGATTCTAATATTGAAGGATCTTTTTTTATTTCCTCCAAAAACTCAGATGATACTTGTTTGAAATTTCCTATCATAGACATTGTCCTTTTCCTCCTTGAAACCTGTTTTAAATTGCTCTTTTATAAGCCTTATCGCATACGTTTGAAGTAAATTATTTCTGGGTCACCTTCATCGAGGTTCTCAATAATGCCACTTTTTACATATCCAAGCGATTCGCAGACCAACTGCATTACTTTATTTGATTCATTAGTCGATGTGAATAATTTCTCTTTTGGACAAATATTTTCTATGTATTCTATAAGGCTTTTTGCGACTCCCCGTCTTCTGTATTCTGGGTTTACAATTACTAATGAAATAAAGTAATGGCCAAAAAACGAAGTATCAAATATTGCAAACCCTGCTCTATTTTCATTAATTGACGCAATAAGACATGTTTTATTTTCGATTGACTTCGCCAGGTACTCTGTCCGACTTCGATTCCCAATAACTATGAAATCAATACTACAAATCTTATCTAAATCCTTGGACGGTGCCATTTCAATAATCATCCATTATTCCTTCTCCCTTAGGATAAATTCGTGCTTTTAATTAATTTGTTGACCCCATAGTTAATTCTGTTATAAACTTTTTGAATTTCGGTATTCTCTAAATAAAGAGATCTGAGCGACACTAGCTAATAAAATAAAAAAAACTAAATTGAACTGAAAAACAGAACTTGCCCAGAGATTATCTTCAGGGTCACTGATATTATTTCCAAGCAATTGATCAAAAAATTCATAACTTTTAAACTGACCTAAATAAGCCACTAGTATGAACATAATAAAGTAGGGAGCGTAATTATAAAGTCTTTTCTCAAGAGCGAAGTTATAACAAGTTACTGCCATGATCACAGGCAGGACTAGTACAGCATCAGATTTAAAATAGTCAATATGTGGAAATTATGATATAGTCGAAGAAAAAAGAGGAATCGACTATGAAAAAACGAGAGTATGCCGTCCAATTAACTCCTGATGAACAAAAGAAG